>NZ_JBQCEE010000269.1:0-18222 GCF_051960575.1 Jatrophihabitans sp.
GACGTGTGCAGGATGCCCTTCGGCTTGCCCGTCGAGCCCGACGTGTACATGACGAACAGCGGGTGCTCCGAGTCGAACGCCTCGGGCTCGTGCTCGGTCGACTGCTTGTCGACCAGCTCGTGCCACCACACGTCGCGCTCGGCGTCCCACTCGACGTCCTGCCCCGTGCGCCGCACGACGAGCACCGACCGCACGTCCGGGCACTTCAGCAGTGCCTCGTCCACCGCCGGCTTCAGCGCCGACGGCGCACCGCGCCGGTAGCCGCCGTCGGCAGTGATCACGACTCGGGCGTCGCAGTCGATGATCCGGTCGCTCAGGGCGGTGGACGAGAACCCGCCGAACACCACGGTGTGCAGCGCGCCGAGGCGGGCGCAGGCCAGCATGGCCACGACCGTCTCGGGGATCATCGGCATGTAGATCGCCACCCGATCCCCGCGGTGCACCCCCAGCGAGGTCAGCGCGTTCGCCGCCTGGCAGACGAGGTCCTTCAGCTCGGCGTAGGTGATCGCGCGCTTGTCGCCGGGCTCGCCCTCCCAGTGGTACGCGACCTGCTCACCGTGACCCGCCTCGACGTGCCGGTCGACGCAGTTGTAGGCCACGTTGAGCTTGCCGCCGATGAACCACTTCGCCACCGGCGCGCCCGACCAGTCGAGAATGTCCGTCCACGGCTGCGCCCACGTGAGCCGCTCGGCCTGCTTCGCCCAGAACGCGAGGCGGTCGGCGTTCGCCTCGTCGTAGGCGCCCTCGGTGACGTTCGCGCTCGCGGTGAATGCCTCCGGCGGCGGGAAGCGACGGCTCTCGTGGGACAGGTTCGACAGCGTCTCGGTCATACGCCCGAACCTAGCGCGGGAAGGTCGGGAAGACGACGCGCTTCGCGGTCGCGTTCATGACGCCGGCGAGCGAGGCGTACCAGGCCGCGGCGGCGGTCACGAGCCCGAGCCAGCCGCCGAGGTGGATCCACCCGCTGCTGTTCGCCGCGAAATCCTTCGCCGAGTAGGCGAACCAGCCGATGGTCAGCGCGAGGAAGGTCAGGGTGAGGAGCGCGAAGACCGCGAGGATCGCGCCCGAGGTGCGGCTGGCGACCACCGTCATGTACGCGGTGAAGATCGTCCAGACCAGCAGGTAGAGCCCCACACCGTGGAACAGGTCGTTCGGCTTGGCCGCTGTCGGCAGGTGTTCGAGCAGGTACCAGAACGAGAGCCAGAAGGCGCCGTACGAAGTGAACGCGACCGCGCCGAAGGTGTTGCCCTTGGCGAACTCCCACATGCCGGCGAGCAACTGCGCGATGCCGCCGTAGAACAGGGCGAGCCCCAGTACGACGGTCTGTACCGAGGCGCCCAGCATGTTCGTGTTGATGACGGAGAGGAAGAACGTGGTGCCGGCGAAGCCGGCCAGGCCGAGCGGGCCGGGATCGGCGAAGCCCGCACCGGTGGTCGTCGGTGTGCTGACGACCTCGTCCTGCTGTGTACCGCGGATGGTGGTCATGGCGGAGTCTCCTGTCACTGCGAATCACTGCGTCGGACCGGACAGGCCGACCGTGCCAGTGACGCCGGTCACCGCGCGAGACGCTGTCGCCGGACGTCGGACCTCGTCGCCGGACGGGGACGCGCCTGCGCCGAACGGTCGGTTCAGCGCGACGAACGGTGGGCCGACAGCTCGGCCAGCACGGCCTCGGGCGCGTGCAGCCGCACCATGACCCGGGCCGTGTCGGCCGGGACGCGCCGCGGCGTCGCCAGCGAGACGCCGACCATGACCGCGGTCGTGATCGGCACCGCCCAGGCCGCGGGCTGGGCGAGCAGTGCGGCCGGCCAGCCGTGCGCGGGCGCGTAGGTCAGCGTCGAGACGACGGCCGCCGTGGCGAGCACCCCGCCGGTGAGCAGCCCGGTGAGCGCGCCGGCGTCGGTGAGCCCGCGCCACCAGATGCCCAGCACGAGCAGCGGGCAGAATGTCGCGGCCGCGAGGGCGAAGGCGAGCCCGACGACGGCCGCGAGGCCGAGCCGCTGCGCGGGCAGGCTGAGCAGGTAGGGCACGAGCACCGCGGCGACGGCGGCGAGCCGGAACGACCGGATGCGTTGCTCGCGTCCGCCCCGTGCGGCGCCGTCGCGCCGCAGCACGTCCTGCGATATGACACCCGCGACCGAGACGGTGAGCCCGGACGCGGTGGACAGGAACGCGGCGAAGGCGCCCGCCGTCACGAGTGCCGACAGCAGCACGCCTGCCTGCCCGCCGAGCATGCGCCCGGGCAGCAGCAGCACCGTGGCGTCGGTGCGCCCGGTGAGCAGCAGGTCGGGCACGTAGTGGCGGGCGAGCGCGGCGTAGATCGTCGGCAGCAGGTAGAACCCGGACAACAGCCCGATGACGACGAGCGTCGTGCGCCGCGTGTCGCGGCCGTCGGGGTTGGTGTAGAAGCGCACGAGCACGTGCGGCAACCCCATCGTCCCGAGACAGATCGCGATGATCAGCGAGAGCGTCGCGTAGAGCGGGTGCGGCGACCCCGATCCCATCGGACGCAGCCAGGCGGCGTTGTCGCGGGCGGGCAGCCCGTGCAGCACCGGCACGACGTCGCCGCGCTCGAGGGTCACCGTCGTGTGCGCGCCGAGCCGGTGGACGCCGGCGGTGAGCCTGACGGCACCGTCGACCCGCCGCCCGTCGACGCTGCCCGCGACCCGCAGCGTCTCGTCGGCCGGCACCTGCACGGTCGTGGCGCCGCCCAGCCGCACGACCGTGTGCTGCTGCGCCACCGGATGGCCACGGCCCAGCGCGTCGTCGCGGTGCTGCCACACACCGACCAGCACGAGCACCGGCACAAGCAGGGCGACGAACTTCAGCCAGAACTGCATCGCCTGGGCGAAGGTGATCGACCGCATGCCGCCGACGACGACCGAGACCAGCACGATCACGCAGACGAGCAGGCCGCCGACCCACGACGGCGCACCGGTCTGGGTGCCGAGCGCGAGCGAGGCACCCTGCAGTTGCGGCACGAGGTAGAGCCAGCCGATCACCACGACGAGCAGCGACGCGACGCGGCGCACCAGCGGCGACCCGAGGCGGATCTGCGCGAAGTCCGGCAGCGTGTACGCCCCGCTGCGCCGCAGCGGCGCCGCCACCAGCGCCAGCAGCACCAGGTAGCCCGCGGTGTAGCCGACGGGATACCAGAGCATGTCGAAGCCGTAGGCAAGGATCAGTCCGGCGATGCCGAGGTAGGAGGCCGCCGACAGGTACTCGCCGCCGATCGCCGCCGCGTTCCAGCGCGGGGTGACCGCGCGGGCCGCGACGTAGAAGTCGCTCGTCGTGCGGGCGCGGCGCAACCCGAACGAGCCCGCCACCGTCGTCGCGAGCGCCACGACCACCACGGCGAGCACGGCCGCGGTGCGCTCACTCACGGCGGCGCACCAGCTCGGTGAAGGTGCGTTCGTTGCGCTCGGCGTGCCGCACCGTGTACCAGGCCAGCGCGATGAGTGCCGGGTACACGAGCGCGCCGAGCACCAGCCACGGCACCGGCAGCCCGAACACCCGCAGCCGGGCGAACCCGGGCGCCACGCCCCCGGCGACGGCCACGCCGCCGAGCAGCAGCGCCACCGTCAGCACGGTGACGACGGCCAGCCGGCGCTGGCTGCGGATCAGCGAGGACATGTACACCTCGCCGAGGCGGGTCTGCTCGTCGATCTCGTGCACGACCGCACGCGCCGGCGCCCGGCGGGCGGCCTGCACCCGCCGATGCGTCACCCGCACCCGCTCGGTCACCCCGTCACCACCCCACCGAGCGCGGCCTCATCGCCGCGCCAGCAGGTCACGCAGCTCGCGCGTGTGCCGGCGGCTCACCGGCAGCTCGACCGGCGGCTCGGTGCCCAGCCGCACGCTGCACCGGCCGTCGACGGTGCGCACCTCGTCGACGTGGGCCAGGGCGACCAGCGTGCTGCGGTGGATGCGGGCGAACCCGGCGGCCGCCCACCGCTCCTCGAGCACCGACAGCGGCACCCGGACGAGATGGCTGCCGGTGGCCGTGTGCAGCCGCGCGTAATCGCCCTGCGCCTCGACGAAGCGCACCTCCGACCGGCGCACGAAGCGGGTGACCCCGCCGAGCTCGACGGGGATCGTCTCGTCCTCCGGCGGCGGCGCACCCGAGCCCGCCACCCGGCGCACCGCCTCGGCCAGCCGCTCGGCCCGCACCGGCTTCATCACGTAGTCGGCCGCGTGCAGGTCGAACGCCTCGACCGCGTGGTCGTCGTACGCGGTGACGAACACGATCTGCGGCGGGGACGCGAACCGGCTCAGCACCCGGGCCAGCTCGACGCCGTCCAGCCCCGGCATCTTGATGTCGCAGAACAGCACGTCGACCGGCTCGTCGTGCAGCAGCCGCAGCGCCTCGGCCGCGTCGGCCGCCGTACGCACCGCGGCGATGCGGTCGTCCTGCCGCAGCAGCCAGGCGAGCTCGTCGCGGGCCGGCGCCTCGTCGTCGACGACGAGGGCCCGCAGGGCACCACCGTCGCCCTGCGCCGCACCGATCATGCGCGCAGGCTAACCCCGCGCGCCGCCAGAAACGACGGATCAGTGGGCGTGGACCACGAATTCCAGGTCGTCGAGGAAGACGCCCCGGCACGGAGCGCAGGCCCAGACACCCGACGGCACGACGACGCCCAGGTGGCGCGCGTCCTCACGGGCGCAGACGAGCTGGTACCACAGCCGCACGCGGCGCACGAACGACACAGCCACACCCTCCGACCGACGAGGCCCTCCCCATCGGCCGCGATCCTCGCCGCTCAACCCGCCATCGCGCCGGGCGCGAACTTCGGCACGCGGAGGACGACTCGGGTGCCCGCACCCGGCGCTGTCTCGACGACGAGGCCGTAGGCGTCGCCGTAGACGTGCCGCAGCCGGGCGTCGACGTTGCCCAGCCCGATCGACCGGCGCGTGTCGTCGGCGTCCTCGAGGGCCCGGCGGATGACGTCCGGATCGGCGCCCGCCCCGTCGTCCTCGATGCTGATCACCGCCTCGTCCCCCGCGTCGGCGGCGACGATCGACACCGTCACCGCCCCCGCCGTCCCCTCGAAGCCGTGCTTCACGGCGTTCTCGACGAGCGGCTGCACGGCGAGGAACGGCACGGACACGGGCAGCACCTCCGGCGCGACGACGACGGTGACGCGCAGCCGGTCACCGAAGCGGGCCTGCTCGAGCACGAGGTAGCGCTCGACGTTGCGCAACTCGTCGGCCAGCGTCGTGAACTCGCCGCCGCGGCGCAGCGCGTACCTGGTGAAGTCGGCGAACTCGAGCAGCAGCTCGCGCGCCCGCTCGGGGTCGGTGCGCATGAACGACGCGATCGCGGTGAGCGAGTTGTAGACGAAGTGCGGGCTGATCTGGGCGCGCAGCGCGCGCAGCTCGGCCTCGATCAGCCGCGTGCGCTGCGCCTCGGCCGACGCGATCTCGATCTGCCCCGACACCCAGCCGGCCACCTCGTCGACGGCCCGCACCCGGGTCGCCGATGCCTCGCGCCCATACGCGACCAGCGCCCCGACCACGGTGTCGCCGTCGGTCAGGGGCGCCGCGACGGCCGTGCGCACGGGGCAGTCGGGCGCGCCGCACGACACGTCGCGGCGCACGTCGGTGCGCCCGCTGCGCAGCACCTCGGCGGCGTGCGTCATGGCGAGCGCGGTGTGCTCGTGCGGCCCGCCGTCGGCGGCCAGCAGCCGGTCGCCGTCGACGAGCGCGACCGCCGTCGCGCCGAGCAGCGCGCGCAGGTGCCTCACCGCCCGCTCGGCACCGTGCGGGGTCAGCCCCTCGCGCAGGCCCGGTGTCGCCAGCGCGGCCGTGTGCAGCGTCGTGAAGGTGGCCCGGTCGGCGGTGCTGCCGAGGTCGCGGTGCCGGAACCGCACGTAGGCCAGGGCGGCAAGCAGGACGAGCAGCAGCGCCGCACCGAGCAGCGGGGCGGCGTCCACGACCGCCTGTCTACTCCTGCGGCGGTGTCTTTTCCTGTGTCGCCCGCGTGGCCGCGAACAACCCGCGCAGGCCGCGCATCGCCGACACCGCCTGCTCGCGGTCGTAGCGCTGCACGGCGGCGATGGCGATGAGCTCCTCGCCGGGCAGCACCAGCCGCGCCAGCCGGGCGTTCGACGGGAACTCGACGCGCTGCACGAGTTCCCACGGCACCGTCTTCCAGGCGCCGACGAAGCCGCGCACCCGCACGCCGTCGGCATCGGCCACCAACCGGGGCCGGGTCGGCAGCAGCAGCCCGACGGCGAGGATCACCCCGATGATCACGGTGAAGACCTGGTCCTTGACCCCGAAGTGGGCCCCGGCGTTGTGGCTGGGTTCGAGGAACGCGACGGCCACCATCACGACGAAAACCACTGCCGCGGACGCCATCGCGAGCCGCGCCGTGCGGATCGGGCGGGCGGACACGATGGTGGGCTGCTCGGTCACGGGCGACGGGTCACTCACAGACGGCATGCATGAATGCTGGTCACGATGATGCCGCGGGCGCCAAGCTCCCACAGCTCGTCCATCACCTGGTTGGTCTCGCGCCGCTTGACCATCGACCGCACGGCCGACCAGCCACGCTCGTGCAGCGGCGAGACGGTGGGCGACTCGATGCCCGGCGTGATGCCGACGGCCCGCTCGACGAGCTCGTCGGGGATGTCGTAGTCCATCAGCACGTACTGGCGGGCGATGATCACGCCCTGCAGCCGGCGCACCAGCTGCTCGACGCGGGGCGACGCGGCGGTGCCGGTGCGCTGGATGAGCACGGCCTGGCTGGTCAGCAGCGGCTCGCCGACGATCTCGAGCCCGGCGTTGCGCAGCGTCGTGCCGGTCGAGACGACGTCGGCGATGACGTCGGCGACGCCGAGCCGCACCGAGGTCTCGACCGCGCCGTCGAGGCGGATGACCGACGCGCTGATCCCCCGTTCGGAGAGCCAGGCCTGGACGACCCCGGGATAGGCGGTGGCGATCCGCTTGCCGGTGAGGTCGCCGATGCCGCTGATGGTGCCGGGCATGGCAGCCCAGCGGAACGTCGAGCCGGCGAAGCCGAGCGGCAGGATCGCCTCGGCGTCGGCGCCGGAGTCGAGCAGGAGGTCCTCGCCGGTGATGCCGACGTCGAGCTGGCCCGAGCCGACGTAGACGGCGATGTCACGGGGCCGCAGGAAGAAGAACTCGGTGTCGTTGTCTGGGTCGGCGAGCACGAGCTCGCGGGTGTCGCTGCGCTGGCGATACCCCGCCTCGGTGAGCATCTGGCTGGCGGGCTCGGACAGCGAGCCCTTGTTCGGAACGGCGATGCGGAGCATGGACGGAGCCTGTCTGATCGAAATGAACAGCGGGACGCGACGCCATCACAGATGTCGGTAGACGTCCTCGAGGGTGAGCCCCTTGCCCAGCATCAGCACCTGGACGCGGTACAGCAGCTGGCTGATCTCCTCGGCCGTGCGCTCGGCCGACTCGTGCTCGGCGGCCATCCACGACTCGGCGGCCTCCTCGACCACCTTCTTGCCCTGGGCGTGCACGCCGGCGTCGAGGGCCTCGACGGTCGCCGAACCCGCCGGACGCGTGCGCTGCCGGTCGGTGAGCTCGGCGAAGAGCTGGTCGAAGGTCTTCATCTCAGCGGCGAGGGTACCGGCGCCGCTCAGCGCTCGGCCCGGCGCAGGCGCCAGCTGTGCAACCGGTGATACCCGCGCACGTCCGCCGGACGCAGCGACCGCAGCTCGTAGCCCTCCAGCGCTTCGAGCGCCTCGCTCATCGCCCGGTCGACGAGCACGTTGCCCGGGCGCACCAGCTTCGTCAGCCGGCTGGCGATGTTCACCGTCGCGCCGAAGACGTCGCCCATGCGGCGCACGATCGGCCCGCGGGCGACGCCGATGCGGAGGTCGGGCATGTCGTCGTGCCCGTCGGCCGCCGCGAGGAGCTGCAGGGCGATCTCGGCCGCGCACCGCGGGTCCTCGACGGTGAACAGCACCTCGTCACCGATGGTCTTGACGATGCGGCCGCCGTTGGTCGCGACGATGTCGCCGGCGAGGGACTCGAACCGCTCGAGCAGCGAGCGCAGCTCCTTCTCGTCCAGGCGGCGGGTGAGGGAGGTGAACCCGGCCAGGTCGGCGAACCCGACGCAGACGTCGTCGCTCGCGCCCACGCCCTCGTCGGCGGTCGCTGCGATGCGCGAGAGGTAGCTCGCGAGCTGCCGCCGCCAGACGTAGTTCTGCAGCCGTTCGAGCACCGGCAGCACCTCGTCGGCGAGCGCGACGGCACCGTCGGCGGAGGCGAGCACCTCGGGGTTCTTCGCGAGGTGGTCGAGCAGGATCTGCCCCTCCATCGAGGCCAGCCGCGAGAACGTCTGCCCGAAGAACCGGGTCATGGACGACCGCAACTCGGCGCTGTCGAGCCCGAACGCCTCGAGGTGCTGGACGAGCCGCATCGCCTCGACGTCGCTGTCACCGAACAGCCGCTCGTCCTGCTCGTCGGGCTCGGTCGCGAAGCCGAGCGAGTGCCACAGCTGCCGCGCCTCGTCGAGGGTCAGGCCTGCCTCGACGGCCGCCTCGTCGGCGGTGAACCGCCGCTCGCCCTGCAGGACCAGCCGCTCGAGCCGCTCGACCAGCTGCCGCAGGTCGAGGTCGTCGGGAACCGCGTCGGCCATCTCAGGTCGTGTGCACCACGAGGACGTCGACCGGGGTGTGCCGCAGCACGTCGAGCGGCACCGAGCCGATGAGCCGGCCGGCGAGGGTGTTCAGGCCGCGGTTGCCGACGACGAGCAGGTCGGCGTTGCGCTCGCGCACCACCTGCTGCAGCACGGCGTCGGGCTTGCCGCTGATCGCGGTCGTCTCGACCTTGACGTCGGCGGCCGCGGCGTGGGCTCGCTCGGACGCGGTGCGCAGCGACTCGTCGGCCGGCGCCGAGCCGACCACCTGGTAGGCGGCGTCCGGGCCGAGGATGTCCTGCGCGCGCTCGACGTCGTGGCCGCGCTGCGGCTCGTAGGCGCAGGCGATCACGAGCGTGGCGCCGGCGTCGGCGGCCAGCCGGGCCGCGCGGTCGACCGCGGCGAACGAGGTCTGCGAGCCGTCGGTGCCGACGACGATGGTGGTGTCACCGCCCATGACGGGGCCTCCCTTCGAAGGTGCTCGAGACCCACGGTATCGGTGACCGGCGCGGCCGTCCCTCAGCGGGAGCGTGAGTACGGGCGCAACGTGACGGCGGTCTCGAGCGCCGCCGCGGTGGCCTCGTAGCCCTTGTCCTCGGCCGAGCCGGGAAGCCCGGCGCGGTCGATCGCCTGCTGCTCGGTGTCGCACGTGAGCAGGCCGAACCCGACGGGGACGCCGGTGTCCTGGCTCAGCTGCGTCAGCCCGATGGTGACGCCCTCGCAGACGTAGTCGAAGTGCGGCGTGCCGCCGCGGATGACGACCCCGAGGGCGATGACGGCGTCGAACCCGGCGTCGGCGAGGCGGCGTGCCGCGACGGGCAGCTCGAACGCACCGGGAACGCGCAGCTCGGTGACGTCGGCGACCTTCGAGTCGGCCAGGGCACGCCGGGCGCCGTCGAGCAGGCCGTCCATCACCTGGGTGTGCCACCGGCTGGCGATCACCGCGACCTTGAGATCGGCCGCCCCCTCGACCGGCCCCATCTCCGGCGCCCCGTGCCCGCTCATTCGGCGGAGGCCTCGTCGTCGATGAACTGCAGGTCGTGACCCATGCGGTCGCGCTTGGTCTCGAGGTAGCGGATGTTCTCGGGGTTCACGTGCACGGGCAGCGGCACGCGGCCGGTGACCCGCAGGCCGTAGCCCTCGAGGCCCGCGCGCTTGGCCGGGTTGTTCGTCAGCAGCTTCATCGAGTGGATGCCGAGGTCGACGAGGATCTGCGCGCCGGTGCCGTAGTCGCGGGCGTCCGCCGGCAGGCCCAGCTCGAGGTTGGCGTCGAGGGTGTCGGCGCCGGCGTCCTGCAGCTGGTAGGCCTGCAGCTTGTGCAGCAGGCCGATGCCCCGGCCCTCGTGCCCGCGGATGTAGAGCACGACACCGCGGCCCTCGCGGGCGACGGCACCGAGCGCGGCGTCGAGCTGCGGGCCGCAGTCGCAGCGCAGCGAGCCGAAGACGTCGCCGGTGAGGCACTCGGAGTGCACGCGCACCAGCACGTCCTCGCCGTCGCCGATGTCGCCGAAGACGAAGGCGACGTGCTCGCGCTGGTCGTAGCTGGACGAGTACCCGACGGCCTGGAACTCGCCGTAGCGCAGCGGCACCCGGGCGCTGGCGACCCGCTCGACCAGCTTCTCGAAGCGGCGGCGGTAGGCGATGAGGTCGGCGATCGAGATGAGCGCGAGGTCATGCTCGTCGGCGAAGACCCGCAGCTCGTCGCCGCGGGCCATGCCGGCCGGGTCCTTCTCGCTCACGATCTCGCAGAGCACGCCGGCCGGGTGCAGGCCGGCCATCACGGCCAGGTCGACGGCCGCCTCGGTGTGCCCCGGACGCCGCAGCACGCCGCCGTCCTTGGCCCGCAGCGGCACCACGTGGCCGGGGCGGCTGAAGTCGGCGGCGTTCGAGTCGGGGTCGGCGAGCAGCCGGATCGTGTGCGCGCGGTCGCTGGCCGAGATGCCGGTGCTCACGCCCTCGCGGGCGTCGACGGTGACGGTGTAGGCGGTGCCGCGGCGGTCCTGGTTGGTGTGGAACATCGGCGGCAGGTCGAGCCGGTCGGCGTCGGTCTCGGTGACCGGGACGCAGATGTAGCCGGACGTGTACCGCACCATGAACGCCACCAGCTCGGGCGTGGCGAGCTCGGCGGCGAAGATCAGGTCGCCCTCGTTCTCGCGGTCCTCGTCGTCGATCACGACGACCGCCTTGCCGGACTTGATGTCCGCGATGGCCCGTTCGACGGGGTCCAGTCGAAGTGTCATTTCGTTCCCATCAATCGGGCGACGTACTTCGCGAGGACGTCGATCTCGAGGTTCACCGGGTCGCCCGGCTGCTTGGTGCCGAGCGTGGTGGCGCGCAGGGTCTCGGGGATCAGCCCGACCTCGAACCAGTCGTCGCCGACGGCGCTGACGGTGAGCGAGACGCCGTCGACCGCGATCGAGCCCTTCTCGGCCACGAAGCGGGCGAGCTCGGCCGGCAGGCCGAAGCGCACCGACTCCCACGCGTCGCCGGGCGTACGGCTGACGACGACGCCGGTGCCGTCGACATGCCCCTGGACGATGTGGCCGTCGAGCCGGGCGTCGGCTCGGGTCGCGCGTTCGAGGTTCACGGTGCTGCCGGGGCCGAGCGCGCCGAGCGACGACCGCTTCAGCGTCTCGCCCATGACGTCGAAGTCGATGCGCACGCGTCCTTCCCCGTCCCAGCCGACCACGGTGAGGCAGACGCCGTTCACCGCGATGGACGCACCGTGGGTGAGGTCGTCGGTGATGCGTTCGGCGGCGAGGGTGAGCACCGCGGAGTCGCCGCGCGGCTCGACCGCCACGACCTCCCCGATCTCCTCGATGATGCCGGTGAACATCTGCGCTCAACCCTCCGTCCGGGCCGCCCGCGAGGGGCGTCCCACGATCTTCACGTCGTCGCCCAGCGGGGCGATCGACTCCACGTGCAGACGCAACGCATCGGCGATCGTGTTGATGCCCGCGTCGTTCAGGGCGGCCGGGCCGGCCCCGAGCAGCACGGGCGCGATGTAGGCGATCACCTCGTCGACGCAGCCCGCCTCGACGAAGGCGCCGGCCAGCGTGGGGCCGCCCTCGAGCAGCACGTGCCGGGCACCGCGGTCGAACAGCGCCTTGAGGGCGAAGCGCGGCACGGCGGTGTCGAGCACGAGGGTCTCGGCGGCGTCGTCGAGCACGCGCGCCGTCGGCGGCACGCGGTGACGGCGGTCGAGCACGACCCGCAGCGGCTGCCGGTCGCGCAGCGCGTCGTCGGCGTCACGCGCGGTGAGCTGCGGGTCGTCGGCCAGCACGGTGCCGCTGCCGACCACGATGGCGTCGACGACGTCGCGGAACGCGTGCGCGTCCAGCCGCGACGCTCGCGAGCTGATCCAGCGGGCGGTGCGGTCGGCCGCGGCGACCCGGCCGTCGAGCGACGCCGCGAACTTCCAGGTGACGAACGGGCGCCCGGTGCGGGTTGCGTGCAGCCAGGCCTGCAGGGCACCGGCCTCGGCCTCGTCGGCGAGCACGCCGGCGCGCACGGTGACGCCCCGGCCGCGCAGCACCTCCGCCCCGCCGGCGGCGACGGGATTCGGGTCGTCGACGGCGTAGACCACGGTCGCGACGCCGGCGGCGAGCAGCGCCTCGGTGCACGGGCCGGTGCGGCCGGTGTGGGCGCACGGCTCGAGCGTGACCACCGCGGTGCCGCCCCGCGCCCGCTCCCCCGCCATCTGCAGGGCGACGACCTCGGCGTGCGGGCCGCCCGGCGGGGCGGTGGCGCCGGCGCCGGCGAGATGGCCGTCGGCGTCCAGGATCACCGCGCCGACCGGCGTGTTCGGGCTGGTGAGCCCGCGCACGTTCTCGGCGAGCGCGAGGGCCCGCCGCATGGCGATGTCGTCGTCGATGTCCACGTGCGCGACCTCAGCCGGTCATCGCGCCGCGGGCACGCGCCCGCAGCGCCTCGACGGCCGCGCGCGGGTCGTCGGCGCCGTAGACGGCGGACCCCGCCACGAAGACGTCGGCGCCCGCCTCGGCGGCCGCCTCGATGGTGTCGTCCGCGATACCGCCGTCGACCTCGACGAACAGGCGCAGGTGCCCGGCGCGCACGTGCTCGCGCGCGAGCCGCACCTTCGGCAGCACCTCGGCCATGAACTTCTGGCCGCCGAAGCCGGGCTCGACGGTCATGACGAGCAGGGTGTCGAACTCCTTGAGCACCTCGAGGTAGGGCTCGAGCGGGGTACCCGGCTTGACGCTGAGGCCGGCGAGGGCGCCGGCCCGACGGATCGCGCGCGCCGTCTGCACCGGGTCGTGCGCGGCCTCGACGTGGAAGGTGACGTTCGCGGCGCCGGCCTCGGCGTACCCGGGCGCCCACCGGTCGGGGTCGTCGATCATGAGGTGGCAGTCGAGCGGCAGCGCGGTGGCCTTACGCAGACTCTGCACGACCGGCAGGCCGAGCGTCAGGTTCGGGACGAAGTGGGCGTCCATCACGTCGACGTGCAGCCAGTCGGCGTTGTCGACCGCGTCGGCCTCGTCGGCCAGGTGCGCGAAGTCGGCCGAGAGGATGCTCGGCGCGATCATCGGCTCGGGCGTGCCGGCGACGGGCAGGGCACGTCCTGCGGGGGTCTCGGGCACGCGTCGAGTCTAGGACCGGGTGCTCGCCCGGCTTGCCCCGCAGTGACACGCCCGACCCCCGCGCGCGCGGGTCGGCGCGGGGCAACGGGGCCGCGGGTCGCCGCGATCGCCGGCGGGTCGAGCGCGGCGGGTCAGCAGCCGTCGTCGGTCGGCGCGGGGGCGACGTTCGGGTGGTACCCGGCCGACGCGCGCCGGTAGAGGCGCAGGAGGTCGGCGTCGAACTGCGAGCTGTACGAGGTCGACTCGACGCAGCCGCCCTGCCGCAGGCCGCCGATGACCGCGCGCACGACGCCGTTGTCCACCCAGGGGCTGCCGCTCACCCCGCCGTGGTAGCCGTGGCAGTCGAAGGCCGGGTAGGCGCCGCGGTAGTAGACGCTGGTGCGGCAACGGATCGGCCGGCCGCCGGTGCCCGCGACGTACCCGGTCACCGCCACCCGCTGGCCGTTCGCCGGCGCCGCGGCGATGCGGTTGGCGCCGACGACGTCCTGCAGCCTGCGCAGCGCGCCGTGCCAGCGGATCGGCGCGACCTCGAGGAACGCGTAGTCGTGCTGGTCGTCGTGCCCGCCGATCCACTCTGGACGCAGGTACACCCGCGTCACCGGCCAGGTGCCGTACGGGCGTGAGCTGCCGTCGAGCCCGGGCACGAAGCGCAGGCGGTGGCCGTCGCCGACGACGCAGTGCGCCGCCGTCAGGACGAGGTCGTGTCGCGGGCTCGCGACGACGCTGCCCGTGCAGAAGTGCTGGGCCTGGCCGGCGAGCAGGATGCCGCCGACCTTCGGGTCGGGCGCGACCGTGCCGGCGGTGAGGGCCGACGCGCTCGACGCGCCGATCAGTGCCGAGCACAGGGTCGCCAGCCCGACGAGCACCGCGACGACGACGCGGGAGCGGATACGAAAGCGGGCGTGGCGGTGCGGCACGCGGCCTCCTCGGGTGCGAGTGGTCACTGGCCACCCTCCCCCATCGGCCGCCGGATCAACGCGAGGAACATCGCGTCGGTGCCGTGTCGGTGCGGCCAGAGCTGCACCGTCGGCCCGTCCCCCAGCATGGGCACGCCGGGCAGCAGGGGACGGGCGTCGAGCAGGTCGTGGCCCGCCACGACGTCGCGGGTCTCGGCGAGGTGCGGCGAGCAGGTGACGTAGGCGACGACGCCGCCCGGGCGGGCGAGCCGCAGCGCCGCGGCCAGGAGCTCGCGCTGCAGCTCGGCCAGCTGCGGCACGTCGGCGGGGTCGCGGCGCCATCGGGCCTCCGGGCGGCGGCGCAGCGCCCCGAGCCCGGTGCACGGCGCGTCGAGCAGCACCCGGTCGTAGCCGCCGGCGCGGCCGGCGAGTTCGCGGCCGTCACCGACGCTCACCTCGACGCCCCAGTGCTCGGTCACCCGCCGCACGAGCTCGGCACGGTGCGGACGCAGCTCGTTGGCGTGCAGGGTGGCCCCGCGCTCGGCCGCGAGCGCGGCCAGCAGCGCGGCCTTGCCGCCGGGGCCGGCGCACAGGTCGAGCCAGTGCGTGTCCGGCCCGTCGAGCGGGGCGGACGCCAGCGCGACCGCGCAGAGCTGGCTGCCCTCGTCCTGCACCCCGGCGCGGCGTTCGCGCACCGCCTCGAGCCGCCCGGGATCGCCGCGCTGCGTGCGCACGGCGTACGGCGACCACGGCCCCGGCTCGCCGCCGCTCTCGGCGACCAGCTCGGCGGTCGTGCTGCGCCCGGGCCAGGCGACGAGGTGGGTCACCGGCCGCTCGTCGTCGGCCGCGAGCGCCGCCTCGAGCTCACCCCCCGATGCCGATTGTCCCCCGGCCAAGTCGTCTCCGGCCACTCGAGATGCCTGGGCCGGGGGACAAGCGGCATCCTCCCCGAGGGCGGCGGCGAAGGCCTCGACGATCCACGTGGGGTGGGCGTACTGCAGCGCCAGGCGGCGCGTCGGGTCGCCGGCGGCGAGCTCGTCGCACCAGGCGTCCCAGCCGCGGGTGGTGACGCGGCGCAGCACGGCGTTGACGAACCCGGCGGCGCGGCCGTGCTCGGTGGTGCGGGCGAGGTCGACGGTGGTGGCGACGGCGGCGTGCGAGGGCACGCGGGTGCGCAGCACCTGGTACGCGCCGAGGCGCAGCAGATCCAGCACGGCGGGCTCGACCTCGGCCAGGTCGCGGTCGATGCAGGCCGCGAGCACGGCGTCGAGGGTGCCGGTGGCGCGGACGGTGCCGTACCCGAGCTCGGTGGCCAGCGCGGCGTCGCGCTCGTCGAGGCGGGCGTCGGCGATGAGGGCGGGCAGCGCCAGGTTCGCATACGCGCCGTCCGCGCTCACCGCGCGCAGCAGGTCGTACGCCACCCGCCGCGCGGGGTCGTCAGCGGGCGGGCGGCTCGGTGCGCCGCGACGTGGGCGTCCCGGCGGTCCGGTGCCACTGCGCGAGCGACGCGCTCCGCGGGCGTCAGACAAAGCGCGCGCCTTCCGGCAGCCGGGCGCCGCGGGCCCAGTCGGCGGCCGGCAGCATGCGCTTGCCGGGCGGCTGCACGGTGGTGAGGGTGACGTCGCGGTCGAGCGTGCCGACCTCGACGCCGGCTCTGGTCAGCCGGATCTCGCCGGGCGCCAGCGTGCCCTCGAGCCGTGGACGCACCGGGCCGAGCTTGTAGCGGTCGTCGCCGAGCATCGTCCACGCGCCGGGAGCGGGCGTGCAGGCGCGCACGAGCCGGTCGATGTGCCGGGCCGGCTGCTGCCACGGCACGCGGGCGTCGTCGACGGTCAGCTTCGGCGCGATCGAGACGCCGTCGGGTGCCTGGGGCACGGCCACGAGCTCGCCGCTCGCGAGGCCGTCCATGGTGGCCACGAGCAGTTCGGCGCCCGAGCGGGCGAGGCGTTCGAGCAGGTCGCCCGCGGTGTCGGTCGGCCGGATCGTCTCGGTGGTGACGCCGAAGACGGGGCCGGTGTCGAGACCGGCCTCGATCCGGAACGTCGAAGCGCCGGTGATGTCGTCGCCGTGCAGGATCGCGTGCTGCACCGGCGCCGCGCCCCGCCAGGCGGGCAGCAGCGAGAAGTGCAGGTTCACCCAGCCGTGCGTCGGGATGTCGAGGGTGCGCTGCGGCAGCAGGGCGCCGTAGGCGACGACCGGGCAGCAGTCCGGCGCGAATTCGCGCAGCTCGGCCAGGAAGTCGTCGTCGCCGGGCTTCGCCGGCGTGAGCACCGGGATGCCGTGCTCGGCGGCGAGGTCGGCGACGGGCGACGCGGTCTGCTTGCGGCCGCGGCCGGCGGGCTTCGCCGGACGGGTCACGACCGCGACGACCTCGTGCCGGGGTGCGTCCAGCAGCCGCTGCAGGGCGGGGACGGCCGGCGCGGGCGTGCCCGCGAAGACGAGCCGCACGTCAGAAGCGGCCCGCGTGCGGGCTGACCTTGATCGTCGGGTTGGCGCGGTCGCCCCACGGCGCCTCGCGGATCGCGCGCATCGCCTCGCGGCGCACCTCGGGGGTGAGCCGGTCGACGAACAGCACGCCGTCGAGGTGGTCGGTCTCGTGCTGGATCGCCCGGGCCACCCGCGCCTCACCCTGGACGGTGACCGGGTCGCCGTACTGGTTCTGGCCGTGCGCGACGACGTGCGACTTGCGGCGGCAGTCGAAGGTGAGCCCTGGGATCGACAGGCAGCCCTCGTCGCCGTCCTCCTCGTCGTCGCTCGGGAAGTGCAACACCGGGTTGACCAGGTGGGCGACGGCGTCGGCGGCGGGGTCCCAGTAGACGAAGACCCGCAGGCCGACCCCGATCTGCGGGGCGGCGAGCCCGGCGCCCGGCGCGTCCAGCATCGTCTCGCCGAGATCGGCGACGAGCTTGTGCAGCTGCTTGTCGAAGTCGGTGACGACCTCGGCCGGCGTGCGCAGGACGGGGTCGCCGAAGAGGCGGATCGGCTGGATCGTCATGCGCGGTGGCCGTTCGGTGCTGCGGTGCTCATCGTCCCGAGTCTATTTCGTGCGCTCGGGCATCAGGCCACCTCGGCCGGGTCGAGGACGATGCGCACGGGGTCGGCCGCCTTGCGGGCGGCGCGCAGGGACGCCGCCGTCTTCAGCGCGGCGGCGAGGTCGGCACCCGCGCGGCGGGGCGCCCGGACGAGCGCGCGCTCGGCGTCGTCACCCGCAGGCACCGTGCCGAGCAGCTCGGCGGTCTCGGGCAGCTGCGCCAGCTGCAGCAGGTCGGCGACGCCGGCGGCCGGCCCGACGACCGCGGCCATGCGCACGGCCGGCGGGAACCCGAGCGCCGCCCGCTCGGCCAGCTCGCGGGCCGCGAAACCGGCGGGATCCCACCGCACCAGCGCCTGGACTGCGGGCACCCCGGCGTCGGCCGACACGATCACCCGGCCGTCGGCGCGGACGAGGGTGGCCGCCGCCAGCCAGCGCCGCAGGGCCTCTTCGGCCGCACGCAGATCGGGACGCGCGAGCAGCGCCCACCCGTCGAGCAGCAGCGCCGCGCCGTAGCCGCCCGGGGCGACCGGCTCGGCGCCCGGTGTCGCCACGACGACGGCCGGCCCGTCGGGCACCTCGGCGAGCACCCGGTCGCCGCCGGACGTGCGCACCGGCGCGCCCGGGAAGGCCCGCCCGAGTTCCTCGGCCGTACGCACCGCGCCGACCACCGACGCGCGCAGCCGCCGCCCGCCGCACACCGGGCAGGCCCAGTCGACGGCCGGACGCCCGCACCACCGGCAGGCCGGTGCCGCGCCGGTGCGGGTGACCGCGAGCGGCCCGTGGCAGTGCGCGCACCGCGCGGGCGTGCGGTCGTTCGCGCACGCCACCGACGGTGCGTACCCCTGGCGCGGCACCTGGACGAGCACCGGCCGACCGGCGGCGAGCGCCTCGCGGGCGGTGCGCAGGGCCAGGCTGGACAGCCGTGCCGACCTCGCCGCCGGGTCGCGCACCTGCTCGACCTCGTCGCCGGTGACCTCGACGCGCGGCGACGCCGCCCGCACCGCGCGCCGGTCGGCCACGACCTCGTGCGCCCAGCCCGACTCGACCAGCAGCTGCGCCTCGGCGGTGCGCGCG
>NZ_JBQCEE010000270.1:0-21061 GCF_051960575.1 Jatrophihabitans sp.
CCTCGACGCCGCCCGCCGCTTCGTCGCCCGTGTCGACTCGGCGGCCGTCATGGTCAACGCCAGCACCCGGTTCACCGACGGCGGCGAGTTCGGCTTCGGCGCCGAGATCGGCATCTCGACGCAGAAGATGCACGCGCGCGGGCCGATGGGGCTCGCCGAGCTGACCTCGTCCAAGTGGATCGTCACCGGCGACGGGCACACCCGCTGAGCGTCAGCTCGAGCTGAGCGACACCGCCGCCTCGACCGCCTCCACGGGCGCCGGCAGCGCATGCGCCGGGTCGGGCCGCCCCGCCCGCAGCAGGTGCCGCCAGCGCTCGCGGTCGAAGACGGCCGGCTCCTCGGTCGCCATGAACTCCTCGATCAGCTTCACGAACCGGTGCGCGTCGGTGCGGAAGGGGAAGTGCCCGGCGCCGGGGAACAGCTCGAGCCGGCTGCCCGGGTAGGCGGCGTGCGCGGTGTCGGCGTGCGACGACGGGACGATGGCGTCGCGGCTGCCCCACATGATCATGGTCGGGATGTCGCGCACGAGGTAGCTGCGGTCGAGCATGGTCACGACCTGGCCGCGCCGGTCGACCACCGAGCGCAGGGTGCGCACGAACGCCGACGCCGCGTCACGGTCGGGCAGCGCGTCGAACACGCGCCGCACGTCGGTGCGGTCGAGGGCGAGGTCGGCGTCGAGCAGGCAGAGCAGCTCGATCGCCGCCTTGAGCCACAGCGGCGCGGTGGGCAGCCGCAGCGCGGCCAGCCCGATCTCGGTGAACGGCGTCGCCGCGAGCCGCAGCAGCGGCGACACCCGCAGGCCCGCGCCGCCCGCCGCCACCAGCACGAGCCGCTCGACCAGTTCCGGGTACTGGTAGGCGAACTGCGCCGCGACACCGCCGCCGAGCGAGTGCCCCACGATCGTCACCCGCTCGATCTCGAGCAGGGTCAGCAGGTCGCGCATGCCGTTGGCGAACGCCGGCGCCGAGTAGTCGGCGCGCGGCTTGTCCGAGCCGCCGTGACCGAGGAAGTCCGGCGCCACGACGAGGTGGTGCTCGGCCAGCATCGGCAGCACCTCGGCCCAGGTCGCCGAGCTGTCGCCGATGCCGTGCAGCAGCAGCACGGGCGACCCGCCGCTGTCCCAGCCGCCGATGCGGTACTGGCGGCGGTACCCGTGCACCACCGTCGTCCGGATCTCGATGGCGGCGGGCATGACCACAGGCTAGGCAGCGCGACGCGCCCGTCGGTTTCGTCGATGTTGCAGATCCCGACATCCGGATGGGTACAGGTAGGCTATCCCTACTGAATCACTCGACAAAGGGGTTCGGCCATGGCGCTGCCCGACTTCTTCGTCATCGGCGCACCGAAGGCGGGATCGACCGCGATCCACGCCGCGCTGGTGCAGCACCCCGACCTGTTCCTCTCGAGGCCGAAGGAACCCAAGTACTTCCTGCTGGACGATCGCGCGCCGCGCCGCGCCGACCACCGCGGCCCCGGCGACGCCCACAGCGCGCGGGAGTGGATCTGGCGCCGCGAGCGGTACGAGGCGCTGTTCGCCGCCGCGCCCGCCGGCACGCTCAAGGGCGAGAGCACGCCGTTCTACCTGTGGGACAGGGCCGCCCACCGCCGCCTCGCGGCGACCGTGCCGGGCGCCAAGCTCATCGCCGTCATCCGCGACCCGGTCGACCGCGCCTACTCGAACTGGACGCACCTGCGCAGCGACGGCCTCGAGCCGGTGTCCGACTTCCGCCGGGCGTGCGAGCTCGAACCCGACCGCGTCGCGCAGGGCTGGGCGCCGTTCTGGCGCTACCTCGAGCTCGGCCGCTACGGCGAGCAGCTCGAGCACCTGTTCCGGTGCTTCCCGCGCGAGCAGGTGCACGTCGTGCGCTACCGCGAGCTCATCGACGACGAGGCGGCGACGCTGCGTGCGGTCACCGACTTCCTCGGCGTGCGGCCGGGGCTGGTGCACACGATCCCGTCGTCCAACCTCTCCAACTGGGCGGGGGAGGGCGCGGTGAACACCGTGCTGCGCCGGGCGGTGCGCGCCGGTGCCTACGCGGGCTCGTTCGTCCCTCCACAAGTGTGGAGGCAGGTGTCGCGTCCGCTGCTCGCGGCACTGCACCGCGGCCACCCGAACCGCCCGAAGCTCGCCGTCGACGACCGGCGGGCGCTGGTGCAGCACTTCGTCGACGACGTCGCGCTGCTCGAACGGCTGCTGGGCCGTGACTTTCAGGACTGGCTCGGCGACTCCGACCGCGGCACGTACGCGGTGCGCAGGTCGTTGGCGCCGTCCGGCCGCGACGCCTCCCAGTAGACCCGGTACGCGTCGCCGAGGTCGGCGACGCTGAGGTACCGCAGCGTCCGCCCGGCCGGGGTCGGGCCGCCCGCAGCAGTGAACGACGCCGGCGACGAGCCGGTGGCGAAACCCGTGCGCTCGTACCAGTTCTCGGCCGCGGTGGCCCGGCCGTCGTAGCAGGCCAGCCATCCATCGCCGTCCTGCACCACGGTCGTGATGCGGGTGCCGCGCGCGTCCCAGCTGCCGGCGGTCGGCGCGAGCGCGGTGCCCACCTCCGTCCAGGCGAGGCCGTCGTCGCTGGTGAAGTAGACGCTGGTCATGCGGTCGGCCTCGGCGTCCCCGCCGTCGAGCGGGTGCCGGCACGCCCACATCTGCCAGCCGTGGGCGTCGGTGTGCCGCACCACGACGTCCTTCCACGCCGTGGTCGCCAGGTCGCCGGGCAGCACCATCGAGCGCCGGCCCGAGGGCAGGCCCGCGGGCTCGTCGGCGTCGAGCGCCTCGACCCACCAGTGCTTCGAGTCGAGCGTCGAGCACGACACGTAGAGCCGCCACCCGCCGTCCGGCCGCGGCACGAGCGCCGGGCGTTCGAGCGACGCGGCGCCGAAGAGGCCGACGGGCACGGTGGCGACCGGCTCGAACCGCACGCCGTCCTCGGAGCGCGCGACGACGTTGGCGTAGCCCCGCCCCTCGGTCACCGGTCGGCGCAGGCGGTAGGCGAGCCAGAAGACGCCGTCCAGGTGGGCGATCGACGGTCCGCCGGCCCAGAAGCCGTCGCCGTGACCGGGCGGTTCGACCGCGACATCGGCGTCGGTGGCGGTGATCGCGGCGAGAAGATCGGCGGACAGGCTCACCCAGCCCACCCTAGAGACTCGACCCGCCCGTTCCCGGGACCGTGGGGGACACTGCTGGCATGGCCTCCTTCGTCACCGGCGCCACCGGGTTCATCGGCCGCTTCCTCGTCGCCGAGCTGCTGCAGCGCGGCGAGACGGTGTACGCGCTCACCCGGCCTCAGTCGCTCGACAAGCTCGACGCGCTCAAGGAGCGCCTCGGCGTGGACGACGACCGGCTGGTGCCCGTGCTCGGCGACATCGGGAAGCTGCAGCTCGGCGTCACGCAGGCCGACATCGAACGGCTCACCGGGCGCATCGAGCACTTCTTCCACCTCGCCGCCGTCTACGACATCACCGCCGACGCGCAGACGCAGCGGCAGGCCAACGTCGACGGCACCCGCAACGCGCTCGACCTGGCCGCGGCCATCGGCGCCGGGCACTTCCACCACGTCAGCTCGATCGCGGTCGCCGGCCTCTACAAGGGCGTCTGGACCGAGGACATGCTCGACGAGGCGCAGGAGCTGGACACCGACCCGTACCTGCGCACCAAGCACGACGCGGAACAGCTCGTACGCCGCGAGCGCCGGGTGCCGTGGCGCGTGTACCGGCCGGGCATCGTCGTCGGGCACTCGCAGACGGGCGAGATCGACAAGATCGACGGGCCCTACTACTTCTTCCGCACCATCCAGCGCACGCGGATCCTGCCGTCGTGGTCGCGCGGGGTCAGCCTCGAGGGCGGCGAGATCAACGTCGTCCCGGTCGACTACGTCGCGAAGGCCATCGACTACCTCGCGCACAAGCCGAACCTGGACGGCGAGACGTTCCACCTCACCGACCCGGCGCCGCTCACGGTGGGCGGGCTGGTGAAGGTGATCGCCAAGGCCGCGCACGCGCCGGTGCCCGGGTTGGCGCTCGACGCGCGCGGGCTCGACGCACTGCCGCTGCGACTCACGTCCATCGTGTCGCACCTGCCCGGGGCGCGGCAGGCCACCGACTTCGTGCTCGCCGAGCTCGGCATCCCGCGCGAGACCTTCCACTACCTGACCTATCCCACCCACTTCGACTCGACCCGCACGCAACGGGCGTTGGAGGGCTCGGGGCTCAAGGTGCCGCCGCTGGCGAGCTACGCGCAGAACCTCTGGGAGTACTGGGAGCGCACGTACAGCCCCGACCGCCGTAAGGACAAGGCACTGGCGCGCGCCCTCAACGGCAAGACGGTCATGATCACCGGTGCGTCGTCGGGCATCGGCCGCGCGACCGCGCTGCGGGTCGGGTCGGCCGGCGGCAAGGTCATCCTGGTCGCGCGCGGCGCCGAGAAGCTCGAGCAGACCAAGCAGGAGATCGCCGACCTCGGCGGCACCGCGTTCGTCCACCGCTGCGACCTCACCGACCTGCACGACATCGAGCGGATGGCCAAGGAGGTGACGGCCGAGCACGGGCGGGTCGACATTCTCATCAACAACGCCGGTCGCTCGATCCGCCGCTCGGTGGCGCTGAGCTACGACCGCATGCACGACTACGAGCGCACGATGCAGCTCAACTACTTCGGCGCCGTGCGGCTGATCCTGTCGCTGCTGCCGACGATGCGCCAGGCCGGCCCGGACGGCCGCAAGGGCGGCCACATCATCAACATCAGCTCGATCGGCGTGCAGACCAACACGCCGCGCTTCTCGGCCTACGTCGCCTCGAAGGCCGCACTGGACGCGTTCTCGCGCTGCATCGCCTCGGAGGTGCGCGAGGACGGCGTGCACATCACCACCGTCTACATGCCGCTGGTGCGCACCCCGATGATCGCGCCGACCAAGATGTACGACCGGTTCCCGGCGATGACGCCGAACGAGGCGGCCGACATGATCTGCCGCGCGATCGTGCAGCGGCCCAAGACGGCGGGGACGACGCTGGGCAACCTCGGGGCGCTCGCGTACCAGCTCGCACCGAAGAGCGTCGACGTCGTGCTGAACCAGGGCTATCGGATGTTCCCCGACTCGCGGGCGGCCCTCGGGGACCGGAAGGGCAAGCAGGCCGAACCGTCGAGCGAGAGCGTCGCGTTCGCGCACATCCTGCGGGGCGTCCACTGGTAGCTTGCCGCGCATGACGCCCGATCCCCGAGTGAAGCGCCTCGGCATCATGGGCGGCACCTTCGACCCCATCCACCACGGCCACCTCGTGGCGGCGTCGGAGGTCGCGTCCGAGTTCGGGCTGGACGAGGTCGTCTTCGTGCCCACCGGCGCGCCGTGGCAGAAGGCCGAGCGCGACGTCAGCCCGGCCGAGCACCGCTACCTCATGACGGTGATCGCCACCGCGTCCAACCCCGGCTTCTGGGTCAGCCGCGTCGACATCGACCGGCCCGGCCCGACGTACACGATCGACACGATCCGCGACCTCGCCGCGCAGTTCCCCGAGGCCGAGCTGTCCTTCATCACCGGTGCCGACGCGCTCGCGCAGATCCTGTCCTGGAAGGACGCGGAGGAGGCGATGGAGCTCGCCCGCTTCATCGGGGTGACGCGTCCGGGCTACGAGCTCAAGGTCGACCACCTGCCGAGCGACTCGGTGATGCTCATCGACGTGCCCGCGATGGCGATCTCTTCGAGCGACTGCCGCGCGCGGGTCGAGGCCGGGCACCCCATCTGGTACCTGGTGCCCGACGGCGTCGTGCAGTACATCAGCAAGCACGGGCTGTACCGTCGCTGACGTGGCAGCGACCGAACACGCAGTGGACCTCGCCCGGATCGCGGCGCAGGCGGCGGCCGACAAGCTGGCCACCGACATCGTCCTCATCGACGTCAGCGAGCGGTTGGCGATCACCGACGTCTTCGTCATCGCGACCGGCAACAACGAGCGGCAGGTCGAGGCGATCGTCGACGCGGTCGAGGAGAAGCTGCGGGCTGCGGGTGCCAAGCCGGTGCGCCGTGAGGGCCAGCGCGACGGACGGTGGGTGCTGCTCGATTACGTCGACATCGTGGTGCACGTGCAGCACGCCGAGGAGCGCGTGTTCTACGCCCTCGAGCGGTTGTGGAAGGACTGCCCGTTCCTGCCGTTCGAGGACGCCGCTAAGGCAGCGCACGACGCCGAGCGGGCGGCGGCCGGCGACACCGCGTGAGGCTCGTCCTGCTGCGGCACGGCCGCACCGAGTGGAACGCGCAGCGCCGCTTCCAGGGTCAGGCCGACCCGCCGCTGGACGACGTCGGCCGCATGCAGGCCTACGAGGTCGCCGGGCTGGTCGCCGCGCTGCAGCCCGACCGGATCGTGAGCTCCGACCTCGCGCGGGCGCTCGAGACGGCGCGGATCGTCGCGTCGGCGATCGGCCTGCCGGTCGCGGTGGACGAGCGGCTGCGGGAGCGGTCGCTGGGGCACTGGGAGGGGTTGACACGCGACGAGGTCGAGCGCGACCACCCGGACGAGTTCGAGGACTGGCGGGCCGGACGCGACGTCAGCCGCCGCGGCGGCGAGACCCGCGACCAGGTGGCCGCCCGGGCGCTGGCCGCCTTCGCCGACCAGCCCGCCGCCGAGACGCTGGTGTTCGTCACCCACTCGGCCACCGCGATGGCGCTGTGCAACGCGCTGATCGGCATCGCGCAGGCCCAGCACCCGCTGGGCCCGCTGGCGAACTGCCACTGGACGGACCTGTGGCGCGACGAGGGGTCGTGGCGGCTGCGCGCGCACAACATCGGGGTGCCCGGAACGGTCATACCGGTCGCAATCGCCCGGCCGTCGAGCGGCGAGGACGCACCCGACGCCGACGCCTGACGAGCAGTGAGCAACGCCACGACACTTGCGTGCTCAACTTCCTCGTCCAGGCCATACAGTTCGGTCCAGGTGCCCCCGCGCCCGGCGGCGACGGACGGCGGGCGCGGGGCGCGCACCTGCAGGCGGTCCTGGACCGCCGCACAGGACTAGAGTGGTCCCCATGGATTCGGGACTGTCCCTTCCCGGGCCGCGCACGGTCGACTGAACGACCGGCGCGGCGGAGCCTCTGCGGATCGACGCAGGGGCTCTTCGTCTGTCCGGAGTCCTGACCACGAGAGGGAACGCAGCACATGAGCACGCCCGCCGAGACCGCCGGCGCCGCCGGGGCCGCCTCCGACGTCCCGCCGCACCGCTACACCGCGGCCGTGGCCGACGCCCTCGAGACGAAGTGGCAGGCCTACTGGGCCGAGCACGGCACGTTCGCCACGCCGAACCCGCGCGGCCCGCTCGCCGACGGCTTCGACCGTGTCGAGGGCAGGCCCGCCGCGTACGTGCTCGACATGTTCCCGTACCCCTCCGGAGCGGGCCTGCACGTCGGCCACCCGCTCGGCTACATCGGCACCGACGTCTACGCCCGCTACCTGCGCATGCGCGGCGACAACGTGCTGCACACGATGGGCTTCGACGCGTTCGGGCTGCCGGCCGAGCAGTACGCGGTGCAGACCGGGCAGCACCCGCGCACCACGACGTACGCGAACATCGACACCTTCCTGCGGCAGCTGCGCCGGCTGGGGCTCGGCCACGACGAGCGGCGCCGGGTCGCGACCACCGACCTCGAGTTCTACCGCTGGACGCAGTGGATCTTCCTGCAGATCTTCAACGCCTGGTACGACACGGATGCGAACAAGGCGCGCCGCATCGACGAGCTGATCGCCGAGCTGGACGCCGGCACGCGCGAGCCGAACCCGGGCACGAACCCGTTCGACGCCCCGTGGTCGCAGCTGGACGCGACCCAGCGGCGCGTGGTGGTCGACAACCATCGGCTCGCATACCGCGCCGAGTCGCTGGTCAACTGGGCGCCCGGCCTGGGCACCGTGCTGGCGAACGAGGAGGTCACCGCCGACGGACGCTCCGAGCGCGGCAACTTCCCGGTGTTCCGCAAGCCGCTGGCCCAGTGGATGATGCGGATCACCGCCTACGCCGACCGGCTGATCGACGACCTCGACCACATCGACTGGCCGGACAAGGTGCGCACGATGCAGCGCAACTGGATCGGCCGCTCGACGGGCGCGCACGTGCGGTTCGCATCGGACGCCGGTGACATCGAGGTCTTCACGACCCGTCCGGACACGCTGTTCGGCGCCACTTACATGGTGCTGGCGCCCGAGCACCCGCTGGTCGACGCGCTGACCGCGCCGGCCTGGCCGGACGGCACGAAGGATGTCTGGACAGGCGGGCGGGCCTCGCCGGCGGAGGCGGTCGCGGCGTACCGCGCGCAGGCCGCGTCGAAGGCGGACGTCGACCGGCAGGCCGAGGGCAAGGACAAGACCGGTGTGTTCACCGGCTCGTTCGCGACGAACCCGGTGAACGGGGCGTCCATCCCGGTGTTCATCGCCGACTACGTGCTGATGGGCTACGGCACCGGCGCGATCATGGCGGTGCCCGCGCAGGACGAGCGCGACTGGGACTTCGCGCAGGTCTTCGAGCTGCCGATCATCCGTACCGTGCAACCGCCGGCCGACTGGGACGAGTCGAAGGCGTTCACCGGCGACGGGCCGGCGATCAACTCGGACTTCCTCGACGGCATGGGCGTCACCGAGGCGAAGGCCGCGATCATCGCGTGGATGGAGGACCGCGGCGACGGACGCGGCGCGACGACGTATCGCCTGCGCGACTGGCTGTTCTCGCGTCAGCGCTACTGGGGCGAGCCGTTCCCGATCGTCTTCGACGACACGGGGCTGCCGATCGCGCTGCCCGAGTCGATGCTGCCGGTCGAGCTGCCCGAGACCGACGACTTCTCGCCGAAGTCGTTCCCGCCCGAGGACTCCGAGTCGACGCCGGAGCCGCCGCTCGGTCGGCTGACCGACTGGGTGACGGTGACGCTCGACCTGGGCGACGGGCCGAAGCAGTACCGGCGCGAGACGAACACGATGCCGAACTGGGCCGGCTCGTGCTGGTACGAGCTGCGCTACCTCGACCCGACCAACAGCGAGCGGCTGGTCGACGCCGAGGTCGAGCAGTACTGGATGGGGCCGTCGGCCGACCGTCCGCTCGGTGGCGTCGGGCTGTACGTCGGTGGTGTCGAGCACGCGGTGCTGCACCTGCTCTACGCGCGGTTCTGGCACAAGGTGCTGTTCGACCTGGGCTACCTGTCGTCGTCCGAGCCGTTCCACAAGCTGGTGAATCAGGGCTACCTGCAGCTGCCCGCGTACACCGACAGCCGCGGCGCCTACGTCGAGGCGGCGCAGGTCGAGGAGCGCGACGGCACGTTCTTCTTCCACGGCGAGCAGGTGAACCAGGAGTTCGGCAAAATCGGCAAGTCGCTGAAGAACGTCGTCACGCCCGACGAGTTCATCGCCGACTGGGGCGCCGACACCTTCCGCGTGTTCGAGATGTTCAGCGGGCCGCTCGAGCAGTCGCGGCCGTGGGACGCGAAGGCGATCGTCGGGCCGTTCCGGTTGCTGCAACGCCTGTGGAGGGTGGTGCTGTCGGAGGAGACGGGTCAGGTGCACGTCTCGGACGACGCCGTGCCGGACGAGCTGAACCGCCTGCTGCACAAGACGATCCACGCCGTGCGCGAGGGGTACGAGACGCTACGCTTCAACACGTCCATCGCCCGGATCACCGAGTTGAACAACGCGGTGACGGCGGCGTACCCGAACGGGGGTGCGCCGCGCGAGGTGGCCGAGGCGCTGGTGCTGATGACGGCGCCGCTCGCCCCGCACGTCGCCGAGGAGCTGTGGTCGCGGCTCGGGCACACCGAGTCGCTGGCGTGGGCGCCCATGCCCGAGGCCGACCCGGCGCTGCTGGTCGACGACACCGTCGAGATCCCGGTGCAGGTGAACGGCAAGCTGCGGGCGAAGTTGCTGATGCCCGCCGACGCCGACACGACGCAGATGGAGGCACTCGCACGCGCCGACGAACGGGTGGTGGCGGCGCTCGACGGCAAGCCGACGCGGCGTGTGGTCACCGTGCCCGGACGCCTGATCAACTTCGTGGTCTGAGGCGGCGATGGCACGCGTCGCGGTCGTCACCGACTCGACCGTCGACCTGCCGTCGCCGGCCTCCGACCTCGGCGTGCACGTCGTGCCGCTGACCGTGATGGTCTCGGGGCAGCCGGTCGACGGGATCACGCCGGCAGACGTCGCGCGGGTGCTGCGTGAGAAGAAGACGGTCACCACCTCGCGTCCGTCGCCCGCCGAGTTCGCGGCCGCGTATCAACAGGCGTTGAGTGCCGGCGCCGAACGGGTCGTGTCGATCCATCTCTCGCGGCAGCTGTCGGGCACGTGGGAGGCCGCCGTGCTCGCGTCGCAGGACTTCCCGTTCGGTGTCGTCCGCGTCGTCGACTCGCGCTCGACGGCGGCCGGGCTCGGTTTCGCGGTGCTCGCGGCGGTGGCAGCGGCCGAGGCGGGCGGCTCGGCGGCCGAGGTGCAGCAGGCCGCGGCGGCGACGGTCGACCGGACCCGCACGATGTTCTACGTCGACACCCTCGAGTACCTGCGCCGCGGCGGGCGCATCGGTTCGGCCTCGACCCTGCTCGCCACGTCGCTGTCCATCAAGCCGTTGCTGCAGATGGTCGAGGGGCACATCGTGGCGCTCGAGAAGGTGCGCACGTCGACCAAGGCGGTCGCCCGGCTCGTGCAGCTGACCGTGGACGCCGCGGGTGACGGACCGGTCGATGTGGCGGTGCACCACCTCGCGGCACTGACCCGGGCCAACGGCGTCGCGGCGCAGCTGCGCACGGCGCTGCCGGCGGCGCGGTCGGTGCGGGTGGCCGAGATCGGCCCGGTGATCGCGGCGCACCTCGGGCCGGGCGTCATCGGCACGGTGGTGGCGCGGCAGCCGGGTAGCACGGGGGTCTGACAATCCACGGGCCGCGTCCACAGGGCGGCGTGTCTCCACAGGCGTGATCGTCCCGCGCCGCCGCCGGGTCACGGCTGCCTATCGTCGTCGCGGTGTGGGTCGCCGGGCAGCGCAGGCAGCAGGCGCTGGTGGCGGCCCGCGTGCAGGCCATCGTCGCCGCGCACGCGGCGGGCGTGACGGCGGCCGACCCGGACGGCGTGCTGACGGCAGGCTCGTGGGGGAGTGACCCCGTCGGTGGAGAGCACGACGAGGTGGACGACGGGCTGTTCGCACTGTCCGACGCCGAGCTGGCGGCGGTGTTCGACGCGGGCGTCCCCGCGTCCGTCACATCGTCGAGGTCGTCGCAGGCGGCGTCGTCCGCAGAGCCCATGCTGTGGCGGTTCGCGCCGACGGCGACCGACTCGCCCTCGCCCGCTCCCTCGTCCGCGGGCACCGTGCCGGGCGACGGGACGCGACCCCCCGCGCTTCCGCCGGGTCCGGCTCCGACCCGGCCGGCATGGCTCGACCGGCTGGTGGGGGCCAGGCCCGTGCACGCCCACCCGGCACGGCGGCCGGTCGTGGCCGTCGGGCTGGCCGCACTGCTCGCCGCCGTCATCACCGGATGGTGGGTGTTCTCGTCGCAGCCGCAGGCGGTGCCCGCGATGGCGAGCGGCACGGGGCGGGTGCGCGGGTCGGCCGCGGCGGTGGCGTCCCCGACGGCGACGCCGGGTGCGGCGAGCGGGTCATGGGCCGGCGGGGCCACCGTCCCGGTGGTGGTCGACGTCGAGGGGCGCGTGCGGCGTCCCGGGCTGTACCGGTTGCCGGCCGGTGCTCGCGTCGCGGACGCACTTGCCGCCGCCGGCGGCGCGCGGCCGCATACGTCGACGACGTCGCTCAACCTCGCAGCGCGCCTGACCGACGGCCAGCAGATCGTCGTGGGCGGCCCCGTCGTCGCCGGATCCGCACCGGCACCAGCACCGGGCAGCGGCGCCGCGTCCGGCCCGAGCGGCCCTGGTGCGCCCGTCAACCACAACGCGGCGACACTCGACCAACAGCAGACCCATCCCGGCGTCGGACCGGTGCTGGCCCAGCACATCCTCGACTGGCGCGCCGAGCACGGCGGCTTCACCGCGATCGACCAGCTCGACGACGTGACCGGCATCGGCGACGTGAAGTTCGCGCAGCTCAAGGCCCTGGTGACGCTGTGATCGGGGCAGCGGCGGGCGGGCCGGTGCCTTCGGGCGACGCCACGACGGCGCCCGAGCCCCTCGACCTGCGCCTGGCGCTCGGCGCGGCGACGGCGTGGCCGGTCACCGCGGTCCTCCTGTCCGCCTCGGCGGCCCGGGTCCTGCTCGCCGGGGTGATCGCGGCGGTCGCCGGGCTCGTCCTGCTGCTGGTGCCGTGCAGCAGGGGGTGGTGCCGCACGGCGGCACTGGCCGGGTTCTGCACGGCCCTGGTGCTGGTGCCGCTGGCCGGACGGCTGGCGCATGCCGGGGCATCCGCGACGGTCGCGGCAGCCCGTGCCCATCGGTCGGTGCTGCTCGAACTGCACCTCACGGGCGACCCGAAGCCGTTGGCGGCGACAGGTCCGGGCGGCACTGCGCGGGTCGCCGTGCCCACCGCGGCCGACCGCATCTCCATCGGCGGCCGCACCGTCGACGCCGACGGCGGCGTGCTCGTGCTGGCGCCGGCGGCCGGGTGGTCGCTGCTCGCACCCGGCCAGCGCATCAGCACCGAGGGCAGGCTGCAGCCGGCGCGCGACGGTGGGGTGCTGCAGGTGGTGCTCTTCGCGCGCGCCCCACCGACGCTGCTCGGGCGCCCGCCGTGGTTCGAGCGGGTCGCGACGGGCGTGCGTACCGCGCTCCGGTCGGCGGCGTCGGTGCTGCCGGACGAGGAGCGCGGCCTGCTGCCCGGGCTCGTCGACGGCGACACCACCGACCTCGACCCGGTGCTGGCGCAGCACTTCCGTACGGCCGGTCTCACCCATCTGGTGGCGGTGAGCGGCACCAACTGCTCCATCGTGATCGGGTTGGTGGTGCTCGTGCTTCGGCGGGCGCGGTGGCGACCGTGGCTGGTCGCGGTGGTCGCCGGCGCGGTGCTGGTCGTCTTCGTCGTCGTCGCGCGGCCGTCGCCGAGCGTGCTGCGCGCTGCGGTGATGGCGGCGATCGGGTTGGTGGCGCTGGCGACGGGCCGGCCGCGGGCGGCGATGCCCGGGCTCGCGGCGGCCGTGCTGGTGCTGCTGGTCGCCGATCCGACACTCGCCGCGGACACCGGCTTCGTGTTGTCGGTGCTCGCGACGGTCGCGCTGCTCGTGCTCGGTCCGCCGTGGGTCGCGGCGCTGCGTCGACGGCGGGTGCCGCCGGGCGTCGCCGAGGCCGTCGCGGTCGCGGCGGCGGCGCACGTGGTGACGGCACCGGTGATCGCGACGGTGTCAGGTCAGGTGAGCGTGGTGGCCGTCCCGGCCAATGTGCTCGCCGAACCGGTCGTGGCGGCGGCGACGGTGCTCGGCTTCCTCGCCGCGGCGACCGGAACGCTCGTCGCCCCGCTGGGCGCTGCCTTCGCCTGGCTGGCGGGCTGGCCGTGCCGGTGGCTGGTGCTGGTCGCCGACTGCTTCGGCGGGCTGCCAGGTGCTGTGGTGCCGTGGCCGGGCGGACCGCTGGGCGCGGTCGCGCTGTTCGTGGTGCTCGCCGCGGTGGTCGCGCTGACGGTGGCGCGGCGCACCAGGCCGGTGGTGGTCGCCGCGCTGACGGTGGCCGTGCTCGTGCAGATCCCGCTGCGCACGGTCGCGTCCGGCTGGCCCGTGCCGGGCTGGGTGATGGTGGCGTGCGACGTCGGGCAGGGCGACGCCCTGGTGCTGCGTGCGGCGGCTGACGCGGCCGTCGTGGTCGACGCCGGGCCCGACCCGGTGCCCGTCGACCGCTGTCTCGCCGATCTCGGCGTCGACCGTGTGCCGTTGCTGGTGCTGACGCACTTCCACCTCGACCATGTCGGCGGGCTGACCGGCGTGCTGCGGGGGCGGTCGGTCGGGCGCGTGCTGGTCAGTCCGCTCGCCGATCCCGCGTCCGGCGTCGATCTCGTCGACCGCACGATCGCCGCGCGGGGGATCGCGTCGTCGGTCGCCCACGACGGTGCAGCGCTGGACATCGGCGCGGTGCACCTCGACGTCCTCGGCCCGGCGGCACCGTTCCACGGCACCCGGTCCGATCCGAACAACAGCTCGCTGGTGCTGCGCGCGACCGTCGACGGCCTGCGCATCCTGCTCTCGGCCGACGCCGAGATCGAGGCCCAGCGGGCGATGCTGGCGGCCGGCGTCGACCTGCGGGCCGACGTGCTCAAGGTCTGGCACCACGGCAGCGCCTGGTTCGACCCGGCCTACCTCGCGGCGGTGCATCCGCTCGTGGGCGTGATCAGCGTCGGCCTGCACAACGACTACGGCCATCCGTCGCCGGTTGCGCTGCAAGCACTCGCCGCGGCGGGGGTCGCGGTCGCCCGGACCGATCACGACGGCGATGTCGCGGTGGTCGCCCGCCAAGGGCACCCTGCGCTCGTCGTCCGCGGCAGCATGGCCCGCGGCGTCGCCTCGCCGCGGGGAGTGCCCGCAGGACGCGGTGCGCGGTCGACCGCCGGCGTCGCGACGGCCGCCGGCCAAGCGGAGGATGCCGCGCACGGGTCGTCCCCCGTCCGGACGCGGTTGACCGCTCGTGCCGCCGCTGATCTGATGACCAGGAACCGGACAAGACGGACGAGGATCGCGAACGCCCGGGCGAGGTCGCCGCCCGCGCCGCAGGGGGAAGGCATGCGCATGCGTCGAGCCAGGATGTGGTCGTTCGTCTGGGGTCCCGCACTCGCCGCCGCGGTGCTCCGCGGCGCACCGACCGCGTCCGCGGCCGCGCCGGACGCGGTGAGCCGGCTGGTGTCCGTGTCCTGCCCGACGGCCTCGTTCTGCATGACGGTCGGCAGTCACGCGTCCTCGTCGACGGCGCCCGCACAGGCGCTGGGGTACCGATGGGACGGATCGTCCTGGCACCTGGCGCCCGCCGTCGCGGTACCGGCCGGCGCGGACGGCGTCGACCTGACGTCGGTGTCGTGCACGTCGGCGAGCTTCTGCCTCGCCGCCGGCTTCGCCGAGCGGGGCAGCGACCACGCCTTCCTGCTCGCGGAGCGCTGGGACGGCCACGCGTGGCACGCGGTCGGGATCGCCCGCCCGGGCAGCACCACCGGCGTCGCGGTCAGCTGCGCCGCGCACGCCGCCTGCGTGGCCGTCGGGTCGCGGCTCGCGCACCGGTCGAGCGGGTACTACGACCAGGCGGTCGCCTGGCAGTACGCCGGGGGGATGCTCCGGCTCCGCCCGACGGCTGCCCGACCGTTCCCGAACACCGCGCTCGAGGGCGTCGACTGCCGTACCGCGACCGATTGCACGGCCGTGGGGTCGGAACGCTCCGACCCGCGTCCGCTGGCCGAGCACTGGGACGGCCGCCGCTGGACGTGGCTCGGGCACCTCCCGCTGTCCGGTCACGCGTCCGGCGATCCAGGCGCGTCGCTGGCCGACGTGGCCTGCCCCTCGGCCGGCTCGTGCGTCGCCGTCGGCTACGACGAGAGCCTCGGTGCGCCGCTCGTCGAGAATCGCAAGGCCGGCGGCGCCTGGTACGACGTCCGACCGTCCCTGCGGCCGGTCGCCGACATCGAGGGTGAGGGTGGGCTGGGCGCCGTCTCGTGCTTCACCTTCGCGCGCTGCGCGTCGGTCGGCGCCATCGTCGACCGCGGCGGCGAGACGACCGGGCTGTCGGCCTGGCGGGATCGTGCCAACGGCCACTTCGTGGTGCGCCGGAGCCCTGCGGCCTTCGACGACGTCGCGTGTCGGTCCGGCGTGTGCGTGTACGTCGGCTCCGACTTCACCGACCCGGACACGCCATTCCATGCGGTCATCTACCGCGGCGGCGCGCGGCCGACCAGGCAACCGCTGCCCTGATCGACCCCCCCGAGCCGCGTGCGGGGCGGCTCAGCCCGAGGTGGTCACCCGCACGGCGTCGACGGAGATGCTCGCGCCGGTCGCCTTCGTGACGACGACCGTGTGCGGGCCGGCCGCCAGGGCCGGGCTCTGGTAGATCCGCTGGGCGAACTGCCGGATCGTCCCGGACGTGTCGACCGTGATCGGTGCGCCGCCGTCGATCACCACCTGGATCTGACCCTGGGCAGGTGAGGTCTCGCCGACGAGCGTGAAGGCGGTGCCGTCGAAGCCGAACTGGTACGAGGCGCCGGCGGCGGTGGCGTAGTGCAGCGTGCGGGCGAAGTCGGGCGTCGTGTCGGGCAGGCCGGTCGCGGTCGTCCAGCCGCCGGAGTAGGTGATGCGCGGGTCGGTGTCGTCCCACGCGGTCACCCCGTCGAGGACGCGGCTGTTGCCGAAGGGGTCGGTCACCGTCACGACGTAGTCGGCCGAGGTGCCCGGTGTCAGTCCCGTGTCGGTGAAGGTGAAGCCGTCGGCGCGCCAGAACGACGAGGGGATCGTGCGGATCACCGGCGAACCGCCGCCGGGCCGGGTCACGCTGTACGTCAGCCGCCGGTTGTCCGGGTCGCCGACGGTGTAGACGTGGACCGTCGAGTGGCCGCCGGCGTCGGCCGGGGTCGCGGTCACGCCGTAACCGGCGTCCGGATACCTGGACGGCCCCACCTTGTTCGGCGCCGCCGCCTTGACGGCGAAGCGGACCAGACCCTGCTGCGGCCTGCCGTTGACCGACGGGAACTCGCCACCGAGCACGACGTAGCGGCTCGTGGCCACGACCGTCCAGGCCGCCTCGTGCGAGCCGCTCACGTTGGCGATCGCCAGCGAGGGGAACCAGTTCAGCAGCTCGCTCTTCGGCCGGCCGGCGAAGGTCGGATAGCCCTGCGGGGTCGAGGACGCCGTGTCGGTACCCGAGGGGCTCGTGGTCTCGGCGAGCGCGCGCTGCCAGTGCAGCGGCAGTTGCGGGTAGCCGCCGATCGCCGAACAGTCGTGCGGATGCCCGACGCTGTACATCACCTTGCCGACGGGGAACACGTCGTAGGTGTCGCCGTGGCAGTCGTTGGCGAAGATGAGGTGTCCGTCGACCGGGCTGATCGCGGCCGTGCCCTCGAAGGTGCCCGGTCGACGGCCGCCCACGCTGGTGAACGCCGACAGGTAGACCTTCGTGTTGTCCGTCTGCAGGCTCGTAATGCCCAGCGAGAACCCGGACGTGCCCGGCGGGGGCTGCATCCGGATGGGGAAGGCGAGGCGCTGGCTCGCCCACGGGGTGACCGGGGCGCCGGTCGTGAGATTCAGCGCCGCGAGCGAGAAGTAGCGGCGGCCCTGGACGGCGTTGAACGACCCGCCGACGATGAGCCGCCCGACGCGCGGCACCGCGACCAGGGCGGCGACATGGCTGCCACGAGCGCCGCTGACATTGGCGACCCACCGGGTCATGACCGATCCGGCGGTGGAGTACGCCGCCAGCAGGTGCCGCACCCGGCCACCCGCGCGGCTGAAGTCGCCGCCCACATAGGCCATCCGGTTGGTCGCGGCGATCGCGAGGACGGTGGCGTTCGGCCCCTGGTCGCCCGGCAGCACCCTGTTCCTGCGGAGGTCGATCACGGCGAAGTTGGTGTGCGGCCGGCCGTCCACCCGCTGGAAGTGGCCACCGACGTACAACCGGGTGCCGTCCGGCGAGACCGCGATCGACCGGCCCTCCGGCGTGGGGCCGCCGCCCAGGTAGTGGACGAACGAGGTCAGGAGTCGACCGGTCGTGATGTCGAAGGCGAGCAGGTTGCCGCGGCGCACGGAACCGCGCCCGCCGACCGGCACACCGGCCGGCCTGGCCTGGCTGAACCGGCCGGTGGCGTACACGATGTTGCCGCGGATGGCGGTGGCCCAGACGATCCCGTTGACCTGCACCGTCGGCAGGGCGTCAGCGGACACCGTCGCCGGCGTCCCCTGCGGTGGCGTGGTGTCCGCACTCGCCGCCGGCACGGCCTGCGCGATCGAGAGCAGCGCGCCGAGCATGGCCACCACGACACCGAGCCGCGCTGTTGTCCGTCCTGCCAACACCCACCCACTTCGAGTCCCCGGCGCCGCCGTCGACGGTACAACTGGACGTTGCGGCACGCCTGTGGATCATCGGGTGAGCGGCCCGGTGGAGGCAGAGGCGTTTGTCCCGATCTGAGGCTCGAACCGGTCCCGGGCGCGACTCGTTGTCGGCGGCGGGTGCGAGGATCGTCGTCGTGCCGTCGCGTGCCATCACCGCTGCCGATCTGCCGACCCCGCTGCCGGCCGCCGTCCTGCTCGTCGGCGACGAGGAGCTGTTCGTCGAGCGGGCGATCAGCGCGATCTCGTCGGCCGCGCGGGCCGCCGACCCGTCGGTCGTCGAGTCCGAACTGCAGGGCTCGGCGGTCGACGTGGCACAGCTCGCCGAACTGTTGAGCCCGTCGTTGTTCGGCGACGCGAAGCTGATCTTGCTCCGGGCGGCGCAGGACGTGAAGGTTGCGGCCCTGCCGGCCGTCCAGGCGCACCTGCAGAGCCCGACGCCGGACACGGTGATCCTGCTGCAGCACGCGGGTGGTGCGAAGGGCAAGGCGGTGCTGGACGCGGCGCGGAAGGCCAAGGCGCTCGAGATCGGGTGCGCGAAGCTGACGCGCGCCGACGACCGGGCCGAGTTCGTGCGCGACGAGGTGAGGCGGGCCGGCGGCCGCATCGCGGCCGACGCGGTCACCGCGCTGCTCGAGGCGGTCGGCAGCGACCTGCGCGAACTCGCGGCGACGGCGAACCAACTCGTCAGCGACGGCAGCGGCGCCGTCACGCTCGACCTCGTCCGCGCGTTCCACCGCGGCAAGGCCGAGGTGAGCGGGTTCGCGGTCTCCGACCATGCGGTGGCCGGCCGGCGCGACGCGGCGCTCGAGGCGCTGCGCAACGCGCTGGCCGTCGGCGTGCCGCACGTCGTCATCGCCGACGCGCTCGCCGACGGCGTGCGCTCGGTGGCGCGGGTGTCCGCCGCCGGGCGGGGGAGTGAGTACGACCTCGCCAAGCGGCTCGGCATGCCGCCGTGGAAGGTGAAGCGGGCGCAGGGGCAGGCTCGTGGCTGGAACGAGCCGGGGCTGCGCCGGGCCCTCGGCGTCGTCGCCGATCTCAACGCCGATGTGAAGGGCGCCGCGGTCGACCCGTCCTACGCGATCGAGCGGGCGATCGGGCGGGTGATCGCCGCGCGCGGCGCCCGCTGAGGGCTGACCCCGGACATGCCACGAGGCGTGCCGCGCGTGCGGCACGCCTCGAGGACGACGTCAGGGACGACTCAGAGCGCGTTGGCCCGGGTCGCCATGGCCGACTTCTTGTTGGCGGCCTGGTTCTTGTGGATGACGCCCTTGGTGACGGCCTTGTCCAGCTTCTTGGACGCGGTGGCGAAGGCGGCGAGCGCGGCCTCGCGGTCACCGGCGTCGGCGGCCTCGCGGAAGCGACGGACGGCGGTCTTGAGGGACGACTTCACGTCCTTGTTGCGCAGTCGAGCGATCTCGTTGGTACGGATGCGCTTGATCTGGGACTTGATGTTCGCCACGAAGAAAGCCTCGATGTTCGTCGGATGGGACCGCCCGGAGCGACAACCACCGCCCGGGCAACCCTGCCAGGTTACCAGCGCGCGGTGCGTCGTCCCAAATACGGGGCGCCGGTCCTGCGTCGGGCCGGTCAGCGCTCGCGGACGGTGACCAGCTCGTATTTCGTGTAGACGTAGGTGCGGCGGCCCGAGCCGTCGCTCAGCACCTCGGCGACCGGCTGCTCCTCGTCCTCGCCGGCCGCCATGGCCACACCGTCCTCGAAGATGACGCCGTAGTCGACTGGCGCGAGATCGGTGAGCTGGACGACGACGTAGTTGCCGTCGGCGGCCTGCAGCAGGTTGCGCAGTGCGTCCGCGTCCTCGACCGCGTCACCCGACGGCACGTCCGACGGCGTGCGGTAGACCGCGAGCACCTCCTGGTAGTCGTTGTCCTTGGTCGAGGTGTCGACCAGGTCGCCGGGACGCAGGTCGACGGCCGGGATGCGGGCGATGACGGCTGCACGAGGGTCGGTCATGGCGGCCATCCTGCCGTACCGCGCGCACCTGCCGTCGGGCGATGGGCCGCGCGCGCCGTGAGACGATGGGGAGTCAGCAGGCGGCAGAACCAGGAGTGAGCGCGTTGGTGGACCCGATGACGGTCGGCCGGACCGATCCGGGGCGTATCCGCAACTTCTGCATCATCGCCCACATCGACCACGGCAAGTCGACGCTGGCCGACCGCATGCTGCAGCTGACCGGCGTCGTCGACGCCCGGTCGATGCGCGCCCAGTACCTCGACCGCATGGACATCGAGCGCGAGCGCGGCATCACGATCAAGGCGCAGAACGTCCGCATGCCGTGGACGAGCCGCGAGACCGGTGTCGAGCACGTGCTGCACATGATCGACACCCCCGGCCACGTCGACTTCACCTACGAGGTCTCGCGGTCGCTCGCGGCGTGCGAGGGCGCGGTGCTGCTCGTCGACGCGGCGCAGGGCATCGAGGCGCAGACGCTCGCGAATCTCTACCTCGCGCTCGAGAACGACCTGCAGATCATCCCGGTGCTCAACAAGATCGACCTGCCGGCCGCGCAGCCCGACGTCTACGCCGCCGAGATCGCGCACATCATCGGCTGCGACCCCGACGACGTGCTGCGGGTGAGCGCGAAGACCGGCCAGGGCGTCGAGGACCTGCTCGACGTGATCTGCCGCGACGTGCCGCCGCCGGTCGGTGCGGCCGACGCCGCCCCGCGCGCGATGATCTTCGACTCGGTGTACGACATCTACCGCGGCGTCATCACCTACATCCGCGTCATCGACGGGCACTTCACCCCGCGCGAGCGCATCAAGATGATGTCGACCGGCGCGACCCACGAACTGCTCGAGATCGGCGTGATCTCGCCCGAGCCGAAGCCGACCGCCGGGCTCGGCGTCGGTGAGGTCGGCTACCTCATCACCGGCGTGAAGGACGTCCGCCAGAGCCGCGTCGGCGACACCGTCACCGACGCCGCGAAGCCGGCGCAGGAGAGCCTCGGCGGCTACCGCGACCCGAAGCCGATGGTCTACTCGGGCCTCTATCCGATCGACGGCTCCGACTACCCGGCGCTGCGCGACGCGCTCGACAAGCTCAAGCTCAACGACGCCGCGCTCAACTACGAGCCGGAGACGTCGGTCGCGC
>NZ_JBQCEE010000271.1:0-2516 GCF_051960575.1 Jatrophihabitans sp.
CGCCGCGCCCCCGCGGACGGGCGGGACGACGCCTTCCCCCCCGCCCGGCGGGCCGCGCCGCGCAGCGAGCGCGACCTCGCGCGCGGCCCGGCCCGGCTGGCCCAGTGCCTCGGCCTCGACGCCGGCACGAACGGGGCCGACCTCTGCACGGACACATCGGCGGTGCGCCTCGAGCGGATGCCGACCCGACGCACCGGCGTCGTCGCTGCCGGACCCCGGGTCGGCATCGTCCGGGCCGCCGAGCGGCCGTGGCGGTTCTGGCTCGACGGCGACCCGACCGTGTCGAGGTTCAAGCCGGGCGGGCGGAAACGGTCGGCGGGGCACCGGGAGAATGGGATCCCGTGACCGCTGCCGACACGACCGCCGCCGACCTGCCCGACCACCTGCGCGAGGCGCACGAGGTGCTCGCGTCCGGGGCGGCGCAGATCCTGCCCGCCGACGGCCTCGCCGAACGCCTGCTCGCCGCCGACCGTGAGCAGCGGCCGCTGCGCGTGAAGCTCGGCATCGACCCGTCCGGCGCCGACCTCACGCTCGGCCACGCGGTGGTGCTGCGCAAGCTGCGGCAGTTCCAGGACTTCGGTCACACCGCGGTCCTCGTCGTCGGCGGGTTCACCGGCCAGGTGGGCGACCCGTCCGGACGCACCAGCACCCGCGCCGCCCAGAGCGCCGAGCAGGTCGTCGAGAACGCCAAGGGCTACTTCGACCAGCTCATGCGCATCCTCGACCGGGATCGCACCGAGGTCGTGAACAACGCCGACTGGCTCGGGACGATGAACCTCGCCGAGATGCTCGGGTACACGCGGCTCGTGACGATCGCCCAGTTGCTCGAGCGCGACGACTTCTCGCGGCGCTTCTCGGCGAAGCAGCCGATCACGCTGAGCGAGTTCTTCTACCCGCTGCTGCAGGGCATCGACTCGGTGGCGATCCGGGCCGACATCGAACTCGGCGGCACCGACCAGACCTTCAACAACCTGGTCGGACGCGAGTTGCAGCGCGCCCGGGGACAGGCGCCGCAGGCCGTGCTCACCGTGCCGCTGCTGGTGGGCACCGACGGCGTCGAGAAGATGGGCAAGAGCCTGGGCAACTACGTCGCCATCGACGAGCCGGCGCCCGAACAGTTCGGGAAGCTGATGAGCATCCCGGACTCGGTGGTCGGCCTGTACGCCCGACTGTGCACCGCCCTGCACCCGCGCGAGGTCGACGCGATCGAGGCTGAGGTCTCCGCCGGGGGAGGCGGGGCGAACCGCGCCAAGCGCCGGGTGGCGCGCGAGATCGTCGCGCTCTACCACGGGCCGGACGCGGCCACCGCGGCCGAGGAACGCTTCGACGCCGTGTTCAAGCGCAACGAGGTGCCCACCGACGTGCCCGAGCACCGGATGGCGGAGGGCGATCCGGTGCACGTGCCGGCCCTGCTGGTGGCTGCGGGCCTTGCGGCGAGCTCGTCGGCCGCCCGCCGCGACATCGATGCCGGTGCCGTCCGCGTCGGGGGAGTACCGCTGATCGCCCGCCGGTACGACGTGCCCCGGGCCGAACTGACGGGCCAGGTGCTCGCGTCCGGCAAGCGGAAGGCCGTCCGCCTGACGGGCTGACATGCCCCGAGTGCCCCAGTTCACACAACTGAAACCTGGCAGCCGCCGGAGCTCAACCCCGTGCGTCCAGCCCCGCTCGCGCACGGAGGCCCCGGAATCCGGGGCCTGCAGCGTTTCCGGACCGGGATTTGACTCTCCGCTGGACGCTGGCTAATGTTCTTCTTGTTCGCACGGCGGACTGAACGGAACGGGCCGAGAGGCCGGGCCGGGCAGGTCGGGCGGACTTCCCCCAAGCGCGAGGCAATCCGCTTCATGCGGACCGCGGAGACCAAGTGGGAAGACCCGGGCGGGTTCGAGGTTTGACTCGATACTTCTGACCGGGTAGCGTGACTCGGGTTGCCCCAGACCAGTCGGAAACGGCTGCAACGGTGCGCGTCCGCTCCTTGAGAACTCAACAGCGTGCCGAAAGTCAGTGCCATGAAATACCTCGTCCACGCAGCTTCGGTTGCGTGAGCGATTCCTTTGGTACATCGAGCAAACAATTTTGTCAGCTCGTATGAACCAGTGATTGTCCGTCTTCGGACGGACGCTTTCTGTGTCGATGAACCGGTCCTCGCCAGGGCCGGCATCATATAAAACCTTCACGGAGAGTTTGATCCTGGCTCAGGACGAACGCTGGCGGCGTGCTTAACACATGCAAGTCGAGCGAGGCTCTTCCTTCGGGAGGATGCCCTAGCGGCGAACGGGTGAGTAACACGTGGGCAACCTGCCCCTGACTCTGGGATAACTCCGGGAAACCGGGGCTAATACCGGATATGACCTCTGACGGCATCGTCCGGAGGTGGAAAGATTTATCGGTCAGGGATGGGCCCGCGGCCTATCAGCTTGTTGGTGGGGTAACGGCCTACCAAGGCGACGACGGGTAGCCGGCCTGAGAGGGCGACCGGCCACACTGGGACTGAGACACGGCCCAGACTCCTACGGGAG
>NZ_JBQCEE010000272.1:0-16394 GCF_051960575.1 Jatrophihabitans sp.
GACCGACCCGAACACCGGCGGGGCCGTCCGGGCGGTGCAGCAGCTCGCGCTGCTGACCGTGGGCGGCGACGACACGATCACGGGCGGCGACGGCGCCGACCAGATCTTCGGTGGCAAGGGCGACGACACGATCCGCACAGGCGACGGCGAGAACTACGTCGAGGGCAACCAGGGCACCGACACGATCTTCGGTGGCCCGGGCGGCAACGACATCGTCGGCGGCACCTCACCGCTGACGCTGCCGACCAGTGGCGCGGACGCGCTCACCGTGGCCCAGGTGCCCGATGCCGGCGACACGATCTACGCCGACGGCCGCACCGGCGGCCTCCCGGCGACACCGGACACCGGCGACGTCGTGCTCGGTGACAACGGCTGCATCAGCCGCGGCACCGGCGGCGCCCCGACGCTCGCGAACGGCTGCCCGACCGGGCCGTCGTCCGCGCCGACCGCGTGGCAGTTCAGCGCGGCCGACCTGGGCTCGGTCGACGCGGGACACCCGAACGGCAACCTGGTGCGGCCGGTCGTCCGGCAGCTCGACGTCACCGACTGCCCGGGCGGCGGGTCGTGCACGGTCGACTCGCGCGGCGGCTCGGACACCATCTACGGCGGGAGCGGTGACGACGTGCTGCTCGGCGAGACCGGCAACGACCGGATCTTCGGCGGGCCGGACGGCACCAACGGGGTGGACGACACCACGGGCGTGTTCGTCGGCAACGACGACGTCGAGGGCGGCGCCGGGTCGGACACCATCGCGGGCGGCGCCGGCGACGACGACCTGATCGGCGGCACCGCGCCGACCTACCTGCCCACCGGTGTCACGACGTCGCTCGTCAGCGACGGCACCGCGGGCGGCGCGCCGCTGACGGTGCCGGGCAACCCGCTGCTGACCATCCCCGGCACGGGCACGCTCGGCAACACCATCGACGGCGGTGGCGGTGCCGACGTGATCCTCGGCGGCAACGGCGTCATCACCCGCACGGTGAGCAACGGGGTCTGGGCGGTGAACGGGAACGACCACGCGTTCATCCGCACGCAGGCCGATCTCGACCTGCTCACCATCGGCGGCGACGACACCCTGCGGGGCAACCTGGGCGACGACAAGATCTTCGGCGCCCTGGGCAACGACACGATCAGTGGTGGCTTCGACGACGACTACCTCGAGGGCGGCCCCGGGCGGAACCTCGTCCAGGGCGGTCAGGGTGCTGACGACATCGTCGGCGGCACCAGCCCGATCGCGCTGCCGTCGCCCCCGAGCGGGAAGACGAACGACGACGTCGCGGCCGCGACGCCGAGCGGCACGGACGCCGGCGGCGGTCAGCGCGACGGCAACGTGCTCTGCGGCTTCGTCTGCGGCGGCTCGACCGCCGCGGGTGACGACGACGTCATCGCCGCGAACAACGCGCGCATCGACCGTTGCCCGGCGACGGTGAGCGGCGGCAAGGGCACGCCGGCGGGCAGTGACGCCTGCACGTGGGGCACCACCGACTACGGCAACGAGAAGGTGGGCAGTGCGCCGGGGGTGGCCCAGAGCGGCGCCATCTCGACGACCGGCCTCGGCGTCGCACGCACGCGGTACGTCACCCTGCTCGGGCAGTCGCCGACGAACACCACGTCCGACGGCAACGACTACGTCGAGGGCGACAGCGGCAACGACGTCCTCTACGGCGAGGACGGTTCGGACGCCGTGCACGGTGACACGCCGCTCGCGGGCAGCCCGCGGGTCGACGAGTGCCTGGCGACCGGGCCCGACGCCAACGCCGGGCAGGACGTGATCGTCGGTGGCTACGGCAGCGACACGCTCTGTGGCGACGGCGGCGACGACGGCATCGTCGGCACCCGCGGGCTGGTCACGATCGTGCCGTTCGCCAAGGGCAGCGGCCCGACGACGATCGGGACGACCGGTGGCCCGCCGTACGGCACGTTCACCTACCCGAGCAGCGGTGACACGATCGACCGGGTCGACCTGTCGAAGGAGTACGTCAACGGCGTGCTCACCGCGGTGCCGAACTGGAACGTCGCGACGGCAGCGGGCCAGAACAGCCAGCACGACGTCGAGTTCGGCGGGCAGGGCAACGACGCCCTGCACGGCAGCCCGGGCGACGACTTCCTGGAGGGTGACGACGGCCCGCACGTCGCGGGTGCGCCGGCCTCGACGGGTGGCGACGACGTGCTGTTCGGCGGCGACGGCAACGACTCGCTGCAGGGCGGCCCGGGCAACGACCACGCCTGGGGCGGCACCGGCAACGACGACCTCGACCTGCGTCGGTCCGACAGTGGCATCGCGCTGAAGGTCAACGAGTCGCGCGCCTGCCAGGCGATGCTGTTCCCGACGCTGACGGTGGCGCCGGCGGCGCTGCTCGCGGCCGAGGGGTGTTCGTCGACGGGGTACGGGATGCAGAGCTACGCATCGCGCTTCCCGCTGGTGTCGGGCAGCTACGACACCGACCCCGGCGGCGACGACAACGGCGGCACCGGCAAGAACACCAGCCTGTTCGGCGACATCATGTACGGCGGCTTCAACCGCGACGTCATGCAGTCGCAGCCGACCGGGCTCGGTGACCGCATGATCGACGACAACGGCGCGTACAACCTCGAGTACGTGTGCACGGCCCCGTACGGCGGCTGGCAGATCAACCGGGCGCTCAGCCCGGGCCTGCGGTCGTTCGTCCAGCAACTGGCGCAGGCCGACGGCGCGGTCGACCCGGCCACCGTCACCAGCTCCGGCGGCTACGAGGCGTCGATCATCTACCCGGGTGACGCGAAGGGGAACGCGGGTCAGGACTACCCGGGCACGCCGGGCCACTTCACCTGCTGAGGCGGGATACGGCCTGGTCTGTGGTCGTCAGCGCAGGAAGGGCGCGACGACCCAGGCCAGGCCGTCGGCGGTCGCCGCCGGGTCACCGGACGGCCGCATCACGTGGCTGAGCACGGTGCGCACGATGACGTCGACGATCACCGATCGTTCCTGCTCGGTCAGGTCCAGCGAGTAGTTCGCGAGTCGGCCGAGGATGGCCTGCTGCGCCATCTCGAGCAGCGTCTCGGAATGGGTCGTCAGCAGGGGCAGCAGTTCGGTGTCCGTGCCGTGGGTCGCGGACGCGACGGCGTGCAGCAGCGGGTTGTCCTCGGCCATCTCGAGGATCTCGCGGATCGCCGCGCGCAGCGCCGTGAGCAGGTCACCCGGGTGGGCGTCGAACGAGGTGTCGACGACCGCGAGGAAGCGCTGCAGCTCGTGGAGCACCATCGACTCGGCCAGCGCCGGCTTCGCCCCGACCTCGTTGTAGACCGTCTGGCGGCTCACGCCGACGCGATCGGCGAGACGGCCCATCGTCACACCTGACCAGCCCGCCTCGGTGGTGAGGTCGAGGGCGGCGGCGATGATCCGCTCACGCAGACCCGGCTCGCCGCCGGTGCTGTCGCGGCCGCCCGCCGCGGTCGGGAGCCCGGCCGTCACGATCACCATGCTAGGTGGCCCGTCAGCCGCTCCGGCCCGACGCGACCGACACGTCGCCGGCGCCCGACTCATGGGCGAAGGCCACGGTGTCGTCCCAGCGGCCGCGCTGGGCAATACGGGCGCGGTACTTCATGATCTCGCGCGGGCGGTCGATCGACAGCGCACCGACCACCCGGTCACCACGCCGGTAGAGGGCCAGGAAGCCGTGTGCGGTGGCGTCGACGTCACCCGGGTTCGCCACCCAGGTCTCGTCCGCGCGGGGCATGCCGACGAACTGCAGCCGGTGGCCGTACCAGTCGCTCCAGAAGTACGGGACGGACGCCAGCGGCGCGGCGGCCGCGGGGTCGACCGCATGGCGGGCTGCGGCCGCGCCCTGCTCGGCCGCGTTCGTCCAGTGCTCGAGGCGCAGCAGGTCGTCGTCGAACAGCGGGTTCGGCGCGTGCACGACGTCGCCGGCGGCCCACACGTGGGGCGCACCAGTGGCGAGGGTGGCGTCGGCGAGCACGCCGCCGTCATGCTCGTGCAGCGCGACGCCGCTGCCCTGCAGCCACGCGGTGTTCGGGGCGACGCCGATCCCGAGGACGACGAGGTCGGCGGGCAGCAGGGTGCCGTCGGCGAGCCGGACGCCCGTGACCCGGCCGCCGGCCGACTCGAGACGGGCGACGCCGACGTCGAGCCGCAGGTCGGTGCCGTTGGCCCGGTGCAGGTCGGCGCAGACGGCACCGAGTTCGGGCCCGACGCTGCGCTGCAGCGGCACCGGTGCCGCCTCGACGACGGTGACCGGCAGCCCGCGCTTGCGGGCGGCGGATGCGACCTCCGAACCGATGAAGCCGGCACCCACGACCACCGTGCGCGCACCGGCGTCCAGCGCCGCACGGATCGCCAGCGCATCGTCGAAGGTGCGAAGTGAATGCACACCTGACACCGCTCGTCCCCCGGCCCAGCCGTCTCCCGGCGTCCCAGATGACTGGCGCGGGAGACAAGCGGTCGTCTCGAGGCCGGGGAAGGGGTGCGGGGACGCGCCCGTGGCGATGATCAGCTCGTCATAGCTGACCGTGCGGTCGCCGAGGTGCAGCTCGCAGGCGTCGGTGTCGAGTGCCGTGGCGGGCGTGCCGAGCAGCAGCTCGACGCCGAGCTCGTCGCGCAGGTGCGCCTCGGGCTGCAGCGGGACGACGGACGCCGGCCCGGTCGCGTCCAGGAACGCCTTCGACAGCGGCGGCCGGTCGTAGGGCAGGTGCGGCTCGGCGCCGACGAGCGTGATCGGCCCCGGGTGCCCGTGCCGCCGCGCCGCCTCGACCGCGCGCAGCCCGGCGAGCGAGGCGCCGACGACGACCAGGTGCCGCACGGTCAGTCGCGCAGGCTCAGCGCAGCGACGGGGCAGGCGTCGACGGCGGCCTGGATCTCGGCGCGCTTGGCCTCGGGCGGGGTGTCGTCGAGGACCGTGACGTAGCCGTCCTCGCCGACCTCGAAGTACTCGTGGGCCATGGCCTCGCACATGCCGAGACCCTCGCAGCGGTCACGGTCGACGACGATCCTCATTCGGCGTGCTCCTCGGTCTGCTCGTCCTGCAGGCGGGCGGCCCGCGCCAGGGTGGCCTGCCGGCCGGTGCGGGTCAGTGGGATGAAGTCGATCTTCTCGCGCACGCCACAGTCGGGGCAGCACCAGCTGTCCGGGATGGTGGCCCACGGCGTGCCCGGCGCGAACCCCTCGCGGGCGTCGCCGACGGCCTCGTCGTAGATGTACTCGCAGCCGGGGCACTCGCCGCCGATGACCTCGTCGAGGTCGATGCGCAGCGCCTCGAGCGAGACGGCGGTGTCGAGCGCCTCGCGGCGGCGGGCGGCGGCCCGCTGTTCGGCCTGCAGCGCCGTGTACTTCGCGACGATGCGGTCGCGCTTGCGCGGATGGATGTTGACCAGCGTGATGTCGCCGTCGACGTGCGCGAGCACACGGGGGTCCATCACCTTGCGCCACAGCGGCGGCACGAGCGCGAGCATGATCATGCCGGCGTACCCGGTCGGCAGCACCGGGCTCTCTTCGAAGTCGCGCAGCGTCTGGTAGCGGCGGGTGGGGTTCGCGTGATGGTCGCTGTGCCGCTGCAGGTGGTACAGCAGGATGTTCGTCGCGATGTTGTTGCTGTTCCAGCTGTGGCTCGGCGCGCAGCGCTCGTAGCGGCGCTTGCCCTCGGGGCCGACCTGCTGGCGCAGCATGCCGTAGTGCTCCAGGTAGTTGACGACCTCGAGCAGCGAGAAGCCGATGACGGCCTGCAGCGCGATGTACGGCGCGACGCCCCAGCCGAGCCAGCCGATCATGACGGCGTACAGCGCGAGGGTCATCAGCCAGGCGTTCAGCACGTCGTTGCCGATGCGGAACGGGTGCTGCTGCTTGCGCGCGTACCGCTTGCGCTCGATCCCCCACGCGCTCTTCAGCGAGCCGGCCACCGTGCGCGGCCAGAACTGGTAGAAGTTCTCGCCGAAGCGGCTGCTGGCCGGGTCCTCCGGCGTCGCGACGCGCACGTGGTGGCCGCGGTTGTGCTCGATGTAGAAGTGGCCGTACGCGCTCTGCGCCAGCGCGATCTTCGACAGCCAGCGCTCGTGGCTCTCCTTCTTGTGGCCGAGTTCGTGGGCGGTGTTGATGCCGATGCCGCCGATCGTGCCGATCGTCATCGCCAGGCCGATCTTTCCGACGACGTCGAGGTGCCCGGCGCCCGCGATGTACCACATGGCCGCGACGAACGCGCCGTACTGGATCGGCAGGAAAAGGTAGGTGATCCAGCGGTAGTACCGGTCGCGCTCGAGCGCCTCGATCACGTCGTCCGGCGGGTTCGAGCGGTCGAGCCCGACGACGAGGTCGACGATGGGGATGATGCCGAAGATGAGGATCGGGCCGAGCCAGAGGATCGGGCCGAAGCGGGTGAGGTGGTGCACCACCATCGCGACGATCCCCAGCGACGGCACGACGAGCCCGAACAGCCAGAGCCGCCGCTTCTTGTCCCGCCACTGCTCCTGCGAGCCCGCGGGGATCGTCCCGGTCGTGTCGAGCACCGTCATCGCGCATCCTCCTGTCACGAGGTGTCACACCTGCCGTTGGACAAACGGTAGGGGAGTGTCAACCGCTTGACAAGAGGAAGCCGTTTGTAAAGTCGCCGGAGCCGTGGACCGGATCTTCACGCCGTCGCCGGGGCATGCGTCGTCCAACGCATCTCGATCCGGCCGGACGCGACGGTGTCCGACCCGACCGTGATGGCCGTGGCGAGGCATGCCCCGGTGCGGCCATCAAGATCCGGTGCGCGCGGCTACCAGTGGGTGCCGCGGGTGATCTCGGCGAAGAGGCGGCCCTCGCGGGTGACCTGCTCGGCGGTCGGGGCGGCGAGTTCGCCACGGGCGGCCTGCGAGTCGCCGAACAGGCGGTAGCCGCGGTTGCGGACGGCGTCCATGATCTGCGGGCTGATCGCGTCGGCGAACGCGGCGACTTGGCCGAACGGCGGCGAGACGCGCCGCGGCCGGTGGATCACCGTCTCGCAGAGGACGTCGGCCGCCTCCTCCGGCGAGAGCGTCGGGAACTTCTGGTAGATCGTCGTCGCCTCGATCATCGGGGTACGCACGAGCACCATGTGCACGGTCGAGAACCGCACGTTGTCGCTGTGCGTCTCGGCCTGCCACGAGTCCGAGAGGGTGTCGAGCGCGGCCTTGCTCGCGATGTACGCGCCGAAGCGCGGCATGCGCGTCTGCACGCCGATCGACGACACGTTGATGACGTGGCCGAACTGGCGCTCGCGCATGCCCGGCAGCAGCGCGAGCATGAGGCGCACCGGCGCGAAGTAGTTCAGCGTCATCGTGCGCTGGTAGTCGTGGAACCGGTCGTACGACAGCTCGAGCGAGCGCCGGATCGACCGGCCCGCGTTGTTGATGAGGATGTCGACGCCGCCGAGGTCGCTGATCACCTTCGCGGCCATCTCGCCGATCGCGTCCATGTCCGAGAGGTCGCACGGGTACACGTGCGCCTTCCCGCCCGCGGCGTCGACCGCGGCAGCCGTCTCCTCGAGCTTCTCGCGGCCGCGCGCGACCAGCACGACCTCGCCGCCCGCCTCGCCGATCTTCAGCGCGGTCGCGAGCCCGATGCCGGACGACGCCCCGGTGATCATCGTCGTGCGCCCGCGCACGGCGTCCTCGAGCGTGCCGCCGCGGATCGCGTCGATCACGTTCAACCCGTAGAACGGACGGTGCCGCCCGCTCGTGGTCGGGCGGTTGAGCAGGTGCGAGACCGCGCCCACGGGCTTGCCGGCGATGCCTGCGAGCTGCTGCAACGGGTTCATGGCGGCCCCCACGGTTCGGACGGTCAGGTCGGTCGACGACGGATCTTGCTGCCCAGCCAGACCAGTGGATCGTACTTGCGGTCCACCACCCGCTCCTTGAGCGGGATCAGCGCATTGTCGGTGATCTTGATGTGCTCGGGGCAGACCTCGGTGCAGCACTTGGTGATGTTGCACATCCCGAGGCCGTGGTCCTCCTGCGCGGTGTGCTGCCGGTCGAGGGCGTCGAGCGGGTGCATGTCGAGCTCGGCGATGCGCATCAGGAAGCGCGGACCCGAGTAGGCGGTCTTGTTGTCCTCGTGGTCACGCACCACGTGGCAGACGTTCTGGCACAGGAAGCACTCGATGCACTTGCGGAACTCCTGCGAGCGCTCGACGTCGACCTGCATCATGCGGTACTCGCCGGGCGCGACGCCCTTCGGTGGCGCGAACGCCGGCACCTCCTCGGCCTTGCGGTAGTTGTAGCCGACGTCGGTGACGAGGTCCTTCAGCACCGGGAACGTGCGCAGCGGCGTGACGGTGATCGTCTCGGCCTCGCTGAAGGTCGACATGCGGGTCATGCACATCAGCCGGGGGCGTCCGTTCACCTCGGCCGAGCACGAGCCGCACTTGCCGGCCTTGCAGTTCCAGCGCACGGCCAGATCGCCGGCCTGGGTGGCCTGCAGCCGGTGGATGATGTCGAGGACGACCTCGCCCTCGTTCACCTCGACCTGGAAATCCTGCAGGTCGCCGCCCTCGGCGGTGCCGCGCCAGACGCGGAAGTGCGCGGTGTAGCTCATGCCGGGACGATCCCCTCCGTCAGCGGTTCCCGCGGTTCCGTCGGCGGCCACTCGCCCGCCTCGAGCACGGCCATGTCCTGCTTGGTGAAGTACTTCGCCAGCTCGTCGGGGTCGAACAGCTCGACCAGGTCGAGCCGCATCGGCGGCATCACCTGCTCGACCACCTGCACCGCGTCGCCGACCACCGAGCAGATGAGATTGCGCTGGCCCCACTCCGCGTCCATGCCGGGGTAGTCGTCGCGGGTGTGACCGCCGCGCGACTCCTGCCGCAGCAGCGCGGCCTTCGCGACGCACTCCGAGACCAGCAGCATGTTGCGCAGGTCGAGCGCGGTGTGCCAGCCGGGGTTGAAGTGGCGGTCGCCCTCGACGCGCGCGTTCGGCACCCGCGCCTTGAAGGCCTCGAGACGAAGGATCGCCTCCTCCATCTCCTTCTCCTTGCGGATGATCCCGACCAGGTCGTTCATCGACTGCTGCAGGTCCGACTGGATGGCGTAGGGGTTCTCGCCGCCCTCGGTGACCTCGAACGGCGCGAGCGCCGCGCGCGAGGCCGCGACGACCTGCGCCTCGCTGACCTTCGGCCGCTCGGCCAGCCCCTGCACGTACGCCACCGCGCCGTCGCCGGCGCGCTTGCCGAAGACGAGCAGGTCGGACAACGAGTTGCCGCCGAGCCGGTTCGAGCCGTGCATGCCGCCGGCCACCTCGCCGGCGGCGAACAGCCCGGGCACCCGGGCCGCAGCCGCCGTGTCGGGGTCGACCTCGACACCGCCCATGACGTAGTGGCAGGTCGGCCCGACCTCCATCGGCTCGGCGGTGATGTCGACGTCGGCCAGCTCCTTGAACTGGTGGTGCATCGACGGCAGCCGCCGCAGGATCTCCTCGGCCGGCAGCCGGGAGGCGATGTCGAGGAAGACGCCGCCGTGCGGTGACCCGCGGCCGGCCTTCACCTCGCTGTTGATCGCGCGGGCCACCTCGTCGCGGGGGAGCAGCTCCGGAGGGCGCCGGTTGTTGTCGGCGTCGCTGTACCAGCGGTCGGCCTCGTCCTCGGTCTCCGCGTACTGCTTGCGGAAGACGTCCGGCACGTAGTCGAACATGAACCGCTTGCCCTCGCTGTTGCGCAGCACGCCACCGTCGCCGCGCACCGACTCGGTGACGAGGATGCCCTTCACCGACGGCGGCCAGACCATGCCGGTGGGGTGGAACTGGATGAACTCCATGTTCACGAGCGTCGAGCCGGCCCGCAGGGCGAGCGCGTGCCCGTCGCCGGTGTACTCCCACGAGTTCGAGGTGACCTTGAACGACTTGCCGATGCCGCCGGTGGCGAGGATGACGGCGGGCGCGTGGAAGACGACGAACCGCCCGGACTCGCGCCAGTAGCCGAACGCGCCGGAGACGCGGTCGCCGTCCTTGAGGATCTCGGTGATCGTGCACTCGGCGAAGACCTTGAGCTTGCCGTCGCTGGCACCGTGCGTCTGCCCGGCGGCGCGGGCATCGGCCTGCTGCAGCGACACGATCTTCTGCTGCAGCGTGCGGATCAGCTCGAGGCCGGTGCGGTCGCCGACATGCGCCAGCCGCGGGTAGCTGTGCCCGCCGAAGTTGCGCTGGCTGATGCGTCCGTCCTTGGTGCGGTCGAACAGCGCGCCGTAGGTCTCGAGCTCCCAGACGCGGTCGGGCGCCTCCTTGGCGTGCAGCTCGGCCATCCGCCAGCTGTTGAGGAACTTGCCGCCGCGCATGGTGTCGCGGAAGTGCACCATCCAGTTGTCGTTGCTGTTCACATTGCCCATGGACGCCGCACAGCCGCCCTCGGCCATCACGGTGTGGGCCTTGCCGAACAACGACTTGCAGATCACCGCCACCCGCAGGCCGGCCTCGCGCGCGGCGACGGCGGCGCGCAGGCCTGCACCACCCGCGCCGATCACGAGGACGTCGTACCGGTGCTGTTCCACCTCGGCCATGCAGGGGCTCCTCGTCTGACGGACGGCCTAGTTCACGAAGCGCGGGTCGGAGAACGTGCCGGCGGCGACGAACGCGATGTAGGCATCGGTGATGAGCAGCGTCGCCAGCGTCGTCCAGGCCAACTGCATGTGCTTCGCGTTGAGCTTCGACACGAACGTCCAGGCCCGGTACCGCAGCGGGTGGGCCGAGAAGTTGCGCATGCGGCCGCCGACGATGTGCCGGCACGAGTGGCACGACAGCGTGTAGGCCCACAGCAGCACGACGTTGACGAGCATGATCACGGTGCCGAGACCGAAGCCGAACGAGTGCCCCTCCGGACGGAACGCCTGCACCACGTCCCAGGTGTTGACGATCGAGATGACACCCGCGGCCACCCAGAAGTAGCGGTGCAGGTTCTGCAGCACGAGCGGGAACCGCGTCTCGCCGGTGTAGTTGGTGTGCGGCTCGGCGACGGCGCACGCCGGCGGCGACTGCCAGAACGCGCGGTAGTACGAGCGCCGGTAGTAGTAGCAGGTGAGCCGGAACCCGAGCAGGAACGGCAGCGTCACGATCGCGAACGGGATCAGCGCCGGGAAGTGACCGAACCAGGTGCCGAAGTCGCGCGAGCCCGACGTGCAGCTCGCCGTGACGCACGGCGAGTAGAACGGCGACAGGTAGTGCTCGGGCGCGGCGAAGTAGGCGGCCTGCCAGACGGTGCGGACGAACGCGTACAGCACCCACGCGCTGAGCAGCAGCGCCGTGATGAGCGGCGCCTGCCACCAGCGGTCGGTGCGCAGCGTGCGGGCGTCGATGGTGGCGCGGCCCGGGGCGGCCGTGCCGGCGGTCCGCTTCGAGTCGGGCCGCGGCTGGGTGGCGGTCATCTGTGGGCGTCCGGCGTCGGGGGGCTGGCCGGAGCGCTCACCGGTGGTAGCCGCCGAGGCCCTCGTCGTCGGCGTCCGCCCAGAGCGAGGGGTCGTGCGGCCGGTCGTCGATGACGTGCACCGGGCCGGCGGCCACGGGGCGCGCCTCGGGCGCGGGCAGGGTGTCGAGCTCGGCGGCGTCGAGGTCGAGCCGGTCGACGTCGCCGACGAGGCGCCGCACGGCCGGGATGTCGCCGTAGCGACCGCGGACGGAATCGATGATCGAGCGCAGCTCGTCGACGGTCCGGTGGAGGTGGGACAACTCGGTCGTGACTGTCATCGATGATCTCCGCTGTGACGTGCGACACGGACAGTCGTGATCCTCACGCACTGCAGCGGTCGAGGCAAGCAGGCACACACCCTGCGGCCACAGCGGTTCCCGGGGTCGTGTAGTGTTTCCCCCTGCTGTACCTGCCCCTTTAGCTCAGTCGGCAGAGCGTCTCCATGGTAAGGAGAAGGTCTACGGTTCGATTCCGTAAAGGGGCTCCGGCCGGCGTACTCTGGATCGCTGGAGTCGTTCGCAGCGGCCAAGGCGGGGTAGCTCAGTCTGGTAGAGCAAGCGGCTCATAATCGCTGTGTCGCCGGTTCAAGTCCGGCCCTCGCTACACAACCTCGCAGTTCCCAGTAGTCGTCGTCTGAGAAGGGCCCTTTCGTGGCTGCCACCGATGTCCGTCCGAAGATCACCATGGCTTGCACCGTCTGCAAGCACCGCAACTACATCACCCGCAAGAACCGGCGCAACGACCCGGACCGCCTGGCGATGAACAAGTTCTGCCCGAACTGCGGCAAGCACACCGAGCACCGCGAGACGCGCTGACCCAGCGCTGACCGGCCCCGCCGACCGTCCAGGTCGAGCGGGGCCGCTGCATGTCACGGGATGGCAGGATGCCGTCACGGTCCGTCGCGTCAACCCGTCCGGGGACTACGATCACCGCCACGGCGCCGACGGACACCGACGGCGCGCGAGCGAGGACGGAGCGGCGATGACGACCGAGGTGGGCCCGGCGGCCGCCGCCGGCGCACGCCCGGACGGTCGCCGGTCGCGCTGGACGCAGCACCGCGTCGAGCGCCGAGCCGCCTTCGTGGCGGCGGGTGCCGACGCCATCGACCTGCACGGTCCCGAGGCGAGCGCCGAGCAGATCGCCGAGCTGGCCGGGGTCAGCCGCACCGTGCTGTACCGCTACTTCCGCGACCGCGAGGACCTGCGCCAGGCCATCGCCGACCACGTCGTCATGGCGGTCACCGAGAGCGTGCTGCCGAAGCTCGCGATCAGCCCGCAGAGCACGCCCCGCGACATCATCACCACGACGATCGCGACCATCATCGACTGGCTCGGCGACCATCCGAACCTCTACTACTTCCTGCGCACGCTGCGGAACGGCTCGTCGCTCGACGTCGTCGAGAACACCCTCGCCGTGCAGGTCGCGGCGCTGCTCAAGATCCTCATGCTGATGTTCGGCATCGACGACGAGCAGGCCGAGCCCGGCGCGCACGGCCTGGTCGGCTTCGTCGAGGCGACCGGGTCGTGGTGGCTCAAGCACCAGGACGAGATGCCGCGAGAACGGATCATCGACCTCATCTGCGGCGGCGTGTGGAACCTGCTGCAGGGCAGCGCGCGCGCCGAGGGCATCACCATCCACTACGACGAGCCGCTGCCCATCGGGCCGGCGGTCTGAGACGGGGACGCGTGGACGACGACGGCTATGACGGCGCGGCCGAGCTGCTCGACGGCGACACGGCCGTGGCGACGCGGGTGACGCTGCGCGGTCACTTCGACCCGATCAGCGGCCACTACCGCTGGTACGGACGCGTCGCGGCGAGCCCGGAGGTCACCGCCCTCGTCGCGGCGGGGGCCCGGCGGGTCACCCTGCGCACGCCGCACGGCGAGGTCGACACCACCCTGACCGACGTCGACCCGTGGGGCCGGCCGCGGGTCGAGGGCTTCGGTCCCGCACCGTTCCCGGTGCTGAGCGACCTGCCGGACGGGGGCTGACATGCCGGTCGACCCGGCCTACATCGGCCGCGTGTACCCCGCGACCGAGCCCTACGAGGTGTCGCGCGAGAAGATCCGCGAGTTCGCCGATGCCATCAACGACCCCAACCCGGTGTACCGCGACCGCGCCGCGGCGCAGGCACTGGGGCATCCCGACGTCGTCGCGCCACCGACCTTCGCGATCCGCCTGACCCTCTCGGCCGGACACCAGGTGATCAAGGATCCCGATCTCGGCATCGACTACTCGCGGGTGGTGCACGGCGAGCAGCAGTTCCGCTACGCCCGCCCGGTGTACGCCGGCGACGTGCTGCAGGTCGTCGTGACGGTCGAGAACATCCGCGCCGCCGCCGGCAACGACATCGTCACCACCCGCGCCGACGTCAGCACCGTCGACGGCGAGCCGGTCGTGACGGCCGTGTCGACGATCGTCGCCCGCGGGACGGCGGCATGAGCGCCGGTGTGGGGCCGAGCCGTGTGCAGGTCGGCGACGAGCTCCCCGCGCAGACCTTCCCGATCAGCCGCCTCGACCTGGTGCGGTACGCGGGCGCGTCCGGTGACTTCAACCCGATCCACTGGAACGAGCGGTTCGCGAAGGAGGTCGGGCTGCCCGACGTCATCGCGCACGGCATGTTCACCATGGCCACGGCCGTGCGTGTCGTGACCGACTGGCTCGGCGACCCGGGTGCGGTGACGGAGTACGGCGTGCGGTTCACCCGCCCGGTGGTCGTGCCGGATCCCGAGGGTGCGACCCTGCACGTCGCCGGCTCGGTGCGCGAGGTGCGCGACGACGGCTCGGTGGTGGTCGACCTGACCGTCACCGTCGACGGACAGACGGTGCTGGCCAAGGCCCGTGCCACCGCGAGTCCCACGGCGAAGGGACGCACCACGTGAAGGTCGAACGCACGCTGCGGCACGAACGGTCCGCCGCCGAGGTGTTCGAGATGGTCTGCACCCCCGCGTTCCAGGAGCAGAAGTGCCGCGACGCCGGTGCCCTGTCCTGGTCGGTGGAGGTCGAGACCGACGGCGCCGGCGCGATCGTCCGGACGACCCGCCGCATGCCCACCGACGACTTCCCGGCGCTGCTGCGCAAGTTCGTGCCGAGCGGCGTCAGCTCGACCGAGACGATCACCTGGGGCGGCCCGTCGGCCGACGGCGGTCGCATCGCCGAGGTGCACGTCGGCATCCACGGCCTGCCCGCGAAGCTGGTCGGCACCATCGAGCTCGTGCCGCACGACGGCGGCACCCGGCTGACCGTCGACGGCGACTTCACCGTCGGCATCCCGCTCGTCGGCCGCAAGGTCGAGGCGGCGAGCGTCCCGATCATCCTGCGGATCATCGACGCCGAGGTGCAGACGGGCGAGACGTGGGCGGCCGGCGTCCACTGAGCACCCGGACGCACCGCCTGGCCGCCGTCGGCGCGGTGCTCGTCCTCGGCGGCTGCACGTCGGCCGTCGGCGGGCACGGCAGCGCGGCGTCCCGCAGCTCCACGTCGGTGCCGTCGTCGGCGTCGTCGGCGACCGCACCGCCGGCAGCGGGCGGCTCGTCGACGCCGGGCTCCGTGCCGCCCTCCGCACCGTCCACCTCGTCCGCCTCGCCGCCTGCGACCGGGACGTCGTGTTCGACCGACGCGCAGCCCGACCCGCACCGCCCGCGGATGGCGCTGGACTTCCGGGTCGCCGACCACCTGCACACGGTCGACGGCACCGAACGGATCTCGTTCACGCCCGACCGTCCGATCACCGAGCTGGTCTTCCGGCTCACCGCGAACACGGCGCCGACCGTGGCCGAGGGCAACCGCATCGACGTGCTGTCGGCCACCGGCGACCACGGCGCCGGGCGTCCCGCCTTCACCCGGGCCGGGGCGGCGGCGTCCACCCAGGGCGGCCTGCTGCACCTGCCCTACCCGCGCCCGATCGCGGCGGGCACGACGGTGTCGGCCACGATCACCTTCCGGCTCACCCTGGGCACCGAGTCCTTCGACCGCTTCGGGCGCACCGTGCGGGGCGGGCAGTCCTTCGCCTGGTTCGGTTCGGGGGAGCCGCTGCTCGCCTGGCAGCGCGGGTTCGGCTGGCACACCGAGGACATGATCAGGTTCACCGCCGAGAGCGCGACGAGCGAGGCGATGGACCTGTCCCTGCGGGTCGCGGCGCCGGCCCGGTACACGGTGCTCGCGAGCGGCAACCCCACCACGCCGACGACCCAGGGCGCCGACCGCGTCTGGACGAGCACCCTGTCCGCGGCCCGCGACGTGAGCGTGGCCGTCGGGCCGTTCCAGGTGGGCGACGCCGACGTCGGCGGCGTGCACCTGCGCGTGGGCGCGTACAGCGCCCGGGTGCGCGACGCGCTGGTGCCGGAGTTCGAGCGGGCGATCCGCGAGCTGACCGCGCGCTACGGCCCGTTCCCGTTCCCGTCGCTCTCGGTGGCGCGGGTGCCGTCGCAGGGTGGGGGCGTCGAGTACCCGGGCGCGATCCAGATGCTCGACGGCTCGCGCCTGGTCGCCGTGCACGAGACCGCGCACCAGTGGTTCTACGCGATGGTCGGCAACTCGCAGGCGCTGCACCCGTACCTGGACGAGGCGTTCGCGCAGTTCTCCGAGCAGCTCGTCGACGGCACGCCGGAGCCCGCCGAGGTGTTGCAGCAGCCGGGCACCGTCGACCGCTCGACCGAGTCGTACGGCGACAACGTCGACGGCTACTACTTCGTCACCTACGACAAGGGCGCCGCGGCGCTCGAGGCCGCCCGTCAGGCGGCCGGGCCCGCCGCGTTCGACGCCGCCCTGCGCTGCTACGTCGCGCACAACGCCTGGCGCATCGCCTCGCCCGCCGACCTGCAGGCCGCGCTCGCCCACCTGCCGGCCGCCATCCGCGTCCTGCGGCAGGCCGGAGCGCTCCCGTGACCGACCGCTTGTCCCCCGGCCCAGGGGGGGTGCGGGCCGCGGGCAGCCCCGGGGGGGGGGGGCCGCGCCCCCGGGGTGGGGGTTGGGGGCGGGGGGGGGCCGGGGGGGGGGCCC
>NZ_JBQCEE010000273.1:0-2226 GCF_051960575.1 Jatrophihabitans sp.
CGACGACTTCGGGTCGGACCGGGTGTTCACCGACGAGGCGTTCACCAGCCAGAAGGACGAGCAGAACAACGGCAACTCCGCGTACTCCGACACGATCCAGTACGTCGAGAAGACGCTGCCCCGGTTCTGGACCGCCGTCTTCAGCCAGCTGCTGTCGAAGAGCTTCACGGCGCCCCAGGTCGCCGCCTCCCCCGGCCAGGCGCCGAAGTGCGACGGGAGCGCGAGCCGCGAACTCGGGTACTGCGCCTCGGACACGACCGTCTACTTCGACGAGAAGGACCTCACCAAGCCGGCCTACAAGATCGGCGACTGGTCGGTGGCGACGGCGATCTCGCTCCCGTACGCCCTCGCCGCCCGGTCCCAACTGGGCAAGTCCACCGACGACGAGGCCGCCACCCGTTCGGCCGCCTGCCTGACCGGCTGGTACACCGCCCGGACCTTCGACGGCGACTTCTCCGACACGGTGTCGCTCAGCCCCGGCGACGTCGACGAGGGCGTTCGGTTCCTGCTCACCTACGGCGTCTCGGACCAGGTCTTCCCGAACACCCACGAGTCCGGGTTCGAGCTCTTCCGCTCGTTCCGCGACGGCTTCGCCCAGGGCGGCAAGGCCTGCGACATCGGCATCTGAGTAAGGACCCCGCTAGAACAGGGCGGCGCTGAGCTTCCTGCGGGCCGCGCCCACGCGCGGGTCGTCGTCGCCGACCAGGGCGAACAGCTCGATCAGGTGCGTCCGCGCCTTGTCGCGGTCGTCGCCCGAGGTGCGCCGGACGACGTCGACCAGCCGGTCGAAGGCGCCCTCGACGTCGCCGGTGCCGAGCAGCACATCGGCGGCGCGCAGCTGCGCGTCGACGTCGTCGGGGTCGGCCTCGGCCTTGGCGAGCGCGTCCGGGCCTGCCTCCACGGCGCGCCGGAAGAGCTGCACCTGGCGCAACGCCAGCCCGGCCTCGGGGTGGTCGGGCTGCTCGGCGAGGATCGCCTGGTAGGCCTCCTCGGCGGCGGCGAGGTCGCCGCGCTCGAGGGCCGACTCGGCGGCGTCCATCCGCGGGTCGTCGGGTTCCGGCTCGGGGCCCTCGCCGGGCAGCCCGCCGCCGGTGGTGGCGCGGACCAGCTCGGTGACGAACTGCTCCGCCTGGTCCTCGGGGATCGCGCCGGTGAACTCGGCGACGAGCTGGCCCTGCCAGACGGCCTTGACCGCCGGGATGCCCTGCACCCGCAGCGCCTGGGCCAGCGCCGGGTTGGCGTCGACGTCGACCTTGGCGAGCACCCACGAGCCGCCGCCCTCCGCGGCCAGCCGCTCGAGCACCGGCGAGAGCTGCTTGCACGGCCCGCACCACTCGGCCCAGAGGTCGAGCACGACCGGCACCTGGAACGAGCGGTCGAGCACCTCGGACTGGAAGGTCGCCTCGGTGACGTCGACGACCGCGCTGCCGGGGGCGCCGGCCGGGGCCGAGGCGCTGGGCGGCGGGGCGGCCTGGGCGCGCGCGGCGGCCTCGGAGCGTGCCTTCACGGCGGCGAGGTCGACGGCGCCGGCCAGCGAGGCCGCCATCTGGGCCTGCTGCGCCTGCGCTCGTGGGTCGGGGCGACCGGAACGGCTCGGTTGCATGTACCTCTTGTCCTACACTTCGTCGCCCTACCGGGCGACACCGCGGCCAGGTGCCGTCCCCGACCTGCGTGGAGCCGTTTCCGGCCCTCCTCGTCGGACCGCCCTCGCGGGGGCGGCTCCTAAAACCTCGCAGGCTCCGTGTAGCTGCCCCACTCGGCGCGCAGCGCGTCGCAGATCTCGCCCAGGGTCGCCTCGGCGCGGACGGCGTCCAGCATCGCCGGGACCATGTTCTCCTCGGTCCGGCCCACCTCGACCATGCGGGCGACCGCCGCGCGCGCGGCGTCGTCGTCCCGGCTGCTGCGGCGGGCCGCCAGCTCGGCCTTCTGGTCCTTCTCGACCTGGTGGCTGACCCGCAGGATGTCCAGCTGGTCGTGCGCGTCCACCGAGCCGGCCAGGGTGTTGACGCCGACGACGCGCTTGTCGCCCTTCTCGAGCGCCGTCTGGTACTCGAAGGCCGAGTCGGCGATCTGGCCGACGAACCAGCCGTCCTCGATGCCGCGCAGCAGCCCGGAGGTGATGGTGCCGTCGCCGCCGAGCTCCTTGATGCGCTCGAAGATCGCCTCCGCCTCGGCCTCGAGCCGGTCGGTGAGCGCCTCGACGTACCAGGAGCCGCCCAGCGGGTC
>NZ_JBQCEE010000274.1:0-14532 GCF_051960575.1 Jatrophihabitans sp.
CGCCCTGCGGGTGCTCATCGAGCCGGCGCGGGCGCGGTCGTTCATCGACCGGGCCCGGCGCCTCGTGGCAGCCGGCCGCCCGCCGTGCCCGCTCTGCGGGCTGCCGCTCGGCGCCGAGGGCCACATCTGCCCGCGCCTGAACGGCTACCACCGCGCCACCACGCTCAACCCGTGACGTGCCGCCGATGAGCGAGCCGGACGAGCCCGACGACGGTGCGCTGACGCCTGCCCGTGAACTGCCCGTCGACGAGGCGATCGAGCTGCTGACCCGCGGCGAGCTCTCGGTCGAGGGGCGGCTGGTGGACGCGTCCAACGCGACGTTGTACTGCGGGGTCACGGCCGACGGCGTCTCGGCGGCGTGCGTGTACAAGCCGGTGGCCGGCGAGCGGCCGCTGTGGGACTTCCCCGACGGCACCCTCGCCGAGCGCGAGGTGGCGGCCTACGAGGTGTCGGCGGCGGCCGGGCTCGACATCGTGCCGCCGACGGTGCTGCGCGAGGGTCCGGCGGGTCTGGGCATGGTGCAGCTCTGGGTCGACACCGACGAGACCGTCAACATCGCCCGCTTCATGCGCCGCCGCGACCTCGCCGCGCTGCGCCGCATCGCCGTCTTCGACGCGGTGATCAACAACGCCGACCGCAAGGGCGGGCATCTGCTGCCGACGTCCGCCGGGGCGGTGTACGGCGTCGACCACGGCGTCACCTTCCACGTCGAGGACAAGCTGCGCACCGTGCTGTGGCAGTGGGCCGGCGAGCCGCTGCCGGCGGACGCCGTCGACATGCTGCGCGGCCTGCGCGTGCTGCTCGAGACGTCGCTCGGCGAGCGGCTGGGCGAGCTGCTCACCCGCCGCGAGGTGCGGCGCACCCTCTCGCGCGTCGACCGCCTGCTCGCCGCCGGCTGCCACCCCGAGCCCGGCGACGGCTGGCCCGCGGTGCCGTGGCCGCCGATCTGACCTTCGTCAAGACCGACCCGGCGCCGCTCGAGGCGGCCGGGTTGCGCTGGCTGGCCGACGCGGGCGCACGGGTGCCGGAGATCGTCTCGGACGAGCCGGGGCGCCTGGTGCTGCAGCGCATCCCGTCCGGACGCCTCGACGCCGCGGGCGAGGAGGAGCTCGGACGCATGCTCGCCGGCATGCATGCGGCCGGGGCCCCGCGGTTCGGCTCGATCCCTGCGTCCGGGCGCTTCTTCGTGGGCCGCTGCGAGCTGCAGTCTCCCGAGGGCGACGACTGGAACGCCTACTACCTCGAGCACCGCTGCCTGCCCCTCGCGCGCCGGGTCGGGCTCGAGGCGGTCGTCGAGGCGGTGCGGGTCGACGCGCCGGTCGAGCCGGTGGCGCGCGTCCACGGCGACCTCTGGAGCGGCAACGTCCTCGCCGACGCCCGTGGACGCCCGTGGCTCATCGATCCGGCGGCCTACGGCGGGCACCGCGAGATGGACCTCGCCATGCTCGACCTCTTCGGTCACATCCCGCCCCGCACGGCCGCCGCGTACGAGGAGGTCGCGCCGTTCGCCGACGGCTGGCGCGCCCGCATCCCGCTCTGGCAGCTCTTCCCGCTGCTCGTCCACGCCGTCCTCTTCGGCGGCGGCTACCTGCACCAGGCCCACGACCTCGCCGTCCGCCTCGCCCGCTGACCGCTTCGGCGGGTCGACGCGCTCGACCCGCCCGGGTAGCCATCAGACCGACCCGTCAGGTGACCATCTCGGCGGGTCGAGGCCGATCAAGCTGCTTGCCGACCCTGCTTCACTGCGGTGGTGACGCTCAGGTTCCACGTGACGTCGAGCCGCAACCGCGCCTCGATCGAGCAACACGGTCTCGACTGGACGCGGATGGGCGCTGCTCGCGGCATCGCCGGCAGCCACCGACCCGAGGCGGAGGGCATCTTCCTCGTCGACCACCGCTTCGACGTCGTGTTCTTCGCCGGCATGAACAACACGGGCGGACCTGTGGACGTCTGGGAGGTCGCCGGGGTCGGCGATGACGAGCTGCTCGACAACGGCAACGGATTCTTCTACGTTCCGCGCCGCATCGCACGGCGCGACCTCGCCCTCCGGGCGCGCGACATCCCGCCGCGGCCGTTCGGGTCGGCCCGGATGGGGCGGCTCGACGAGTTCTGGGACGATGCGGCGCATGCGCGCGGTGGTCTGTCAGCAGGGTGAGCTCAGGGTCGAGGACGTCGCGGTGCCGGTGCCCGAGCAGGGGCAGCTGCTGCTGGACGTGCTGCGGTGCGGCATCTGCGGCAGCGACCTGCATGCCCGCAGGCACGCCGACGAGCTCGCCGACGTCACCGCGGAGGTCGGCTACGACGGCATGATGCGCTCGGGGCAGGCGGTCGTGCTCGGCCACGAGTACGTCGGTGAGGTCGCCGACCGCGGCCGCGGCGCCCGGACGAAGCCGGGCACCCGCGTCGTCGCCATGCCGCTGCTGCGGCGGCACGGCGCGGTGCACCCGATCGGGCTGTCCGTCGAGGCGCCCGGCGCCTACGCCCAGCAGCTGCTCGTCGAGGACGCCCTCGCGCTGCCCGTGCCGAACGGTCTGGCGACCGAGATCGCGGCGCTCACCGAGCCGATGGCGGTCGGTCTGCACGCTGTGCGCCGCAGCGAGATCGGCAAGGGCGACGTCGGCATCGTGATCGGCTGCGGCCCGGTCGGCCTCGCCGTGATCGCGATGCTGAAGGCACGCGGCGTGCGCACGGTGATCGCCAGCGACTTCGCTCCCGGACGCCGCGCGCTGGCCACCGCCGTCGGCGCCGACGTGGTCGTCGACCCCGCCCACGACTCGCCGTTCGCCGACGCGGGGGAGCACGGCCACATCACCGGCGCGCAGGAGATCTTCGAGCTCGGCGTCGGCACGGTCGAGAAGCTGCGCCGGCTGCCGCTCGTCGACTGGCGCCATGTCTGGCGCGCGGCCGAGGCGGTGGGTGCGGCGAGCCCGAAGCGTCCGGTGGTCTTCGAGTGCGTCGGCGTGCCCGGCATGATCGACCGCGTCGTCACCGACGCCCCGCTGTACTCGCGCGTCGTCGTGGTCGGCGTCTGCATGGAGGCCGACCGGGTGCGTCCGGCGATGGCGATCAACAAGGAGATCGACCTGCGGTTCGTGCTCGGCTACACGCCGCTCGAGTTCCGCGACACGCTGTACCTGCTGGCCGACGGCAAGGTGGACGCGCGCCCGTTGCTCACCGGCACCGTCGGCCTCGACGGCGTCGCCGACGCGTTCATAGACCTCGGCAACCCCGACCGGCACGCCAAGATCCTGATTGACCCGCAGGCGGGGTGACGATCAGGGCTCGTGCGGGATCGACAGCCGCGGCACGCCGCCGAGGCCCTTGTTGAACCGGACGTGCACGGCGTACTCGCCGAGCTTGTCCCAGAGCGCGGCATGGGCGGGCCAGGGGATCGGCTCGTCGCCGTCGAGCCACGTCTCGCCGAAGGTGATCCAGCACAGCGTCCACTCGGCGGCGTCGTTCCAGCGGCCCCGGCTGTAGTCGAGCAGTGAGCGGCGGATCTGGAAGGCCAGCCGCGCGGCGTCGGGGAAGGTCGTCACCTCGTGCACCGGCCAGACGCGGAAGTCGCTGGCCATGAGGTCGAGTTCGAAGTCGTCGAGCACCGTGGGGTCGACCAGGACGGTCGCCACGTTCTCGAACCCTCGTTCCCGCACGGCATCGTTGATACCAGAGAACGCGGCCGGGCCGGGTGATCATCGTGTGACCACCCGGCCCGGACGCTCAGCGACGAGCGGTGACGCTCAGCGCAGGGGCAGCGCCCGCGTGCCGTCGAGCCGCACGCCGTCGAGCTTGCCGGCGGGCAGGCCGAGCAGCGCCAGGATCGTCGGAGCGATGCGGGTGGTGGCCACGCCGGTCGTGACGACCCTGCCGGCGGTCGCGCCGGGGCCCGCGACGATGAGCGGTACGTGCCGGTCGTCGGCCGCGGCGCCACCGTGCTCGGCGATCTTCTTCACGCCGCCGGTGTAGACGACGCCGTGCTGCGCGATGCCGATGAGGTCGGGCGCGTGCGGGTCGCCGGCGGGCGCCCCGACGAGCCGGTCGGCCGCGGTGCCGACCGCGATCGAGGTCAGCCCCGAGCGCGTCACCGTCGTCGAGTCCACGCCCTTCGCGTCACCGATCCGGTTCGCAGGCGCGCTGTGGGTGAGCAGGTAGTTCTTGGCGAACGAGAGCGCGGTGCTCGACCGGTTCGACAGCCACAGCAGCATCGCGTCGTCGTTGACCGAGAAGCTCACGAGCGGCTTCGCCGACGGGTGGCCCTTGGCCCACGCGGCGTTCAGCGCGTCGATGATCGCGCCGTCGTCGACGCGTCGCAGCGCCGCCGGGTCGATCGGCGACTGGCCGTGCTTGGCGCTGAGGATGATGGTGGTGCTCCTCGTCAGCCCGTCCTTCGCGATGCGGGCGACGATCGCGCCCACCTCGCCGTTGACGAAGCCGAGCGCGCGCTGCAGCAGCGGGCCCGGCGTGCCGTTGCTCGTGTAGCCGCCGGCGAGCCCGTCGGACGTCGGCAGCTTCTGCGCCGTCGACACGGTCTGGAAGTTCATGCCGAAGATCGCGGGCGTGCCGACCTTCCGTGCGCCCGAGTGGTCGCGTCCGTCGATCTCATTGAGGATCGCTGCGACCTTGAAGCTGTCGTACTCCTCGGTGAGCGCGTTGTCGGTCGACCAGTCGTCGCCGGCGCTGTCCGCGACCGAGTTGATCTCGGGGGTGAACAGGTCGTCGATGCCGTTGCCGCTCGGCCCGTTCAGGATCTCGTAGGCCGGGTGCTTGTCCGACCACGCGGTGCGCAGGCCGGCCGAGTGGGCGACGTCGAAGACGCTGTTCACCCGGATGTACTGGTGCGGGTAGGTGGGCAGGCAGGTGGCCGGGTCGACCGGCAGCGCCGCCGGGTCGAGCAGCGACTGCGGCTGCCCGGTCATGTGCAGGATCGCCGAGGTGAGCGCGCCCTTCGCGTCCAGCGTCTGCTGCTTGCTGTTGGTGACCAGCGCGGTGAGCGCCGGCGCCGTCAGCTGCTGCCCGGCGCCGAGCGCGATCGGGTTCTGCGAACGGTCGATGCCCTCCGTCCACGGGATCTCGGTACCGCGCGGCGCCGTCGCGCAGTCCGTCGTGCCCGGCGCGAGATAGCGGCGGTTGTAGGTGTCGTCGTAGTAGACGCCGGCCGTGCCGGGGTTCGCGCCGGTGAGCTGGGCGATCATGCCGGGGAACGAGTCGGACGGGAACGTCGTGCTCGCATTCGTGAAGTCGACACCGCGGTGCACGAGCCGGGCGAGCGCCGAGTGCGGGTGCGCCTTGACGTACCAGGCGAGGTCGCTCTGGTGCAGGCCGTCGACGGACAGCAGCAGGACGTGCTTGGCGGCGCCGGTCGGGGCGGCCGACGCGGTGCCGGTGCCGGCGACGATCGCGGCCGGTACGGCGCCGGCGATGGCGACGGTGCCGACGGCGGCGACCAGTCGGCGGGACGGGGTTCTCACGGCTGGGTTCCTCCGGGGATGGAGCGAGGGACGAACGGGACGAGCCGTGTGTAGTCGCGTCCGGTCGCAGGCACGGCGAACGGCGGGTGAACGGCAGGTTCGGACGCTCAGCGGCGAGCCAGCGCGGCCTCAGCCGGGCCCCAGCGGCGGTGCTGCTGCCGATCTTGGTCGGCGCGTTCGTTACCGTGGACGGCATGGACGCCTGGCCAACGTGCGACGTCCCGCAACTGCCGGGTTCCGGACGTCCGCTGCGCCTCTTCGACACCGCCCAGCAGGCGCTGATGGAGACCGGGAGCGGCCCGGCGCGCATGTACGTCTGCGGCATCACGCCCTACGACGCGACACACCTCGGGCACGCAGCCACCTACCTCGCCTTCGACCTCGTGCAGCGGGTCTGGCGCGACGCCGGCCGCACCGTGCACTACGTGCAGAACGTGACCGACGTCGACGACCCGCTGCTCGAGCGGGCCGCGCACACCGGCGAGAACTGGATGAGCCTCGCCGAGCGCGAGATCCAGCTCTTCCGCGACGACATGACCGCGTTGCGCGTGCTGCCGCCGGACGACTACATCGGTGCGGTCGAGGCCGTCCCCGAGATCACCGAGGCGATCGGCCGCCTGCTCGACGACGGTGCCGCGTACCACGTGCACGACGACATCTACTTCTCCGTCGCCTCGGCGCCGGGCTTCGGCCGCGAGTCGAACTACGACCGGGACACGATGCTGCGGCTGTTCGCCGAGCGCGGGGGAGACCCGGGGCAGACCGGCAAGAAGGACCCCCTCGACCCGCTGCTGTGGCGCGCCCACCGGCACGGCGAGCCGTTCTGGGACACCCCGCTCGGCCGCGGGCGTCCGGGCTGGCACATCGAGTGCAGCGTGATCGCGCTCAACCGGCTGGGCATGGGCTTCGACGTCCAGGGCGGCGGCAGCGACCTGATCTTCCCGCACCACGAGCACTCGGCGGCACACGCGGAAGTGCTCACCGGGCAGGCGCCGTTCGCCCGCGCCTACGTGCACACGGGCATGATCGGCCTCGACGGCGAGAAGATGTCGAAGAGCCGCGGCAACCTCGTGCTCGTCTCGAAGCTGCGGGCCGCCCGCATCGACCCGATGGCCGTGCGGTTGGCGCTGCTCGACGGGCACTACCGTGCCGATCGCGAGTGGACGGGAGGCCGCCTGCCCGCCGCCGAGGCACGGCTCGATCGCTGGCGCGCGGCGGTCGCGCTCGACAGCGCGCCCGATGCGCGTCCCATGCTCGAGACCGTGCGGGAACGGCTGGCCGACGACCTCGACACCCACGGCGCCATCGCGGCCGTCGACGAGTGGGCCGAGGCCGCGCTCGCGTCCGACGGCCTCGACCCCGAGGCGCCGACCCTGGCCCGCAGCACCGTCGACGCGCTGCTCGGCGTCGCGCTGTAGCCGCGGCGCGGGCTCAGTCGAGCCGCGCCGCCAGCACCTTCTTCAACGCCGCCTGCGCCACCGCGCGGCCGTCCGGCAGCTTCGCGAGATCCGTGCCGAGCGGGGTCACCACCGTCAGCACGACCAGCTCCGAGCGCGTGCGCGCGATGAGCAGGGACTCGAACAGCTGGTTGGTCTGCAGCGTCCAGCCGTTCAGCGTCGAGACCGGCACGCCGAGCACCGGCAGCAGATCGGTGGGCCCCTGCACGTCGACCGCCTGTGCCGTGCCGTGCGCGCCGGGCAGGTGCCCGGTGACGCAGTGCAGCCCGGTGCCGGCGGCCTGCTCGGCGGCCTGCGCGACCGCGGGCGACGGGAAGACGATGATCCGCTCGCTGAGCAGGGCGGTCGGCGTCGCGTGCGCCAGGTTCTGCCCGACCTGGGTGGTCGGTGCGTACCGCTGCAGCACCGGTGTGGTCGACGCCGGCAGGCACGGCTGCGGGATGTCGGCGTCCGTGCCCGGTTGCGCGGTGAAGCCGGCAGGCAGGTCGCCCGGTGTCAGCAGGGCCGACTGCGCGGCGCGGGTGGCGGCGTCGCTCGGCAGCGGCGACGTGGGCGCCGAGCTCGGCGCGAAGGTGCTGAGGTGGGCCGTCGAGGCCGGTGCCGGCACGGGCCGTGACCCCGGGCGGCCGGTGGCCTTCGCGGTGTGTGACCCCGAGGTGCAGGCGGCCACGGCGCACAGCGCCAGCAGCGCCGCACCCGTGAGGCGACCGCTCATCCGTGCATCGTCGGGCCGGACGGGCCGCCACCTCGATCCCGCCGGCGCAGGTAGCGCTCGAACTCGCGCGCGATGGCGTCGCCGGACGTCTCGCGCAGCCCCGGGTCCTCGGCGTCGTCCTTCTCCTCGAGGTTGCGGATGTACTCCGTGACCTCCTCGTCCTCGGCCGCCATCTCGTCGACCAGCTTCTGCCAGTCGTCGGCCTGCTCGGGCAGCGCCGCGAGCGGCACCGGCAGGTCGAGCACCTCCTCGACGCTGTGCAGCAGTGCGAGGGTGGCCTTCGGGTTCGGCGGCTGGGCGACGTAGTGCGGCACGCCGGCCCAGAACGAGATCGCCGGGATCCCCGCGGCCACGCACATGTCCTGCAGCACGCCGACGATGCCGGTCGGCCCCTCGTAGCGCGAGCGCTCGAGCCCGTAGCGCGCGGCGGCATCGGCGTCGTGCGCGGTGCCGGTGACCTGCGTCGGGCGGGTGTGCGGCGTCTCGGTCAGCAGGGCGCCGAGGGTGACGACGGTGCGCACCTCGAGATCGCGGACGATGGCGAGGATCTCGTGGCAGAAGCTGCGCCAGCGCATGTTCGGCTCGATGCCGTTCAGCAGCACGAGGTCGAAGCTCGCACCGGGCGGGCGGCAGTACGACAGCCGGGTGGTCGGCCAGGTCACGCGACGCGTCACGCCGTCGACCAGGCTGACGGTCGGGCGGTTCACCTGGAAGTCGTAGTAGTCGTCCGGGTCGAGCTCGGTCAGCGGCTCGGCGTCCCACACCAGCTCGAGATGCTCGATCGCGTCGCTCGCCGCGTCACCGGCGTCGTTCCAGCCACCGAACGCCGCCACCAGGATCGGCGACTCGAGTCGGGGCCAGCCGTGTGGTCCGGTCATGCGACCACCCTACGACCGTTGTGCCCGCCCGCCCGGCTGACCGGGGTCCGCGCGTCCCGGGACGACGGCCGACCGGGCCGACCCGTGGTTCGGGACGTTCGGCGCTCGGCTGTGCGACGCCGGACGCCGACAGGCAGGCATGAGCACCGAAGCGGTGGCCGTGTCGACGGACCGTCACACCTGGGCGGCGGACGTCTGTCTCCTGCTGGCAACCCTCCCGCCGGAGCAGCGCCTCGTCCTGCAGCTGCTCTACGGCCGGCGCTGCACCCTGCCCGAGACCGCCGCGGAGCTCGGTCTCACCGTCCCGGGCGTCACGGCGCTCGCCTGGCGCGCCCTCGTCGCGCTCGGCGAGGCGCTGGCGGGGCCGTCGACGGCGCGAACCGCAGCGTGATCGACGGCGCCGGCCGCCCGTTCGCCGGGAAAGTGTCGCTACCCGCCGGTAGATTGGGACGGTGCCTGCAGCGAACGTGCGTCCGGACGTCACCGCGGAGCTGAGCGAGCTGCTCCGCTCCCGGATCCTCGTGCTGGACGGGGCGATGGGCACCATGATCCAGCGCCACGGCTTCGGCGAGGCCGACTACCGCGGCGAGCGCTTCGCCGACTGGTCGAGTGACGTCAAGGGCAACAGCGACCTGCTCTCGCTGACGCAGCCGGACGCGATCCGCGGCATCCACCGCGCGTACCTCGAGGCCGGCGCCGACCTCGTCGAGACCAACACCTTCAGCGCCACCCGCATCGCGCAGGCCGACTACGGGATGCAGGCGCTGGCCTACGAGCTCAACCTCGTCGGGGCGCAGCTGGCCCGCGCCGAGGTCGACGCGGCGATGGCGGCCGACCCGTCGCGGCCGCGCTACGTCGCCGGCGCGCTCGGCCCCACCAACAAGACGGCCTCGATCTCGCCCGACGTCAACGACCCCGGCGCGCGCAACGTCACCTACACCGAGCTGGTCGAGGCCTACCTCGAGCAGGCGAACGGGCTGGTCGACGGCGGCGCCGACGTGCTGCTCATCGAGACGATCTTCGACACGCTGAACGCGAAGGCCGCGATCTTCGCGGTCGAGACGCTGTTCGAGCAGCGGGGCCGGCGGTGGCCGGTGATGATCTCGGGCACCATCACCGACGCGTCCGGACGCACCCTGTCGGGCCAGACCACCGAGGCGTTCTGGAACTCGGTGAGCCACGCCCGGCCGCTGCTGGTCGGTCTCAACTGCGCGCTCGGGGCGCGCGAGATGCGTCCGTACCTGGCCGAGCTGGCGCGCGTCGCGGACTGCTTCATCAGCTGCTACCCGAACGCGGGCCTGCCGAACGCCTTCGGCGAGTACGACGAGTCGCCCGACATCACCTCGGCGACGGTCCGCGAGTTCGCCGAGAGCGGCTTCGTGAACGTCCTCGGCGGGTGCTGCGGCACGACCCCCGACCACATCGCCGCCATCGCGCGCACGGTCGCCGGCATGACGCCGCGGCAGCCGCAGCCGGTGCCGCCGGCCACCCGGCTCTCGGGGCTCGAACCGCTGGCGATCACCGACGAGTCGCTGTTCGTGAACGTCGGCGAGCGCACCAACATCACCGGCTCGGCCCGCTTCCGCAAGCTGATCCGCGACGGCGACTACGGCACCGCGCTCTCGGTCGCGCGCCAGCAGGTCGAGAACGGCGCGCAGATCATCGACATCAACATGGACGAGGGCATGATCGACGGCGTCGCCGCGATGGAGCGCTTCGTCAAGCTGGTCGCGTCCGAGCCGGACATCAGCCGGGTGCCGCTGATGATCGACTCGTCCAAGTTCGAGGTGAGCGAGGCCGGGCTGCAGAACACGCAGGGCAAGCCCATCGTCAACTCGATCTCGCTGAAGGAGGGCGAGGAGAAGTTCCGCCGCGAGGCCGCGCTGTGCCGCAAGTACGGCGCCGCGGTCGTCGTGATGGCCTTCGACGAGGACGGCCAGGCCGACAACCTCGAGCGGCGCAAGGCGATCTGCGAGCGGGCGTACCGCATCCTGGTCGACGAGGTCGGCTTCGACCCGCACGACATCGTCTTCGACCCGAACATCTTCGCCGTCGCCACCGGCATCGAGGAGCACGCCAACTACGGCGTCGACTTCATCGAGGCCACCCGCTGGATCAAGGCGAATCTGCCGGGCGCGCTCGTCTCGGGCGGCGTGTCGAACGTGTCGTTCAGCTTCCGCGGCAACAACCCGGTGCGCGAGGCGATCCACGCGGTCTTCCTGTTCCACGCCATTGCGGCCGGCATGGACCTCGGCATCGTCAACGCCGGCGCCCTCGTGGTCTACGACGAGATCGACCCGCGGCTGCGCGAGCGCATCGAGGACGTCATCCTCAACAGGCGTGGCGACGCCACCGAGCGGCTGCTCGAGATCGCCGGCGAGTTCGCCGGTACCGGCGAGCAGCGCGAGGCGGCCACCGAGGAGTGGCGCTCGCTGCCGGTCGAGGAGCGCATCACGCACGCCCTGGTGAAAGGCATCGACACCTACGCCGAGTCGGACACCGAGGAGCTGCGCGCGCTCATCCAGGCCCGTGGCGGGCGGCCGATCGAGGTCATCGAGGGTCCGCTGATGGCGGGCATGAACGTCGTCGGCGACCTGTTCGGCGCCGGCAAGATGTTCCTGCCGCAGGTGGTGAAGTCGGCCCGCGTCATGAAGAAGGCGGTCGCGTACCTCGTGCCGTACATCGAGGCCGAGAAGTCGCCCGAGGACGCCGGTCGCAGCAACGGCACCGTCGTCATGGCGACGGTGAAGGGCGACGTGCACGACATCGGCAAGAACATCGTCGGCGTCGTGCTGCAGTGCAACAACTACGACGTCGTCGACCTGGGCGTCATGGTGCCGGCGCAGAAGATCCTGGACGCCGCGAAGGAGCACGACGCCGATGTCATCGGCCTGTCCGGCCTGATCACCCCGAGCCTCGACGAGATGGTCAACTTCGCGGCCGAGATGGAGCGGCAGGGCCTGACCATCCCGCTCATGATCGGCGGCGCCACGACCTCGCGGGCACACACCGCGGTGAAGGTCGACAAGAAGTACTCGGGCCCGGTGGTCTGGGTGAAGGACGCGTCGCGCTCGGTGCCGGTCGTCGCCGCGCTGCTGTCCGACGAGCAGCGCCCGGCGCTGCTGGCCGAGCTGGCCGCCGACTACGACTCGCTGCGCGAACGGCACGCGGCGCGCACGAACGCCAAGGTGCTGCTGCCGATCGACACGGCCCGGGCCGACCGCACGCCGATCGACTGGACGGACTACCGCCCGCCGCGGCCGCACCTCATCGCGCAGCAGCTGCGCGACCAGCACACCGACGACTACCGGGCGCCGAGCACCCCGGTGCAGTACGTGCGCCGCTTCGACGACTACTCGATCGCCGAGCTGCGCGAGTACATCGACTGGCAGCCGTTCTTCAACGCCTGGGAGATGAAGGGCCGCTACCCCGACATCCTCAACAACCCGGCGTCCGGCGAGGCGGCACGCAAGCTCTGGGCCGACGCCCAGCAGATGCTCGACCGCATCATCGACGAGCGCTGGCTCACCGCGAAGGGCGTCTTCGGGCTCTTCCCGGCGAACACGGTCGACGACGACGACATCGAGGTCTACACCGACGAGTCGCGCGACACCGTGCGGCTGACCCTGCACGAGCTGCGCCAGCAGACCGAGCACCGGCCGGGCATCCCGCACCGCTCGCTGGCCGACTTCGTCGCGCCGCGCGAGACCGGGCTGCACGACTGGGTCGGGGCCTTCGCCGTCACCGCGGGCCTCGGGCTGCGCGAGAAGATCGCCGAGTTCAAGGCCGACCTCGACGACTACAGCGCGATCCTGCTCGAGTCGCTCGCCGACCGGCTGGCCGAGGCGTTCGCCGAGCGGCTGCACGAGCGGGTGCGCACCGAGTTCTGGGGCTACGCGCCCGACGAGGACCTCGACAACGAGGGCCTGCTCAAGGAGCGCTACGACGGCATCCGGCCGGCGCCCGGTTACCCGGCCTGCCCCGAGCACACCGAGAAGCTCGCGATCTGGGAGCTGCTCGACGCGCACGCCGCCACCGGCATCGAGCTCACCGAGAGCATGGCGATGTGGCCGGGGGCGTCCGTCAGCGGCCTGTACTTCTCGCACCCGCAGTCGCAGTACTTCGTGCTCGGCCCGATCGGCCGCGACCAGGTCGAGAGCTACGCCAAGCGCAAGGGCTGGACGGTGGCCGAGGCCGAGAAGTGGCTGGCGCCGGTGCTGGGGTACCGCACGGACGACGAGTAGGGGCGTGCGCCGACCGGAGTCGGCGACGTCACACCGCGTGTCGGCATAACCGAAGGCGGGTACTGCGTTTCCTGGCTAGCCTGGGAAACGCAGGCCACTCCTTCGTTTTGTGATGGGACGCACCGTGACCACCCTCGAAGCACCCTCGCGCCCGGCGGCGACCCCGCCCGGCGCACGCCCCGACCGGCGCTGGTGGATCCTCGCCGTGCTGGGCATCGCCCAGCTCATGGTCGTGCTCGACGCGACCATCGTGAACATCGCGCTGCCGCACGCCCAGGCCGACCTCGGCTTCGGCAACGCCGACCGGCAGTGGGTCGTCACCGCCTACTCGCTGGCCTTCGGCAGCAGGCTGGCCGACCTGTTCGGCCGCAAGCGGGTCTTCCTGGTCGGCGTCGTCGGCTTCGCCCTCGCGTCCGCGCTCGGCGGTGCCGCGACCGGCTTCACCATGCTGGTGATCGCCCGCGCGATCCAGGGCGGGTTCGGCGCGGTGCTCGCGCCGGCCGCGCTGTCGCTGCTGACCACGACCTTCGTGCACCCGGACGAGCGCAACAAGGCGTTCGGCATCTTCGGCGGCATCGCCGGTGCCGGTGCGTCGATGGGGCTGCTGCTCGGTGGATTCCTCACCGAGTACCTCGACTGGCGCTGGACGATGTACGTCAACCTGATCTTCGCGGTCGTCGCCGCCGTCGGCGGGTTCGTGCTGCTGACCCACACGCGCGCCGAGGCGCGTCCGCGGCTCGACCTCGTCGGCACCGTGCTGGTGTCGGCCGGCATGTTCGCGATCGTCTACGGCTTTTCGCACGTCGCCACGCTGGCCGCCGAGGGCCACACCGGTGCCAGCGGCTGGACCGACGGCCAGACCATCGGCTTCCTCGTCGCCGGCGTCGTGCTGCTGCTCGCGTTCCTCGTCGTGCAGCGCCGCATCGCCAACCCGCTGCTGCCTCTGCGCATCCTCACCGACCGCAACCGCGGCGGCGCGCTCATGGCCATGTTCCTGTCGGCCATCGGCATGTTCGGCGTCTTCCTGTTCCTGACCTACTACCTCGAGACGACGCTCGGGTTCAGCGCGGTCAAGACGGGCGTGGCGTTCCTGCCGATGACGGCGCTCATCGTGGTGGTGGCCGGCGTCGGCAACACGGTGCTCGTGCGCAAGTACAGCCCGCGCCTGCTCGTCACCACCGGCCTGCTGCTCAACGCCGTGGCGATGGTGCTGTTCACCCGCATCGACGTGCACTCGGGCTACGCCTCGACGGTGCTGCCGCCGCTGCTGGTGCTCGCCGTGGGCCTCGGCCTCACCTTCGCGCCGTCGTTCAGCCTCGCGACGCTCGGCGTCGAGGGCCGTGACTCGGGTGTCGCGTCCGCCGCGATCAACGTCGCGCAGCAGATCGGCGGCTCGATCGGCACCGCCGTGCTGAACAGCATCGCCACCAGCGCGGTCGCCACGTACATCGCCTCGCACGCCGCGGCGGCGGGCGGGGTGACGCCGGCGCTGCAGGAGCAGGCCGCCGTGCACAGCTACACGGTCGCGTTCTGGGTCGGTGCCGTGGTGTTCGTGGTGGCCGCCGTCGTCGTCGGCCCGCTGCTGCGCCCGGGACTCCCGGACTTCTCGGCCAACGAGAACATGGACGAGCCGGTAGCCTTGCACGCCTGATGAGCACGATTGAGCAACCTCGCCGGTTGCGGGCCCATGCGGCCCCCAACCGGCCGGCGCGCATAGACGCCCCCGAGCCGCTCGTCGCCACACCCGGCCACTCGGTGACGCTCGACGAC
>NZ_JBQCEE010000275.1:0-10754 GCF_051960575.1 Jatrophihabitans sp.
CCTCAACAGAGGGGCGGCCTAGTCCTCCGGGCCGCGTTGGTCGGGGGTTTGGGTTTGGTGGCGGGGGGGTTTTTGGGTTTGGTGGTTGGGTTTGGGCGCGACCGCCCGGGCGCCCCCCGACCGCACCGACAGCCGGCCGACGGCGAGCGCGCCGGTGAACACGATCAGCGCGCCGATGCCGCTGAACATGCCGAGCGCCTCGAGCGCTCGCGCGAAGGGCCGGGTGCTCGTGGCGACGCCGGGCGAGCCGAGGTGCCACCAGCTCGCAACGTCGCGTCCGATGATCAGCCAGGCGCCCGCGGCCGCGCCGATCCAGGCGGCGAACTGCGCGGTCGCCCGGTTCGCGGTCATGATCAGGATCAGGCCGGCGAGCACGGCCACCGCGCCGGGCAGGATCTCGAGCCACCACCTCGCCGCGCTGAAGTCCCACGACTTGGTCGTGCCGTAGGAGTAGTGGAACGACGGGCCGATGAGCGGGATCAGCGCCGCCCACGCCCCGAAGATGATCAGCAGGACACCACTGAGGGCGCCGCGGCTGCGCGGGATCGACATGACCCCGCCGTGGAAGTCGGCGTTGGTGGTCGGTGGTTGCTCGTTCGGGTCGTACGACGCGTTCTTGTGGCGCTTCATGACAGTCCTCCGGGACGGACGGTGATGTCCGTGGGGTACCCAGCGTGATCAGCGTGTAAGCGCGGAACTCCGCTATATGGCCCGGATGTCCACCGGTGAGAAGCGGGGGCCGAAGCGCGGTTTGCCGACGCCCGAGCCCTCGACGAGCCGGACGACGCGCTGGCGGTGTCCCGTCCAGTCGGCGAGCAGTTCCATCATCTCGGCATCGGTGCCGCGCGCCCGGCCGGTGAACCAGTGCACGACGACGTCCTTGATGTGGTAGTCGCCGACGCTCACGGCGTCCGGGTCGCCCCAGGCCCGCTGGGCGGTCTCGGCGGCGGTCCAGACGCCGATGCCGGGCAGCAGCTGCAGCCGGTGCAGCGCGTCGGCCCGCGGCATCGAGGTGCACTCCTCGAGCCGGCCCGCCACCGTCGCCGCGGCGCGGATCGCCCGCTGCCGCTGCAGGTCGACGCCGAAGCGGTGCCAGTCCCAGGTCGGCACCTGCAGCAGCACGGCGGCCGTCGGCGGCACCCGCAGGTCGTCGCGCGGGCCGGGCGCGGGCTCGCCGTACTTCCAGAGCAGCGACTTCCAGGCCCGCCGTGCGTCCAGGCCGGTGACCCGCTGCTCGAGCACGGCGGGCACAAGCGAGTCCATCACCAGCCCGGTCGACACCAGCCGCAGCCCCGGACGCCGGCGGCGCAGGTCGTGCAGCCGCGGGTGCCCGCTGAGGTCGCACGCCGACCAGTCGTCGTGCTCGCCGAGCAGCGTCGGCAGGCGCTCGAGCAGCCAGGCCGCGCCCATCCCCCACGCCGTCGCCGTCACCTCGGGGCCGCGCGCCGCGAGCCGCATCGTGCCCGGCCCGGCGGGCGTCATGCACGCCCACCAGAAGCCGTCCTCGGCCGGCCGGTGCGCCGGGTCGCCGGCGCCGCGCACCAGCGGTGCGAGCGTGCCGCGCAGGTCGAGCGGACGCTCGGCGCGCCACACCCGGCTGAGTTCGGTCACACCCACCATCATCCGGCCGAGAACCGGATCGCGCCGTCGGCCAGCTGCGCCCCCGGCCAGACCCGCGCGCCGGCGCGCAGCTCGAGCCCGGCGCCGAGCACCGCCCGGTCGCCGATCACGACGTCGTCGAGCACCGTGCCCGCGCCGATCCGCGCGCCGAACCCGACGACCGACCGGGTCACCGTGGCACCGTCGCCGATCACCGCGCCGTCGAACAGCACCGATCCGTCGACCACGGCGCCTGCGCCGACGACGGCACCCGCGCCGATCGTCGCGCCGCCGCGCAGGGTCGCGGTCGGGTCGACGTGCGCGCCGGGCAGGGTCAGCGCCGGGCCGGTCGGGCCCGGCAGCGCCGACGACGGCGCGATGCCCTGCACGAGGTCGGCCGACCCCGCGACGAAGTCGCCCGGCGTGCCGAGGTCGCGCCAGTACCCGGCGTCGACGTGCGCCATCACGCGGGCGCCGGCGGCGAGCAGCCCCGGGAAGGTCTCGCGCTCGACCGACACCGGTCGCCCCTCGGGGATCGAGTCGATCACCGACCGCTTGACCACGTACGCGCCGGCGTGGATCTGGTCGGTGACCGGGTCGGGGTCCTTCTCGAGGAACGCCGTCACCCGGCCCTCGGCGTCGGTCGGCACGCAGCCGAACGCGCGCGGGTCGGCGACGCGCGTGAGGTGCAGCGTCACGTCGGCGTCGGCCTGCTCGTGCACGGCCATGAGCGCCGGCAGGTCGGCGCCGCTGATCACGTCGCCGTTGAAGACCAGGACGGTGTCGCCGCGCAGCCGGCCGGCCACGTTGCGGATCGCACCGCCCGTGCCCAGCGGCTCGACCTCGACGACGTACTCGAGCTCGACCCCGAGCGGGGCGCCGTCACCGAAGTGCCCGCTGAAGACCTCGGCCCGGTAGGAGGTGCCGAGCACGATGTGGGTGACGCCGGCGTCTCGGATGCGTGTGATGAGGTGCGTCAGCAGCGGCACGCCGGCCGTGGGCAGCATCGGCTTCGGTGCGGACAGGGTCAGCGGCTTGAGCCGGGTGCCGAGGCCGCCGACCAGGATCACCGCGTCGGTCGAGGTCACCCGCGCAGGGTGCCACACCGGTGTGACGACGTCCTGCCGATGCCGGGACGGGCCGACGAAGATCTCAACCGGCGGTGACGTTGATCCACGTCGTGCCGAGGCCGAGCGCCCACTGCAGGTCGTAGCCGCTGAAGTTCACGACCTTCGTCCTGCCGCTCGCGTCCACACCCTGGATGAAGCCGCTCACGACCCGGCCACCCCAGCTGCCGTGGCCGTCGCGCTGCGTGATCGAGATGCCGGTGGCCTTCTTCAGCCCGAAGTAGGCCGCGAGCCGCGAGACCGCCATCGAGTCGTTCTGCAGGCTCCACGGGTCGGCGCCGCCGGCCGCGTCGTACGGGTCGGCCTTGGCGACGAGGTAGGGCTGGCCGCCGTCGGACTTCCAGCCGCCGTTCGACGCCGAGAACTCGGCGAAGATCGTGTGGCCGCCGTACTGCAGCACCTGGCGCACGTTGTCGGTGACGACGGCCGGGTCGTCCTGCATCGTCAGTTGGCCGGACGGCGAGAACTGCTGGTAGCCGTTGTAGACCTGGCAGTTGGTGTTGTCGCAGATGTCGTAGGACGCGCCACGCGGGTGCTCGACGGCGTAGCGGCCGTACGAGCGGGCGGCGACGGCCTGGGCCGACAGCGCGGCCTGGCGCCACGAGCTCGGGATCTCGTAGGGCACGACGCCGCGCACGTACAGCTCCATGCGCACCACGTTGACCGCATCGACGTCGCCGTTGTCGACCACGCCGCGCAGCTGCCCGAAGTACCGGCCCTCGGTGCCGTCGGTGAACGACACGCGCACGGTCTTGAAGTCGCCGCGGTTGAACGCCGAGCCGTTCGGCAGGCCGGTCTTCACCGTCGTCCACTGCCTCGAGCCGGGCTTGCGCGACTGCAGCGTGAGCGTGCCGCCCGACGCCGCGAGGTGGTAGTAGGCGATGCCGGTGGTCGGCAGCGCGCCGTAGTTCGTGAGCGTGAGTCCGGGTTCGGCCCGCACCTGCAGGGCGTGCCCCGTGGCCGAGAGCAGCACGCGGATCTTCGACGGCGCCAGGGTCACCAGCTGCGTCCCCGGGTAGTAGAAGTTCAGGATCTGCTTGTAACTGAGGCCCTTGAGCGCGGCACCCTCGGCGCCCCACTGACTCATGCCGTGGCCGTGCCCGTTGCCGCGCGCCGAGATGGCGATCGACCCGGTCGGCGCGATGGTGACGGCGGGACGGGCGGGCGCGGCACCGGCGGGCTGCGCCATCGAGGGGACGAGCGCAGCGGCGCCCGCCGTCACGATCGTCGCGGTCATCGCTGCGATACGTCGGCCTCGCATTAGCACCTGGCTCCCCAAAATCGGTGTCGACACGCCGGTCGGGCGGCGGATCGAAACCTACATCGGCACGAGTCGGACGAACTTGATCCGAACGGGCCTTGCTTCCTTCGACTTTGCTGTGCCGACTTGCCCGCGTGGGTGCCGCACGACGGCGGCGGCCGCGGCTACCGTCGCCTCGATGTCCGCTCCGCCCGAGGTCGCGCCGCTCGCCGCCCGCCCCATCACCAGGTGGCTGCCGTGGCTGCGCTGGGCCGGGGCGGTGCTCTCGCTGCTGATCTTCGTCGCGTCCGGCGTGGCCTGGGCGATGTACAAGAACTTCACCGGCGACGTGCGCACTGGCGGGGCGGTGCCGGCCGACGCGACCGACGCCGACGGCGCGGCCGAGAACATCCTGCTGGTCGGCAACGACACCCGCGACGGCGCGACCCCGGCCGAGCTGAACGCCCTGCACGTCGGCCCGAACGAGGGCACCGTCAACGCCGACACGATGATGGTGCTGCACATCCCCGGCAACGGTGGGCGGCCGTCGCTCGTCTCGTTCCCGCGCGACTCGTGGGTGACCATCCCCGGGCACGGCCAGAACAAGCTGAACGCCGCCTACCCGATCGCCTACAACGCCGCGAAGGCCGCCGGACGCACCGAGGTGCAGGCCGAGAGCGCCCGGCTGCTGCTGACGATCGCGACGATCCACGCGCTCACCGGCCTGCACATCGACCACTACGTGCAGGTGAACCTGCTCGGTTTCTACCGCATCAGCAAGGCGATCGGCGGCATCACCGTCTGCCTCAACGCCGCGCAGAACGCGAGCACCGACCGCGACGAGTTCGGCTCGGGCTACTCGGGGATCGACCTGCCGAAGGGCGTCTCGACCATCGAGGGCGACCAGGCGCTGGCGTTCGTGCGGCAGCGGCACGGGCTGCCGCACGGCGACCTCGACCGCATCCGCCGCCAGCAGTACTTCCTGTCCGCCGCCTTCGACAAGATCGCCTCGGCCGGCGTGCTGCTGAACCCGTTCAAGCTGAACAAGCTGCTGCACGCCGTCGGGTCGTCGCTGCTGATCGACCCGGGTCTCGACCTCACCTCGCTCGCGCAGCAGTTCATGTCCCTGACGTCCGGACGCATCACCTTCACCACGCTGCCGAACACCGGGCCGCAGCTGATCTACCCCGACGGCGTCGAGACGGCGATCGTCGGGGTCGACCGGGCGGCCATCCCCGACTTCCTGCGCGGGCTCGACGGCCAGGCCCCGACGCTGGCGAAGATCGCCGCTGCCGCGCCCGGCGACACGACGGTCGACGTGCTGAACGGCACCGACACGCCCCGGCTGGCGGCGAAGAACGCCGACCAGCTCATCGCGCTGCACTTCAAGGTGAACACCGTCGGCTCGACCGACCAGACGCCGCTGACCACGATCGTCTACCCCGCCCGTGACGCCGCCCAGGCTCGCGCGCTGCTCGCCGCCGTCCGTGGCGCCCGCACGGTGCAGAGCGACACGGTGAGCCGGGTGACGCTGCGGCTCGGCAGCAACGGCGTGCAGGTGCGCGGGCTCGCCGCGGCGTCCCACCCGGTGCCGGCGAACGAGGCCGCAGCCACGTCGTCGTCCTCGCCCTCGTCCACGGCCGCGAAGCCGGCCGACCCGACCCGCGGGCTGGGCTGCATCGACTGAGGCGCTCGCCGCCGCCCGGCGCGCGTCTGATGCGCGTCTGAACCGTGCCCGAGAGCGCGGCGCGGGTCTCAGCAACCGCCGGTAGCCTCGCCGGTGTGAGTTCGGGATATGGATCCGCCGTGGCGCCGCTGCCGCCACACCTGGATCCGCGACGTCCGCGGTCGTCGTCGGGTGGCCGCTGGGTCGTCTGGCGCCGCGTCGGGCTCACCGTGCTCGCCATGGTCTCGGTCTTCGCCCTGGTCGTGTCGGCGTACGCGTTCTTCTTCTTCCGCAACGTCGACCACAAGGTGCCGCGGTTCGCGTCCAACTTCACGCCGCGCGCCGCCCAGACCAAGACCGACTTCGACGGCAGCGACCAGAACCTGCTCGTCGTGGGCAACGACGACCGCTCGAACCTCACGAACCGGCAGGCTGCGGAGCTCAAGGTGGGTAAGGACGGTGGCAGCATCGCCACCGACTCGATGATGATCATCCACATCCCGGCCGACGGCTCGAACGCGACGCTCATCTCGCTGCCCCGCGACTCGTACGTGAACATCCCCGGCTACGGGATGAACAAGCTCAACGCGGCCTACGCGATGGCCTACACGGACACGAAGGGCTCGCTCGACGCCAAGCGCACCGCCGGCGCCGAGCTGCTCACGAAGACCGTCTCGAACCTCACCGGACTCACGATCGACCACTTCATCCAGGTCACCCTGCTCGGCTTCGTGCAGATCAGCGATGCCGTCGGCGGCGTGACGGTGAACCTCTGCCACGCCGTCGACGACACCGTCGCGTACAACGCGTCGCAGGGCGTCGAGGGCGGCTCGGGCTTCGTGTCGAAGGCGGGTGTGCAGACGCTGCAGGGCGTGCGCGCGCTCGAGTTCGTCCGGCAGCGGCACAACCTGCCGAACGGCGACCTCGACCGCGCCGCGCGGCAGCGCTACTTCCTGACCCAGGCGTTCCGGAAGGTCGTGTCGGCGGGCACGCTGTTCGACCCGAGCCGGCTGAACGCGCTGGCCAACGCGGTCGAGAACTCGGTCTACGTCGACGCCGGCTTCAGCCTCACCGACCTCGCGCGCCAGGTCGGCACCCTGAGCCCGGACAACATCGTCAGCAAAGCGATCCCGTTCCAGGGTTTCCAGGACACCGAGGTGGGCAGTGTCGAGGTCGTGAACCCTGCGATCGTCCAGCGCTTCGTCAAGAACCTCATCGACCCGCCCGCGGCCAAGCCGAGCCCGTCGACGGCACCCTCGACGTCCGCGGCCGGCTCGACACCCGCGTCCGGCCCGACCTCGACCACCGCGAAGCCGAAGCCGCACAAGAAGCCGGCCGCGGCCTGCATCAACTGATGACGCCCGACACCCCGGAAGGGTGCTTCGCCGCCCTCATGGCCCGCGACCCGTCGCGCCCGTTCGTCACCCACTACGACGAGGCGACCGGCGGGCGGGTCGAGCTGTCGGTGAAGTCCACGGCGAACTGGGTGGCGAAGACCCACCACCTGCTGGGCACCGAGCTCGGCCTGTCGGTCGGCGACGTCGCCTCGGTGCAGCTGCCCGCCGACTGGCTCTCGCTGCCGGTGCTGCTCGGGTGCCTGTCGGCCGGACTCGCCCTGACGCCCGCCGACGACGCCGCCGCGTCGGTGGCCTTCGTCGCGCCGGGCGCGTCGGCGTCCGCGCTCGACGTGTACGCCGTGGCGCCGCAACCGACCGGAGCCCCCGACGACTACATCGGCGCGGTGCGTCCGCAGGCAGACGCGTGGGCGTCGGTGCAGTCCCCGGCCGGCCCCGACGACCCCTGCCTGCCCGGGCTGACCCGCGGCGAGGTTGTCGCGCGGGCCCGGGTGCGGGCGTCCGAACTGGGCCTGGACGACGGCGCGCGCGTCCTGACGACGCGGGCCTGGACCTCCGCCGACGACTGGATCGACACCGTCGTCGCGCCGCTCGTCGTCGGCGGCTCGCTCGTGCTGCTCACCGGCCCCGCCGACGACGCCCTTGTCGCGCGCCGCGTCGGCCAGGAGCGCGCCACCGTCGTCGTGCACTGACCGCGCACCGACCGCGCACTGACAGCGCTCCGACCGCGCACCGACCGCCCCGGCCGGGTCTGCTGGCCGACCGAGCGTGTGGGGTGCCGGCGCATCGGGTCTGCCCGCAGTGGCGGGGCAGTGGCGGGGCAGTGGCGGGGCAGCGTCGGGGCAGCGTCGGGGCAGCGTCGGGGCAGCGGTCCTACAGGGCTGCTTTGCCCCGCAACGTCGTGCGAATCGGCCCCCAGGACCTGGCACAGCGGGACAAGGCGGCGGGATCTGCCGGAGCTGCGGGACAACCCGCCCCGCCCCCACAGCTTTGCGCCCGCAACTGTCGGGTTCGACGCGTCCACCCGCCAGGACCAGGCGCAAACCCGCGTCGCGGACCCACCTTTGCGCCCGCAACTGTCGGGTTCGACGCGTCCACCCGCCAGGACCGGGCGCAAACATGCATCGCGCACCCACATCCGCGCCCGCAACTGTCGGGTTCGACGCGTCCAGACGCCAGGACCGGGCGCAGACAGCAGGCTCCGCGGCCCACCGACCGCGCGGACCAATTCCGCCCCGCGCTCGCGGGCAGACCCGATGCGTCCGCCGGCGCTATGCTCACAGCGAGCCGTGACTGGCGCTTCGTAAGGTGGGCAACCACCGGGGAGCGGCTCCGCAGCAGTGCCGTGCGCCTGGGCCGACGAGTCAACAGGAGCGACCCATGAGCCTGCCTTTCGACCCCACCGCCGCCAGCACCGCCTACCAGCAGGCGCTCAAGGTCATCGAGTCGGTCGAGCCGACCGTCGCCGGCGCGATCCGGGGCGAACTGGCCGACCAGCGGGCGTCCCTGAAGCTCATCGCGAGCGAGAACTACGCCTCCCCCGCGGTGCTGCTCACCATGGGCACCTGGATGAGCGACAAGTACGCCGAGGGGACGATCGGGCACCGCTTCTACGCCGGCTGCCAGAACATCGACACCGTCGAGCAGGCCGCCGCCGAGCACGCCAAGGCGCTGTTCGGCGCGCCGCACGCCTACGTGCAGCCGCACTCGGGCATCGACGCCAACCTGGTCGCGTTCTGGGCGATCCTGGCCCAGCGCATCGAGGCGCCGGCCTTGGCCGAGCACGGTGCGAAGCACGTCAACGACCTGTCCGACGCCGACTGGGAGACGCTGCGCCGCGCGCTCGGCAACCAGCGCGCGCTCGGCATGAGCCTGGACGCCGGCGGTCACCTCACCCACGGCTTCCGCCCGAACATCAGCGGCAAGATGTTCGAGCAGCGCAGCTACGGCACCGACCCGATGACCGGCCTGCTCGACTACGACCAGGTGCGCAAGGCCGCGCACGAGTTCAAGCCGCTCGTGCTCATCGCCGGCTACAGCGCCTACCCGCGCAAGGTCAACTTCGCGACGATGCGCGAGATCGCGGACGAGGTCGGCGCGACGCTCATGGTCGACATGGCGCACTTCGCCGGGCTGGTCGCCGGCAAGGTCTTCACCGGCGACTTCGACCCGGTGGCCCACGCGCACGTCGTCACCACCACCACCCACAAGTCGCTGCGCGGCCCGCGCGGCGGCATGGTGCTGTGCCAGCCCGAGTACGCCGACGCGGTCGACCGCGGCTGCCCGATGGTGCTCGGCGGTCCGATGGGGCACGTCATGGCCGCCAAGGCCGTCGCCATCGCCGAGGCCCGGCAGCCGAGCTTCCAGACCTACGCCCGCAACGTCGCCGACAACGCGGTCGCGCTCGCCGAGGGGCTCATGCGCCGCGGCGCGAAGATCGTCACCGACGGCACCGAGAACCACCTCGTGCTCATCGACGTCACCAGCTTCGGCCTCACCGGCCGCCAGGCCGAGTCGGCGCTGCTCGACTCGGGCATCGTCACGAACCGCAACGCGATCCCGAACGACCCGAACGGTGCCTGGTACACCTCCGGCGTCCGCATCGGCACCCCGGCGCTGACCAGCCGCGGCTTCGACACCGACGACTTCGACCGCGTCGCCGAGCTCATCGTCGACGTGCTGTCGGCGACCGAGCCCGCGAGCACGAGCGCGGGCGCGCCCTCCAAGGCGAAGTACGTGCTGGCCGACGGCGTCGTCGACAAGACGCACGCCGCCGCGAACGAGCTGCTCGAGGCGAACCCGCTCTACCCGGGTATCGACCTGGGCTGACGCGGCCCGACGCGGGCGAGGCGCGCGGTACGCCCTGATACCGCGCGCTAGCCTCTCGTCCATGCCCCGACTCGACCCGCTGCGGCGCATCCACGTGCCGCGCCGGCTCGACGACTGGATCACCGTCGCCGACACCGAGCAGAACCCCCGCGGCGCCGGCATGACGCCCGAGGGTGTCGACCGCATCTGGGACGCGACGGTGCAGCTGTACCGCACCGGACTGCACCCGGCGATCCAGCTCTGCGTGCGCCGTGAGGGCACCGTCGTGCTCGACCGCGCGATCGGCTGGGCGCGCGGCGTCGCCCCGGGCGAGCCGAAGAACGCCGAGCGCGTCCGGGCCACGACCGACACCCCATTCTGCGTCTTCAGCGCGTCCAAGGCGATCACCGCGACCGTCGTGCACATGCTCGTCGACCGCGGCGAGCTGCGCCTCGACGACCGCGTCGCGACATGGGTGCCCGAGTTCGCCGGCGGCGGACGCGACGACGTCACCATCGACCACGTCCTGTCGCATCGGGCCGGCATCCCGTTCATCCCGCGCAAGCTGATGGATCTCGACCTGCTGGCCAAGGACGAGATGCTCGCCGACGTGCTGCCGCACATGCCGGCGCTGTCGAAGCCCGGCGCGCGGCTCAGCTACCACGCCGTGTCGGGCGGGTTCGTGCTCGGCGAGGTCGTGAAGCGCGTGACCGGGCGGACGATCCGCGAGGTGCTGCAGGACGAGATCCTCACGCCGCTGCACTTCCGCTGGACGAACTACGGCGTGGCGCCCGAGGACCTGCCGCAGGTCGGGCGCGCCTACCCGACCGGGCCGATCCTGCTGCCGCCGCTGTCGTTCGGCATCACCCGCGCGCTCGGCATGCCCGGCGACGAGGTCACCCGCGTCAGCAACGACCCGCGCTTCCTCACCGCGATCATCCCGGCGGCGAACATCGTGT
>NZ_JBQCEE010000276.1:0-7806 GCF_051960575.1 Jatrophihabitans sp.
GGCAGGTGCCGGAAACGCCGCCACCCGACCCAGATCGACACATCCCGTTCAAGACACCACGGTCAGTCAGCCGACGGGTCAGACCCAGGCCAGGCAGCGACCCCTACATCCTCACTGTCAGCCGAGCTCGAGCAACCGTTCGTCCGACACGGCACGGCGCGGAAGCCGCAGCGAGAGCGCACCGGCCGCCGCGTAGCCGACGCACGCGGCCACCGCGGCCACGCCGAACGCGGTGTCGAGATGCGGCGCGCGCTCGTGGGCGAAGAACATCGAGCCGATGACCGCGATACCGAGCGCGCCGCCGAGCTGCTGGGCGGTCGAGAACACCCCGGACGCTCCCCCGGCAGCATCGTCGGGCACCGCAGCGAGCACCACGTTGACGAGCGGCACCACGAGCAGGCCGAGGCCGGCGCCGCCCAGCACGAGCCCAGGGACGATCGCCCACAGCGACGGGCTCGGCGAGGTGCGCCATGCCGGGAGGGCTGCGACGCCGACGCCGAGCACGAGCAGCACCGCACCGGACGCCAGCACCCGGCGGCCGCGGGTCTGCGCGAGCTGCCCGGCCACGGGTGCGGTGATCATGGCGCCCGCGCTGAAGGCCAGCAGGGTCAGGCCGGTGTGCAGCGGGGTCCACCGGTGGCCGGCCTGCAGCCACAGCACGAAGGCGAGCGAGAAGCCCTGCAGCGCCGCGCTGAACAGCGCCTGCACACCGAGGCCGAACGAGAAGGCGGCCACTCGGAACTGCTGCGGGCGCACCAGGGCGGGCCGGCCGACGCGGTCGCGCCGGGCGTCCACCGCGACCGCGGCCGCGAGCAGCACCACGCCGGCCACGCCCTCGGCGACCATCCACAGCGGCCAGCCGTGGGCTCGTCCCTCGGTCAGCGGATGCACGATCGCGGCGAACGCCACCGGCAGACCGACCATCGTCGGCCACGGCAGCCGCGACGACGTCACCGGACGGCTCTCGGGGACGACGACGGCCCCGGCGACCAGCACGACCGCGGCCACCGGCACGTTGACGAGGAAGATCGCGCGCCAACCGAGCCCGAGGACGCTCTCCTGGGTGAAGACACCGCCGAGCACCACGCCGACGGCCGCCGCCAGTCCGGCCACGGCGCCGTAGACGCCGAAGGCGGCCATCCGCATGGCCGGCGGCAGTGCGGTCCGGAAGGTCGCGAGCACCTGCGGCACGAGCGCACCCGCCGCCCCGCCCTGCAGCACCCGGAAGACGATGAGCCACTCGATGCCGCCGGACGTGCCGGCCGCGAGGCTCGCGGCGCCGAACACTGCCACCGCAGCGAGGAAGACCCGGCGCCGGCCGACCAGGTCGCCGATGCGACCCCAGACGATCAAGGTGCTGCCGAAGGCGAGCAGATAGCCGGCGACGATCCACTCGAGCTGGCTCGGGGACGCGTGCAGATGCGCGCGGAGGGTGGGCAGCGCGACGTTCACGACGGTCACGTCGAGCAGGTCCATCAGCGCCGCGACCATCATCACGACGACGAGCGCGGTCGGTCGCGTCGCCGTCGGGGCCGACGGCGCGGGCGTGGACACGGTGGTGCACATGGGACCTCCCGATACGATCGGTCATCTCGTTCACCCAAGTCTCTTGTTTTGCCAAGATACTTGTCAAACCGAATTGTTGGAGGTCGTCGTGGCGACGTCGGCGGCGGAGCAGATCTTCGTCCGGCTGCGGCGGCTGATCGCGGCCGTGATCCTGCACAACGACCGGGTCGCGCAGCAGACCGGCATGAGCATGAGCGAGTCGCAGTTCGTGCACCTGCTCGACCTGCACGGTCCGATGACGCCGTCGGAGCTGTCGGCGCGCAGCGGGCTCACCTCGGGCAGCGTCACCGGCGTGCTCGACCGCCTCGAGGCACTCGAGTTCGTCCGTCGCGAGCGGCACCCGGACGACCGCCGCAAGGTGCTGGTCGTGCTCGACGGCGAGCGCGTCGCCCGGCAACTGGCACCGCTGTTCGCGGAGCAGGGAGCCCGCACGCAGCGGGCGATCGATGCGCTGTCGGCCTCGGAGCAGCGAGCGGTGGCCAAGTTCCTGGGCCTGCTCACCGACGATCCGGAGTGATCCGAGACGTGGCTCGCCCTCACTCGGTCTGGGTGGGAACATACCCTAGGGGGTATGGTACAAAGGTCGTGGGTCGAGTCGACCCGTCCCCGACCGGAGAAGTCCGAGGAGCCAGCGTGACCGCCACCGCGTCCCGTTCATCGACCGCTGCTGCCCGACACTCGGCGCCGGGACTGCTGTCGCGTCTCGGCGCGTGGTCGGCGACGCACCTGCGCGTCGTGCTGCTCGGTTGGCTGATCGTCGTCGGCGTCTTCGGCGCGTTCGCCCCGAAGGTCGAGTCGGCGCTGGCGGGTGCGGGCTGGCAGGACAGCGGCAGCCAGTCGGTGCGGGCCCGCGACGTCGTGGCCAAGGAGTTCTCCGGCCTCGGCTCCACCGCGCTGCAGGTCGTCGTGGTCGACAAGCAGGCCGCGATCGCGAGCGATCCGGCCGCACAACGGGTCATCGCCGCGGCGACCGCACTGCTCAGGGCCGACCCCAGGGTGAGCACCGTGGTGCCGCCCCAGCCGGGGATGTCGATCTCGAAGGACGGCCGGACGGCGATCGTCCAGGCCGGGGCGAAGGCGGACCCGAACGAGATGGTCCGCGCCGCCGATCATCTCGTCGGCCCGCTGCGCGCACTGTCGACGGACCGGGTCTCAGTCGAGCTCACCGGGTCCTCCGCCTTGTGGGCGAACTTCAACAAGGTCAACCACGCGGCGATGATCAAGTCCGAGGTCTTGTCCTGGCCGGTCACCATGATCGTGCTGGTGCTGGCCTTCGGCAGCCTGGTCGCCGCAGGGCTCCCACTCATGCTAACCCTCGTCGGGCTGGTCACCGCCGCGGGCGCACTGGTGCTCTCGACACACATCGCGCCGGTGAGCATCTGGGCGATGAACTTCGCGATGATGTTCGCCCTCGCGCTGGGCATCGACTACGCCCTGTTCATCGTCGTGCGTTTCCGGGCCGCCCTCCACCGCCGAGCGCACGAGGCCGATCGCAAGGCGGCGTCGATCGCCGCGATCGCCGAGACGATGGGCGCCGCCGGCAAGGCGGTGGCCTTCAGCGGCCTCACCGTCCTCGTGTCGCTGTCGACGGTGCTGCTCGTGCCGAGCCCGGCCTTCCGCAGCATGGCGCTGGGCATCATGCTGTCGGTCGTCGCGGTGCTGGCAGCCACGCTGACCCTCCTGCCGGCGGTCCTGGGCAAGCTGGGGCGTCGCATCGACTCCGGCAAGGTCCGCATCCCGGGCGCGCTGGACCGCGCCGAGCGGCGGGCCGAGCAGCGCGCGGCCGCTGCGGCGCGGGCTGGCAACCCGACGCCGGCCGACCCGGCCGACGTCTACAACGGCGCCCACCCTCATCTGCACCACACCGTCGCCGGGCTCGAGCGAGTGCTGCACCACTTCGGCGCGCTGCTGCACCGCCGTCCCTGGCTCGCCGGCGGCCTGGTGGTCGTCGTGCTCGGCGTGCTCGCGGCGCCGGTGCTCTCGCTGCGCACCGGGATGCCGAGCATCACGATCATCCCGCAGAGCGAGAGCGCCCGGGCCGGCTACAACCAGGTCGTCGACGCCTTCGGCAAGGGCGCGCCCGGCACGCTCTCCATCGTCTCCAGCACCGCCGACACCCCGCAGGTCGTCGCCGCCCTCGGCCGGGACAAGGGCATCGCCGCGGCGATGCCGGCCGGGCAGCACGGCGGCTGGAGCATGACCCTGGCCATCCCCTCGACCGACGCCTCGGCGAAGGCCACCGGCGTCACCATCGACCGTCTCCGCCACGAGTTGCCCGGCAGCGCGCTGGTCGGGGGCGCGGCCGCGGAGAACCACGACCTCGAGCAGGTGCTCTCGAGCCGGACGCCACTCGTGTTCGGCCTGCTCATCGGCCTCGGGTTCCTGCTGCTGCTCGTGGCACTGGGCTCACCACTGGTCGCCTTCGTCGGCGTGGTCACAAACCTGGCATCGATCGCCGCGGCCTTCGGGGTCGCGAAGCTGATCTTCCAGGACGGCCACCTGGCCGGGCTGCTCAACTTCGAGCCGCAGGGCTTCGTCGATGCCTGGGGCCCGCTGTTCTTCGGCGCGATGCTCTCCGGCGTCGCGATGGACTACACGCTGTTCCTGCTGTCGGCGGCCCGCGAGCACTACGACCTCACCGGCGACCCGCACCACGCCATGCGGATGGCCCTGCGGACCTCCGGCCGGGTCGTCGTCGCGGCGGCCGGCGTCATGGTGGCCGTCTTCCTGACCTTCGCGCTGTCCGGGCCGCTGGCGCCGAAGGAGATGGGCATCATCCTCGCCGTCGCCGTTTTCCTCGACGCGCTGTGCATCCGGATGGTCCTGCTGCCGGTCGTCCTGCGCCTGACCGGCCACAGCGCCTGGCACCGCCCCGCCTGGCTCGACCGCGTCCTCCCGCACGTCCGCTTCGCGCACTGACACGACGAAGGAGTGACTCCGTGTCCGTCGGACGCCCAGGCCGGCTGCGACGGGCCCCTGCGCGCGACACCCGGGCAGCGGTGCAGCGCGTCCGCTCCGGCATCGCCGGGCGGACGATCAGCCGCTCGCGGAGTCTGGACTTGAGCACACACGCGATGGCCTTCAGTGCTCAACAATTGTTGTGCACCGTCCCACTGGTCGTCGCCATCTCGGCCGTCGTCCCACACGGGCCCGGCCGGGGCGTCGCCTACGCCACGGTGAACCTGTTCGGGTTGGACGGTGCATCGGCAACCGCCGTGACCGCGCTCCTCAGCCGCCACACGAGCTCCGTCAGCGTGTCGGCGCTGGTCGTGAGCATGATCGGAGCGGTGGTCCTCTCCACGAGCGTCGGCGCCGTGCAGCAGCGCGCGTTCGAGCTCATCTGGAACGTGCCGAAGCTCCGGGGCCTGCGTTGCTACCTGCGCCAGCTGGCGTGGGCGCCCACCCTCGCCGTCTTCAGCGTCGGGATGCTGGCCGCGGCCGGGCCGGGTCGCTGGTTGGACCGGCACGTCGCCGGCGCCGGTGGGTGGTCGGTCATGGCGATCCGGGTGCTGCTGGTCGCTGCGTTCTACGTCTGGTCGCAGTTCTGGCTGCTCGACCGTCGCATCCCCACCCGCAGTCTGCTGCCGGGGTCCGTCGCGGTCGGCGTCCTCACCATCGGCCTGGTGGAAGCGTCCCGACTGGTCGTCCCAGGCCAGATCACCTGGCAGGTGCAGGCGTACGGACTGGTGGGCGTCGGCTTCGTCTTCGCCGAATGGCTGCTGATCCTCAGCGTCCTGATCTACGTCGGCGTCCTCATCGGTGCGCTGGTCGCGGAGGCTCGTCCCGCTCGGTGAGCGCCACGACCGCCGGCGACGGATGGTCGCCGGCGGGCGCAGCACTTGCGCGGTGGAGGAAGACCACCGCTACGCCGTCTTCGCCGCCCCCTGTTCGGCGACCTGCCGACGAACCCCGGTCATGTCGAGCTCGCGGATCGCGGTGATCAGCTGCTCGAGGGCCTGACCCGGCAGCGCGCCGGCCTGGGAGAACACCAGGATGCCGTCGCGGAAGGCCATGAGCGTCGGGATCGACATGATCCGGGCAGCCCCGGCGAGCCCGCGCTGGGCTTCCGTGTCGACCTTGCCGAAGACGATGTCCGGGTGTTCGGTGCTCGCCGCCTCGAACACCGGGGCGAACATGCGGCACGGACCGCACCAGGACGCCCACCAGTCGACGAGGGCGATCCCCTCGCGCTCGATGACTGCTCCGAAGTTCTGCTCGGTAAGTTCCAGCGTCGCCATCCCGGCCTCCTCGATCGTCGATCCCTGATACCCCGGGGGGTATTTCTGAAACCGTGGGCTTCCCGGCGACATTCCCGCACAGCGAGGGTGTCCTTGAGCGGTCTGAGAGACTGTGCCCAGCGGTCGCGCCTGATCACGTTCGTCGTGACCAGATCGCCGTACCGCGGGGCCTCTAGCTCAATCGGCAGAGCTGCGGACTTTTAATCCGTAGGTTCCGGGTTCGAGCCCCGGGGGGCCCACCCCGGTTCGCCGAGCGACCTCACCGGGGAAGGGCCGGACCCAAGAGCTCGAGCAGTCGGCCGTGCGTCTGCTCGTCCGCAGCGGCCAGCAGACCGCGTCCGCCGCGCACTGGGCCGCCGGTCAGGTCGGTGACGACGCACCCCGATGCCTGGCACAGCCCGACTCCGGCGGTGAAGTGGACACTGCCGTCGACCTGCTGGTCGGAGAGATAGCCCGCTCGTCGGCCGGCTGCGACCCACGCCAGCGTGAGGGTCGTCGACGTCACGCGGGTGCCGAAGGCTGTCCGGAAGGCTGGGTCGGCGATGAGCCGCGGTCCAGCCACGCCCGGGCCGCCGTCGCAGTCGACATCGACGAGGCGGGAGCGCGACGATGGCACGAGCGGGTGCTCGACGCCCGCGCGACACATCCACGCGGCCGTGCCGTCGGTGAGGAACGTCTCGCCGGCGACGGGGTCGCTGGACGCCGCCGCCGTGACCTCGGCGCCGACGGTGAGCGCCACGTTGACGGCGAACAACGGCGTGTGCGCCGCGAAGTTCAGCGTGCCGCACAGCGGGTCGACGAGCCATCGCCGATCGCCGCCCGACTGCGACGCCAGGCCGGTCTCCTCGCCGAGGAAGCCGTCATCGGGCCGTTGTGCCGACAGCACCGCCCGGATCGCCTCCTCGGCCGCCAGATCGGCTTCGGTCGCGAAGTCGGACGGCGACTTCGCGAACCGGGCGACGTCGTCGCGTCCGAACATCGAGCGGACGACGCGGGCGCCCGCCTCCGCCGCGAGGAGCGCGACGTCCGCGTCGGTGGTCAACACCCGCCGAGCATGCCAGTCGGCTGCGCCTCAGTGGGCGCGCCGGGCGCGCAGGACCAGGTCGTCGGCGTGGTGCGCCGCACTCGCCGCACCTGCCGGGCGTGGACGCAACTCGTGCACCTCGATCGTCCAGCCCGGGTCGTCGGCCAGCGCGGCAGCGAAGTGCTCGACCTGCACGTAGGCCTCAGGGTCGAAGGGTCGGTGGCCGTGCGAGGGGTCGCGCATCGCCGCGACGTCGTGGCTCAGCACGACGAGCGTGCCGCCGGGGGCCACGGCGTCGACGACGGCCCGCACGGCGCGTCCGTCGGGCGTGCGCGGGATCGACGCGTAGCTCGCGGTGACCAGGTCGAACGCCGCACGCGGGTACGGGTCGTCGCCGTTGGCGTCTGCCTGCAGGCAGGTGATCGACAGGCCGCGCTGGGCCGCGAGCGCGTCGATCCGGGCGAGGGCGTTGGTCGAGATGTCGCTGGCCGTGACCTGCCAGCCCTGCTCGGCGAGCCAGACCGCGTCCCCGCCCTCACCGGCGCCGACGTCGAGCGCCCGCCCCGGCGCGAGGCCGCCCACCTCGACGACGAGCGAGCCGTTCGGGTTCCCGCTCCAGAGCAGTTCGCCGCTGTAGCGGGCGTCCCAGTCGGCGGCCTGGCTCGACGTCGTCGCCGCCCGCGCCTCGGCCTCGTCGAGCTCGTCGGCGATCAGCGCACCGAGCCGGACGCCGTCGTCGACCGACCCGACCACCTGCCGCGCGGCGTCGGTGACGACCCGGTCGAGCCACGGCCCCTCGGCGCCCGCCACCACCAATCGATGCGCAACGACCGCATTGCCCTCGGGCAGCTCGACGCGCACCGTGCCTTCGCCCGAAGCGACGTCCGCGACTCCCATGGCGAGGATCTCGCCACCGTTTCGGTGCACGTCGTCGCGCAGGTCCACAACGTCGGGCTTCGCCGCCCCGCCCCCGCCGAC
>NZ_JBQCEE010000277.1:0-5329 GCF_051960575.1 Jatrophihabitans sp.
GTCTCGCTGCACCGCGACACCACCGACGAGCACATCGAGCGGTTCCTCACCGTGCTGCCCGAGGTCGTCGCCGAGGTGCGCGCCGAACTCGGGGCGGCCGGACTGTGAGCCGGGCCGGACGATGACCACGGACGCGGACGGCGACGCGCCGGTGCTCGACTGCCGCGGCCGACGGTGCCCGCTGCCGATCATCGAGCTGGCCCGGCACATCGACGACGTGCCCGTCGGCGCCACGATCGTGCTCGAGGCCGATGACCCGGCCGCCGCGCCGGACGTCGCGGCCTGGTGCCGCATGCGCGGCCACGAACTGGTGGCCGCCGGCACTGCGCCTGACGGCACGCCGCGGTTCGCGGTCCGTCGGCTGCACTGACCCGGGATACTGGTCGACGTGTGCGGATTGATCGGGTTCCTGTCGGCCGACGGCGCTGCGGCAGCAGTCGCCCCCGAGATCGAGGGCTCGCTGGTCAGCATGCGGCACCGCGGCCCGGACGAGGGCGGTGTCTGGCACGACGACGACGCGGCCATCGGCTTCCGACGCCTCTCGATCATCGACATCGACCACTCGCACCAGCCGCTGCCGTGGCTCGACGGCCGCTACCAGCTGATCTTCAACGGTGAGATCTACAACTACCTCGAACTGCGCGAGCGGCTGACCCGCGACTTCGGCACCACGTTCGTGACCGACGGCGATGGTGAGGCCATCGTCGCGGGGTACCACCACCTCGGGCCGAAGATCGTGCGCGAACTGCGCGGCATGTTCGCCTTCCTGATCTGGGACTCGCACGAGCGCGTGCTCTTCGGCGCGCGCGACTGGTTCGGCATCAAGCCCCTGTTCACGATGACCGACGAGCGGGGGACGTTCTTCAGCAGCGAGAAGAAGTCGCTGCTCGACGTCGCGGCCCCCGGCGGCGCGGTCGACACCACGGCGCTGCAGCACTACCTGACCCTGCAGTACGTGCCCGAGCCGGCGTCGATGCACCGCGCGATCCGCCGGGTCGAGTCGGGCACCTGGTTCACGATGCGGCCCGGCGAGTCGTTGACGACCCACCGCTACTTCCACCCCGACTTCGCCATCCGCAAGGTGGACGAGCCGGAGAAGCTCTACCGCGAGATCGCCGAGGCGCTCGAGGACTCGGTCGAGAAGCACATGCGCGCCGATGTCACCGTCGGGTCGTTCCTCTCCGGCGGCATCGACTCCACAGCCGTTGCAGCGCTGGCCAAGCGGCACAACCCGAAGCTGCTGACGTTCACCACCGGCTTCGAGCGCGAGGGCTACAGCGAGATCGACGTCGCCGCCGAGTCGGCCGCGGCGATCGGCGTCGAGCACATCACCAAGGTGGTGAGCGCGCAGGAGATGATGGACACCCTGCCGCTCATCGTCTGGTACCTCGACGACCCGGTGGCCGACCCCGCGCTCGTGCCGCTCTACTTCATCGCGCGCGAGGCCCGCAAGCACGTGAAGGTCGTGCTGTCGGGTGAGGGCGCCGACGAGCTCTTCGGCGGGTACACGATCTACCGCGAACCGATCAGCCTGCGCGCGTTCGAGCGGGTGCCGCGTCCGCTGCGTCGCGGACTGGGCCGGCTGAGCGAGCGCATCCCCGAGGGCCGGCGCGGCAAGGACCTGCTGCGCCGCGGTTCCATCGGCATCGAGGAGCGCTACTACGGCAACGCCCGCATCTTCCGTCCGGAAGAGATGCAACACCTGTTGAAGACGTACGACCCGTCTGTCTCGTACATGGACGTGACCCGGAAGCTCTACGAGCAGACGACGCACCTCGACGACTCGACCCGCATGCAGTACGTCGACCTCTTCACCTGGTTGCGCGGCGACATCCTCGTCAAGGCCGACAAGATGACGATGGCCAACTCGCTCGAGCTGCGGGTGCCGTTCCTCGACACGGAGGTCTTCGCGGTCGGCTCCTCGATCCCGACGAACGAGAAGATCACCAAGGAGACGACCAAGTACGCCCTGCGCCGGGCGCTCGAGTCGATCGTGCCTCCACATGTGTTGCACCGCGCCAAGCTCGGCTTCCCGGTGCCGATCCGGCACTGGCTGAAGGACACGATGTACGACTGGGCCCGCGACATCATCGTCTCGTCGCAGGCCGACGCCTTCATCAGCAAGGACGAGGCGCTGCGCCTGCTCGACGCGCACCGCGCCGGCCCCCACGACTACTCCCGCAAGATCTGGACGATCCTCGTCTTCCTGATCTGGCACGGCATCTTCGTCGAGCAGCGCATCACGCCGGAGATTCCCGCACCGGTGTATCCGGTACGTCTGTAGATATGACGAACTACACGGTCAACAAGGACGCCGTCGCCCACGCCCGCACGCTCATCGACGCGGGCAGCTTCGACGCCGACACCCCCTGGTCGGAGGCCGCGCCGTCGGCGGCCGAGGCGAACGAGGTCATCGAGCACGACGACTTCGACGAGTTCGCCCGCTGGCACCTCGCGATCGACCCGGACGCGTCCGAGGGCACCAAGGGCAGGTACAAGTTCCCGTACGGCGACTTCGAGCGGGTCAACCGAGCGGCACTCATCCACGCGAAGCAGCGGGCGTCGCAGAACGGGCACGACGCCATCGAGCGGGCGGCCGACGACCTGCTGCAGCGCCTGGACAAGGCCCGCGGCTGAGCGTCGCGGGGCCCCTCGTCTCCACGGACCATCGCCGCCGGCGCCATGATCGGTCGGCGGTAGCGTCAGGGCCCATGCGGCGCATCGCGACGGTCCTGACGCTGCTGCTCGCCGCGGCTTGCAGCAGCCACCCGGCTGCGCCGACCCCCTCCGGCAGCGTTGCCCCGCCCCGACACGCTCCGTCGGCCGCCGCGCGCGCCACCGCGGGGCAAACCTCCGCCGCGCCCCGGACCGCCGCCGCCGCCGCGATGAGCATCCCGCCGGTCTCGGCGAAGGCACGGGCGGCGGGTCTGATCGACGTCCGCACCGTGGTGCCGGACGCGGTCGTCGACCTGCACTACGCCACGACGCACAACTTCACCCACCAGCAGCTGTATCCGAGCCGCGCGCGCTGCCTGGTGCACCGCACCATGGCGCCCGGCCTGCGAGCGGCGGCCGCGGTGCTGCGCCGACAGGGGCTCGTGCTCGTCTTCTGGGACTGCTACCGGCCGCACGCCGTCCAGGTGCGCATGTTCCGCATCGTCCCGAACCCCACCTGGGTGGCCCAGCCGGGCCCGTACGCCACCAGCCACGAGTCGGGGCGCTCGGTCGACGTCACGCTCGCCCGCCGCGCGGTCGGCGGCACCTGCCCGCACAAGGTCCGGCAGCACTGCCAGCTGATCATGGGCACCGCGTTCGACGACTTCACGCCGCGCGCGTACGCCTTCGCGACGAACGGCATCGGCGCGGTCGCGCTGCGCAACCGCACGACCCTGCGCCACGCCATGGAGACCGACGGCCTCGCCGTCTACAGCGGCGAGTGGTGGCACTTCGACGGGCCGGGCTCCTTCGTCCACCGCCCGATCCTGGACGCGCCCCCGTACTGAGCAGCGTCGAGTGACGGAGATGCGCTCCGCGTCAGACGAGGTGCGGCAGGACCTCTTCGGCCACGTCGTCGCCGTAGGACTCGGCGAGCCGGTCGGCGAACTCGTGCGGCTTGACGACGTACTCCTGGGTGCCGACGGTCTCGAGCACCATGGTCGCGAGCAGGCTGCCGACCTGGGCCGACCGCTCCCACGACAGCTGCCACTCGCGCGCGGTGAGGAAGCCGGCGCGGAAGGCGTCGCCGACGCCGGTCGGGTCGACCTTCGCGCGCTCCTTCGCGACCGGCACGTGCACGCGCTCGACGTCGCGCCCGACGATCTCGACGCCCTTCGAGCCGAGCGTCGTGATGCGCACGCCGACCCGGGCCATGACCTCGGCCTCCGACAGGCCGGTCTTCGACTCGAGCAGGTGCTTCTCGTAGTCGTTCGTGAACAGCAGGTCGGCGCCGTCGATGAGGTCGCGCAGCTCCTCGCCGTTCATCCGGGCGATCTGCTGCGACGGGTCGGCGGCGAAGCGGAACCCGCGGTCGCGGCACTCGACGCTGTGCCGCACCATCGCGGCGGGGTCGTCGGCCGAGATGATGGCGAGGTCGGCCGCGGTGCCCTTCCAGGCCGGCGCGAGCTCGATGTTGCGGGCCTCGCTCATGGCGCCCGCATAGAAGGACGCGATCTGGCACATGTCCTGGTCGGTGGTGCAGACGAAGCGTGCGGTGTGGTGCACGTCCGAGACGTGCACGTACTCGCAGTTGACGCCGTGCCGCTCGAGCCACGACCGGTAGTCGCCGAAGTCGCCGCCCACGGCGCCCATCAGCACCGGCTCGGCGCCGAGCTGCCCCATGCCGAAGGCGATGTTCGCCGCCACGCCGCCGCGCCGGACGACGAGGTCGTCGACCAGGAACGACAGCGACACCTTGTGCAGCTGGTCGGCGAGCAGCTGGTCGCTGAACCGGCCAGGGAAGCTCATCAGGTGGTCGGTGGCGATCGAGCCTGCGACGAGGACGGTCATGGGCGGAAGGTTACCCAGGGGTAGCGGGCAGGTCGCGTCGAAACGACACAGACCCTCCCCGCCGGCCGGCGGGGAGGGTCTGTGAACGCGCGGAGGTCAGCCGCAGAAGCTGTTGCCGCAGGCGCAGCCGCCGGAGGCGTTCGGGTTGTCGATCGTGAAGCCCTGCTGCTCGATCGTGTCGGTGAAGTCGATCACCGCACCGCCGAGGTAGGGGGCGCTCATGCGGTCGACGACGACCGGGACGTCCTTGATCGACAGGTCGACGTCGCCGTCGAGGCTGCGCTCGTCGAAGAAGAGCTGGTACTGCATGCCCGAGCAGCCACCCGGCTGCACGGCGACGCGCAGGCGCAGGTCGTCACGACCCTCCTGCTCGAGCAGGGCGCGCACCTTGACCGCGGCGGCGTCGGTGAGCGAAAGGGTCGACGGGGTGGCGTCGACGGGCGCCGTGGTGATCTCGACGGGCGTCTCGGTGGAAGTCATGCTTCTCCCTCGGAGGAGGTCGGCGTAGCTCGTACGCGGAATACAAGTGCACACTGACGTGCTGCTATTCCATGCTACCCGCGGATCCGGCCCGCACACGGTGTCCGGCCGCGAGCCACCGCTCGAAGGACGAGGAATGACCTTCACCGAGCCCGCCTCCACTCCCCTGGCGCTCCTGCTGCTCGGGCACGGCAGCGACCCGCAGTCGGAACGGGGCGTCGACTGTCCCGGCGAGCTCCCCGCCGCGTCCGACCCCGAACTGGTCGCCCGGGCCCGCGCCGCCAAGGCCGCCCTCGGCGACCGGGTCTTCGTCCTCGGCCACCACTACCAGCGCGACGAGGTC
>NZ_JBQCEE010000278.1:0-2237 GCF_051960575.1 Jatrophihabitans sp.
TCCACGAGATAGCCGCCCAGCGTGGGCCCGACGGCCGGGGCGACGATGACGCCGAGGCCGTACATGCCCATCGCGGCACCGATCTTCTGCGGCGGCACGATCCGGTAGAGGATCGTCAGCGTCACCACGGGCAGGACGCCGCCCGGAACCGCCTGCAGCACCCGGAAAACGATCATGCTGTTGAGGCTCCAGGCCAAGCCGCACAGCGCCGAGCCCAGGGCGAACCCCAGCAGCGACAGGTTGTAGACGCGACCGGCCCCGAACCGGGCGGCCAGCCACGCGCTCACCGGCACGACCACGCCCAGGGCGAGCGAATAGGCGTTCTCCACCCACTGGATCTCCTCGGTGGTGGCGGAGAAGTCCAGCTGCATGGTGGGGATCGCGACGTTGACGATGCTGATGTCGAGCACCGACATGAACATGCCCGTGATGAGCACGGCCAGCGGCACGCCCCAGCCCCCACCGGTCGCCGGTTTCGGCGGGGCGGGCGCGGCGACCGGGGCGGGCGCGGCGGTGGCGGTTTCGGCGCCAACGTCGATGGCCATGATCCCAGTGTCACACGCCCGGGGGACTGCCCACGTAATGCTCTGCCAAAGTGCGGGCAACGGCTTCCGAGCTGGTGACGAGCTGCAGCTCGGCGATCTGGCGCCGCAGGTCGAAATCGCCTGCATCGGAAAAGCGGTGCAGCATCGACGTCATCCACCACGAGAACCACTGCACGCGCCACACCCGCCGCAGCGCGGTGGCGGTGTAGGCGGCGAGGGGCGCCTCGTCCTTCTCGGCATACCAGGCGCCGAGGGCGCGGTCGAGCACCTGCACGTCGGCCACGGCCAGGTTGAGGCCCTTGGCCCCGGTCGGCGGCACGGTGTGCGCCGCGTCGCCCACCAGGAAGAGCTTGCCCCGCTGCATCGGCTCGGCGACGAACGAGCGGAACTGCAGCACGTCCTTCTTGAAGATCGGGCCGTCCTGCACCTGCACGCCCGCGGGAGCCAGCCGGGCGGTGAACTCGGCCCAGATGCGGTCGTCGGACCAGTCGTCGGTGGCGGTGGCCGGGTCGCATTGGAAGTAGAGCCGCTGCACCGTGGGGCTGCGCGTGGAGACCAGCACGAACCCGCGCTCGGAGTGCGCGTAGATCAGCTCGTCGTAGGACGGCGGGGCCTCGGCGAGGATGCCGAACCAGGCGAAGGGGTACTGCCGGAAGAAGTCCTGCCGCCCCGTCACCAGCCTGCGGCACGGGGAGTGCGAGCCGTCGGCACCCACCCCGAAGTCGCAGTCGAGCCGCTGGGCGGCGCCGTCGTGGGTGAAGGTGATGGACGGCGCGCCCTCGACGTCGTCGACGACGACGTCCGCCACGCCGAACCGGAGGTCGCCGCCGTCGGCGAGGCGCTGCGCGATGAGGTCGACGAGCACCTCGTGCTGCGGGTAGACGAGCACCGACCGGCCGCCGGAGAGCCCGGTGAGGTCGATGCGGTGCAGGCCGCCCTCGAAGGCCAGGTTGATCCCGTGGTGCACGCTGCCGTCGCGGGCCATGCGGGCGCCCACGCCGGTGTCGCGCAGCAGGTCGGCCGTGCCCTGCTCGAGGATGCCCGCGCGGATCGTCTGCTCGATCGCGGCACGGCTTTGCACGTCCACCACGACGGACTCGACGCCGCGCAGGTGCAGCAGGTGCGCCAGCAGCAGCCCCGCCGGGCCCGCCCCCACGATCCCCACCTGCGTGCGCACGGGGCCACCCTATGCGGTGACGCGCCCCGCCAACATCAGGTTCGCGCCTGCCGCGGCCGGGCACAATGCGCGCGTGTACCCACTGGAGGCCGAGGCGTGGAGCGACTTCGCCGTCGGCGTTGCGGGCGCGGGCGCGGCGCTCACCGGGCTGCTGTTCGTGGCCGTGTCGATCAATCTCGAACGCGTGCTGGCGCTGCCGGGCATCCCCGGCCGGGCGGCGCAGGCGCTGATCCTCCTGGCCACGCCGGTGTTCGCGGCGATCGCCGTGATGACGCCCGGGCAGCCGACGTGGGGCCTGGGCGTGGAGCTGGTCGTGCTCGCGGTGGTCGTCGGATCCGCGTTGCTCGTGGGCAGACGGCACCGGGCCGCGAGCAGCCACTCTGGTCGTGGCTGCTGAACGGCGTGCTCGCGTCGGTCGTGCTGTCGTTGGGCCTGCTGCTGGCCGGGATCAGCCTCGTGGCCGACGCGCCCGGGCTCGGCGGGCTCTACTGGGTGGCGCCCGCCACAGCCCAGGC
>NZ_JBQCEE010000279.1:0-11614 GCF_051960575.1 Jatrophihabitans sp.
GACGCGGCGACGTGGTGGTCGCACCCTTCGAGCTCGTACGGGCCGACGCCGAAAGGCTGCGCGGGCTGCTCGCACCCTCGGGCGCATGACGCGCTGATCGGGCGGCGGATCGGCCAGCTTTACGCTCGACCAGTGGCGTTGGCGGTCGAGGACGAACCGGATCCACGGCGCTGGCTTGCCCTGATCACCTGCTGCTCGGCGCTGTTCATGACCCTGCTGGACGTCAGCGTCACGAACGTCGCGCTGCCGTCGATCGGACGCGCCACCGGGGCCGGCCCGTCGCAGCTGCAGTGGGTGGTGAGCGGGTACACACTGGCCTTCGGCCTCGTGCCGGTGCTCGCCGGCCGCCTCGGCGACGACCACGGCCGCCGGCTGATGTTCCAGGTCGGGGTCGGCACGTTCGCCGCCACCAGCGCGATGGCCGGGCTGTCGCCGACCGCCGGTGTGCTGATCGTCGCCCGCGTGCTGCAGGGGCTCGCCGGCGGGCTCATCAACCCGCAGGTGTCGGGGCTGGTGCAGCAGCTGTTCCGCACGGACGAACGGGGCCGGGCCTTCGGCGTGCTCGGCACGTGCGTCGGGGTGTCGACGGCGCTCGGACCGCTGGTCGGTGGCGCGCTCATCGGACTCGGCGGCCCGCACCTCGGCTGGCGGCTGATCTTCTTCGTCAACGTGCCGATCGGCGTCGCGGTCATCCTCATCGCCCGCCGCCTGCTGCCGAACGACCCGAAGCCCGGCCGGCACCGCCTCGACGTCCTCGGCTCGGCCCTGCTCGGCGGCGCGACCTTCTGCGTGCTGTTCGCGTCCGTCGAGTACGACGCCCTCAAGGACGCGCGGCTGGCTTGGCTCGCCGTGCCCGCGGTGGTGCTCGTCGGCCTGTTCGTGCGGCGCGAGCGACGGCTCACCGACCAGCGGCTCGACCCACTCGTCGACCTGCGGCTGTTCCGCACGCCGTCGTACACGTCGGGCATCCTGCTCGCGATCACGTTCTTCCCGGCGGTGGCCGGCCTGCCGCTCGTGCTCGCCCTCTATTACCAGGACGGTGTTGGCTACAGCGCGCTCCAGTCGGGGCTCGGCATCACCGCCTTCGCGGTCGGCGCGAGCATCTCGGCGCCGCTGGTCGGTCGTGTCGTCACGCGCATCGGCCGCCCGCTCGTCATCGGCGGCGCCACCACGGTCGGTGTCGGCGCGTTGCTGCTCGCGCTGCTCGTCACGCACGGGCCGGCGGGCGACGCGGCGCTCGTGCTCGCTCCGGCGCTGTTCCTCATGGGCATCGGCCAGGGCGCGGTGATCACGCCGAACCAGGCGCTCTCGCTGATGGAGATCGACCCCGTCACGGGCAGCACCGCAGGGGGTGTGCTGCAGACCGCGCAGCGCATCGGGCTGGCGATCGGCCAGGCCGTCGTCGGCGCGTTCTTCTTCGCCGGCGTCTCGGGCGGGCACGGCCGGGCGGCGTACGCCCACGGCCTGCGCTACGCCGTCGGCGCCGGGCTCTGCTTCATCGCGCTCGCCATCGTCATCGGCGTCGCCGACATCGTGCGCAACCGCCGCCGCGCCGCCGCAGATGTGCTGGTGTGAGCGCTGTCAGCCCTCGACGAGCCACATCGCCTGGTACGGCGCCAGCCAGAGGCGTCCCTGCTCGTCGGGTGTCACGGCGGCGCCGGTGAGGGCGTCCACCGGGTGATGGATGCCCACGGCGTGCACCCGGTGGGCCGACCACGGACGCCAGTGCTCGGTGACGTTGAACAGTTCGAGCAGTTCGCCCTCCGGGTGCACTCGCAGCACGGGCAGTACGCCGGGGTCGTCCGGGCTCAACACCTGTGCAGGGGTCGCGGCGTGCAGCGGTGCCAATGAGCGCCGCGTGGCCACGAGGTGCCGCAGCCCGCTCCACAGCTGCTGCGCGGCGGTGCCGGGCACCGTCGCGGCGGCGGCGCGGTCGTCGTCGAACCGCGGCCGGTGCAGCCAGCGGTTGTCGCTCTCGTGCCCGGGCTCGCTCGCCCAGGCGTCGTCCGAGGGCAGCCCGACCTCGTCGCCCATCCAGAGCACGGGGATGCCGCCCCAGCCGAGCACGATGGCGTGGGCGAGCAGCAGCCGCTGTACGGCCGGTGTCACCGCGTCCGGGTCACCGGCGCGCTCGGCCGCGGCCAGCCCCGCCAGCGACGCCGCCATCCCGCTGATCCGCTTGTCGCCGGTCGCCGGGTTGGCCTGGAAGACGAGCCCCTCGGCGAACGAGCCGGGGAACTCGCCGCTGTAGAAGTCGGACAGGAACGCCCGGTGCGCGAAGCCGTTCAGCCCGACGGCCGCGGCGTCGCCGTCGTCGATCGCCCATCCGATGTCGTCGTGGCAGCGCAGGTAGCAGATCCAGGCCGTCGTCGACGGCACCGCGGGCAGCTGGCCGAGCGCGTGCGCGGCGAGGCGCACGTCGCGGCTCGCGAGCATCGACCAGATCTGCACCATGAGCGAGTTGTGGTAGGCCAGGTCGCTCACCTTGCCGTGGTGGCGGCCCTGCCCGAGGTACTGCACGAGGTCGTCCGGCGCCACGATCGCCTCGGCCTTGAGCAGCACCGCCGGCGCGGCCATGCGCAGCACCGCCCGCAGCGCCTGGGCGATCGCGTGCACCTCCGGCTGGTTCTGGCAGTTGGTGCCGAGCCGCTTCCAGAGGAACGCGATGGCGTCGAGCCGGATCACCTCGACGCCGAGGTTCGCCAGCCACAGCACGATGTCGACGTACTCGGCCACCACGTCGGGATTGGTCCAGTTGACGTCCCACTGGAAGCTGTTGAAGGTCGTCCAGACCCAGCCGCCCAGCTCGTCGTCCCAGGTGAAGTTGCCGGGCGCGAAGTCGGGGAAGACCTCGGGCAGCGTGCGCTCGTACGCGTCCGGCTGCGTGCGGTCGGGATAGACGTAGAAGTAGTCGCGGTATTTCGGGTCGCCGGCGCGCGCCGCCTGCGCCCACGCGTGCTCGCGGGCGACGTGGTTCAGCACCAGGTCGAGCACCAGGCTGATGCCCCGCGCGCGCAGGGCGGACGCGAGCTCGCGCAGGTCGTCGACCGTCCCCAGGTCGGGCCGCACGGAGCGGTAGTCGGCCACGGCGTAGCCGCCGTCGCTGTCGCCCGGGCGCGGCCGCAGCAGCGGCATGAGATGCAGGTAGGTGACCCCGAGCTCGTGCAGGTACGGCAGCCGCCGGTGCAGGTCGGGCAGGTCGGCGGCGAGCCGGTCGCAGTACGCCGCGTAGCCGATCATGTGGGGCGACTGGAACCAGTCCGGACGCAGGATGCGGGTCTGGTCGAGACGGTGCAGGTCGTCCGGGCGCTCGGCGTACGCCGCGCCGGCCATCGCGAGCAGCCGAGTCTCGAGCGTCGCGGCGGCCCTGTCGTCGAACAGGGACGCGAGCGCGCTGCGCAGGTCCGGCAGCCAGCGCTCGACACGGAGCTCGAACAGCTCACGGCGCTCGGGCGACAGGTCGGTCAACGCGGCCACGGCCCCATCCTGCCGTGCCCGCCGGTGATCACCTGCGCAGGTGCACCGTGAAGACCGAGCCGCCGCGCGGGCCGGGAGCGTGGGTGACGTCGCCGCCGTTCGCGCGGGCGAGCTGCTGCACGATGTACAGGCCGAGCCCCGTGCCCGTGCGCACCCTCGCGGTGTCGGCCGCGCGCGAGAAGCGGTCGAACAGCCGCGCACGGAACTCCTCGGGCACGCCCGGGCCCTCGTCGTGCACCGCGACGGTGACCTCGCCATCCGCGCGGTCGACGACCACCCGGGTGCAGCCACCGCCGTACTTCGCGGCGTTCGTCAGCAGGTTCACCAGGATCTGGTCGAGATGGCCGGGCTGCACCAGGGCGGTCACACCGTCCAGCGTCTCGACCACCGGCGCCGACTCGGTGAGCTCGAGCGCGTCGGCGAGATGCCGGCCAACCGGTACCCGCTGCGGCCGGGCCACCAGCATCCCGGCCTCGAGGGTCACGAGCGCGAGCACCTCGCCGACGACGGCGCCGAGGCGGCGGGCGTTGCGCTCGATCGCGGTGAACAGCGCCTGCACCTCGGGCAGGCCGCCGGCCGGGCCGTCGTCGTCGGCGCCGAGCTCGCTGGAGCCGTGGATCACAGACAGCGGCGTGCCGATCTCGTGCCCGAGCATGCCGATCAGGTCGAGCTTGAGCTGGTTCGCCGCCTCGAGCTCGTCGTTGCGGCGCGCGAGCTCGGCGGCCGCCGCGTCGCGCTCGCGCTCGGCGGCGCGGCGGGCGGTGATGTCGGTGTTGATCTCGAGCACGACGTCCGGCCGCCCGTCCACCCCGGGGTGCAGCACCTGGCGGCTCTCGACCACGATGGTGCGGCCGTCGGCCGTGCGGTGCTGCAGCTCGCCGGTCCAGCCGCCCGTCCGCGCGATGCGCTCGTCCTGCTCGGCGCCGGACGCGACGTCGGGGAAGACGGTGTGGAGCAACTCGTGCGTCACCCGCCCGACGGCCTGCTCGGCCGGCGTGCCGTACAGCTCGGTCGCGGCGGCGTTCCACCAGCTGATGACGCCGTCGAGCCCGCGCACGATCACGGCGGCCGGGATGAGCTGCAGCAGGCGGGCCTGGTCGGCCAACTGCCGCTCGGCCGCTCGTGCGGTCGTGATGTCCTCGATCTCGGCGAGCAGGCTGGTGATGCGGCCGGACGTGTCCGGCAGCCCGGACGCCTGCACCCTGACCCAGTAGTCGTGGCCGTCGGCGTGCCGGAAGACCCGTTCCGCGCCGAGCGAATCGACCTCGCCGCCGGCCAGCCGGCGCATGCCGTGCTCGACCTCGGCGGTGTGCTCCGGCGCGCGCAGCTGCTGCTGCCGCATGCCGAGCAGCTCCTGCTGCGAGTAGCCGGTGATGTCGGCCGCCGCCTGGTTGACGTGCAGCAGCCGGCCGAGCCCCTCCTCGGTGACGTCGATGAGCAGCATCCCGAACGGCGAGTTGCTGAAGGCGCGGCGGAAGCGCTGCTCGCTCACCTCGAGGGCGGCGACCGCGCGGGTGCGGTCGGCCAGCAACTGCTCGGTGCGCTCGTAGTCGTCGGCGTGCTGCAGCCCCTGCCGCAGGCTCTCGCCGAGCAGTTCGAGGTGCGCGGCGTCCACGTCGTCGAAGGCGGCCGGGTGCGCGCTGGAGATCTTCAGGACGCCCATCGCGTCGTCGCCCGAGAGCAGCGGCACGACCGCCATCGACCGGATGCCGAGCCGCCGGCACGCGGCACGGTCGACCCGGTCGTCGGTCTCGGTGTCGTGGCACATCAGCGTGCGGCGCGAGCCCATGGCGAGGCCGGACAGCGATCCTTCGACGCCGACGGTGGCACCGCCCGCATCTGCAAGCGTGCCCGCGACGCCGGTGTAGACCAGGCGGTCGCCGTCGACGAGCTCGACGACCGAGCCGTCGGCGTGCGGGAAGGCGGTGACCGCGTGCTCGGCGACGAGGCGGGTCACCTCGTCGCGGGTGCGCGCACCGTGCACCGCCCGCTGCGCCTCGACGATGGAACGCAGGGCGCGGGCCGATCGGCCGGCGCCGCCGAACTCGACCTGCGGGCGGGCGGGAGGCGCGACCGTCCCGGTCGGTGCCATGGGGCTCCCTCCGGACGGCATCCTCGCCTCGTCCATCGGCCACCCCCTGCTCGGCTTGAGCGGAGGCTACCCGCGCGGAGGGGCCGTCAACGAGAGCGTGAGGGTGCGCACGAGGCACTGCCGGGTGCCGCGGACCGCCGCGTGGTCGACCTCGACGGTCGCCTCCTCGCCGTCCACCACGACCGTCATGACGCCGTTGCCGAACCACGGCCCGTGGTCGACGTACCAGCTGATCGGCGGTTCGACGACACCGGCCGACCGGGCGAGCCGCCGCAGCGCCGCCACGACCGGCCGGGTCGTCATCGCCCGCTGCACCGCGCGCACGCTGCGCTGCAGCGGGTTGCGGAAGGGCGACATCGTCAGCTGGCGGATGGCCGTGCGCGTCGGGTCGACCCCGGCGACCTCGGCGAGGGCGGTGTACGAGCAGTGCACGTCGCCGCCGAGCAGCGTGATCGTGCGGGGCGGGCACTCACCGGACCCGATCCGGGCGAGCAGCTCGACCACCGCGTCGAACGAGCGCCGGAACGCTGCCCAGTGCTCGAGGTCGAGCCCCTGCCGGATGCGCTCGGCCGTGCCGACGGCACGGCGCCCCCAGGCGCCGCCCGCCACGGCCTCGTCCCAGCCCTCGAGGTGATGGACGCCGGGGGTGAGCAGGAACGGCAGGGTCGAGCCGAGCAGCAGGTGCGTCACCGGACGCTCGGTGGCGCGCTCGACCAGCCACCGGGTCTCGACGGGGTCGACGATGTGGCGGTCGGCCGGGTCGAGCACCCGCGAGCACCGCGCGTCGACGGCGACGAGCCGCACCCGCGGCCCGAAGTCGCGGTGGAAGCTCCAGCGGGCACTGTCCGGCTGCGCGTCCGAGCGGCGGGCGAACTCGTCGAGGCGCTGCGTGCGCTCGTCGTCGCCGATCCCGGACGTCACGACCGGCCACATCGGGTCGTCGGGCAGGTCGTCGGGCGAGAGGTTGCCGAGGTGCTGGTACACCCAGTACGACGCGAAGGCGCCGGTGACGCGGTCGTGCCACCACCGCTCGCGCGTCACCCGGTCGCGCCAGGCCTGCGAGGTGTTCCAGTCGTCGCGCAGGTCGTGGTCGTCGAGCAGCATCAGCGTCGGCACGGTCGAGAAGAGCCAGCGGATCGGCTCGGGCGTCCAGCTCTCGTGGTAGAGCCAGGTGTACTGCTCGAAGTCGCCGATCTCCTCGCGCACGTCGTCGGCCTCGTGCCGGTCGTCGTCCGGGCCGGCGCGGTGCGCGGCGCGCAGCCGGGCCCGCAGCTCGTCCGACGGCTCGTCGGCGTAGATCTGGTCGCCGGCGAGGAACAGCGCGTCGGGCCACTCGCGTCGACCGACCCGTCGCGCATCCGCTCGGCCAGGGCGACGAGGGCGTCGGCGCCGAATCGGTCGAGGTTCTCGGCGTCGAACGGCGCGGCGACGCGGCACGACCCGAAGGCGAAGCGGAAGCGGGCGCCCTCGTCGAGCGTGCGGATCACGCTCGGCGGGAACGCCGACCCGGCGGGCGGCCAGACCTGCTCACCGGCGAGGTGCACGGTGTAGGCGGTGGTCGTCGCAGGTGCCAGGCCGGTGACCTGGACCAGCGAGTAGTGGTGGCCGTGGACGCACCACGTGCGCGCCGCGTGCTCGCCGGCGCCCGCGCAGCGCACGACGATCTCGGCCGGCGCGTCGGTCTCGAACCACAGCGTGGCCCGGGTGGCGTCGACGAAGCGCAGCACGGGGCCGAGAACGATCATCCGTCCGACCCTAACCCCCGTCCCATCCGGAGCGGGCGCTCAGACGGTGCGGGCGCCGTCCGACGGCTCGGCGACGAACCAGCGCGGCTCGTTCCACCCCTGCCGCGCGAAGACCTCCGCCACGGCCGCTCCCGCCGCCTGCGCCTCGTCGACCGGGAGCAGGGCGATGACACAGCCGCCGAACCCGCCGCCGGTCATGCGCGCCCCGAGCGCCCCGTGGGCCAGCAGCGTGTCGGCCGCGGTGTCGATCTCGGGCACGGTGATCTCGAAGTCGTCGCGCATCGACGCGTGCGAAGCCGTCAGCAGCGGGCCGATCTCGGCGAGCCGCGCCTCGCGCAGCAGGGCGGCCACGGCGAGCACGCGCTCGTTCTCGGTCACCACGTGCCGCACGCGGCGCCGCAGCCGGTCGTCGTCGAGCGCCGCGAGGGCGGCGTCGAGGTCGGTGACGTCACGCAGTGCAGCGACGCCGAGCCGCCGCGTCGCCTCGGTGCAGTCGTCGCGCCGGGCGCGGTACTCGCCGTCCACGAGGCGGTGCGGCGCGCGCGAGTCGACGACCAGCAGCGCGAGACCGGCACGGTCGGGTGCGAACGGCACCGCCTCGACGTCCCGCGAGCGCATGTCGCACAGCAGCGCGTGCCCCGCGCGGCCCCGGACGGAGACGAGCTGATCCATCCCGCCGGTCGGGGCGCCGACGAACTCGGTCTCGGCCCGCGTCGCCGCGTCGACCGTCTTGTCGGGCGACAGGGTGCGGCCGAGCGCCGCGGCCACCGCGACGGTCGTCGCGCAGGCGACCGCGGCCGACGACGAGAGCCCGGCGCCGAGGGGCACGTCGCTGTCGAGATCGATGGCCCACCCGCGCCCGGTGGCGTCGAGGGCCCAGACGGCGCCGACGGCGTAGGCGGCCCAGCCGTCGTCGCCGTCGATCCAGGACGCACCCGGCACGAGGTCGGTCACCGTCGCCGCGCGCTGCAGCTGACGCGACCGCACGGTGACGCCGCCGCCCTCGACCGGCGCCACCTCGGCCCGGCAGCCCATCGGCAGCGCCAGCGGCAGCACGAAGCCGTCGTTGTAGTCGGTGTGCTCGCCGATCAGGTTGACGCGGCCGGGCGCCCACGCGCACCAGGACTGCTGGGACATGCGGTCACCCTAGCCGGGCGACCGTCTCAACGGACGTTGAGCCAGACGAGGGCGGCCGCGCCCGCGAGGAGGCAGTAGTAGCCGAACGGACGCAGCGAGCGGTTCGCCAGGTAGCGCGTCAGGAAGCGCACGGACAGGTAGGCGCCGACCCCCGACAGCACCGAGCCGAACAGCACCTGCGGGCGGATGCCGTCACCGAGCGGGCCGGCGAGGTCGCCGAGCTTCAGCGCGCCGGCGGCGAGGATGACCGGCGTCGCGAGCAGGAACGAGAAGCGGGCGGCGTCCTCGCGCGAGAGACCACGGACGAGACCACCGACGGTGGCGATGCCCGACCGCGAGATGCCGGGGGCGAGGGCGAGGATCTGCGTCGCGCCGATCCCGACGGCCGACTTCACGTCGAGTTCGGCGAGCCGCTTGTCCGACTCGGGGCCGGACACGCGCTCGTCGACGTACTCGGAGTCGAGGTCGGTGTCGCCCCGGCGCATCCGCTCGCTGACGAGCAGGATCACGCCGTTGGCCATGAGGAAGCAGGCCGTCGGCGTCGGCTTGGCGAGCGTCGTCCGGAACCAGTGCTCGAGCAACAGGCCGACCAACCCCACCGGGATCGTGGCCAGCACGAGCAGCCAGGCCAGCCGTTGGTCGCTCGTGCGCACCTCGCGCCGCACGATGCTCGTGACGAGACCGCCGACGATGCGCACCCAGTCGCGCCAGAAGTACACGATCAGCGCGATGGCGGTCGCGACGTGCAGGCCGACGATGAAGGCAAGGTAGGGCGACTCGGGCGTCGACACGTTGAGGTCGCGCGCCCACGACCCGCCGACGACCGCCGGCACCAGCACGCTGTGTCCCAGGCTCGAGACCGGGAAGAGTTCCGCCACACCCTGCAACGCGCCGACGACACCGGCCTCGAGCCAACTGAGCATTCGTCGGACGCTACCGGCGGGCGGTGAAAGCAACCTGATCGGCCGCCGTGGGGGTTGCCGGCCTCACGCGCGCGCCACGGATACTGGGCCGATGCCCGGACACCGCGTACTCGTCGTCGAGGACGACCACGGCCTGCGTGACGTGCTGGCGCGCGGCCTGCGGCAGGCCGGCTTCGAGGTGACCACGGTCGCGGACGGCTCGACCGCCCTGCGCACCGCCCGGCCGGGCGAGGTCGACGGGGTCGTGCTCGACATCGGTCTGCCGGACGCCGACGGGCGCGACGTCTGCGTCGCGCTGCGCGCGCGGGGCATCGACGTGCCGGTGCTGTTCCTCACCGCGCGGGGCGCCCTCGGCGACCGGCTGTCGGGGTTCGCGTCCGGCGGCGACGACTACCTGCCCAAGCCGTTCGCCTTCCCCGAACTCGTCGCCCGGCTGACCGCGCTGCTGCGCCGGGCGGTCGACCAGGTCACGGTCGTCGGCGATCTCGAGCTCGATCCGGTCTCGCACGCGCTGCTGTGCGGTGACTCGCGCGTCGCGCTGTCACCGACGGAGTTCCGGCTGCTCGCGCGTCTGATCGGTGCCCCGGGCGCCGTCGTGCGCCGGCACGAACTGGTCACCGCCGGCTGGCCGCACGGGGCCATCGTCTCGGAGAACACGCTCGACCAGTACGTCAGCAAGCTGCGGCGCAAGCTGGCCGAGGTCGGGTCCGACCACGGCATCGAGGCGGCTCGCGGTGTCGGCTTCCGCCTCGTCTGAGGGATCGCCGGGAACCGGTGCGGCGTCCGGCCCGCTGGCCCGGCGCACCCTGCGGGGTCGCGTGTCACTGCTCGGCATCGTCGTCATCGCCGCCTGGGTCGTGCTGCTCACCACCGTCTTCAACGTCCTGTTCACCCGGCGGCTCGGCACCGAACTCGACAACGTGCTGCGCACGCGCGCGGTCACGGCAGCCGCGACCGTCGCCGTCGCGGCGGACGGTCGGCTGCAGGTGAGCGACGCGGTCGACGATGCGGCCCTCGACACCGGCCTGTGGATCTACGGGCTCGGCGGAGCGGGCGCGCCGCGGTCGCTCGAGCGGCCGCCGGGCAGTAAGCGGGTGCAGGACATCGCCGACGCGCTCGCCGCCGCGCCGCGCGGCTACGTCGACCGCGGCGACGACCGGTTGTACGTGCTGCCCATCGACCGCGGCACCCGCCGGGTCGGCACGGTGGTGGCGTCGGCCGCGACGGGCCCCTACGACCGCGCCCAGGACGAGGCCCTGTTCGGCTCGGCCGTGCTCGGCCTGCTGCTGACCCTCGGCGCCTACCCCGTGCTGCGATTCGCCGCGGCCCGGGCCCTGCGTCCGGTGGCGTCGATGACCGACCAGGCGGCCGAGTGGAGCGCCACCGCGCTGACCCAGCGCTTCGGCGCCCACCAGCGCTACCGCGAGATGCAGTCGCTGGCCCGCACGCTCGACGGTGTGCTCGATCGGCTCTCGGCGATCGTGCGGCACGAGCGCGATCTCTCGGCCGAGCTGTCCCACGAGCTGCGCACGCCGCTGAGCCGCATCCTGGCCGAGGCCGATCTCGCGTTGGACGCGCCGGCGCCCGGCCCGGGCGGGCGCGCGCCGGACAGCGCGCTGCGCACGCCGTGCGGGCGCGCGCCGGACAGCGCGCTGCGCACGCCGCTCGTCGCGATCCGCGACAGTGCCCTGGCCATGGAACACATCCTCGAGACGCTGTTCGCGGCCACGCGCGCCGAGCTGCAGCGAGCACCGGGACGCTGCGAGCTGCGCGACGTCGCCGTGACCGCCGCGGGCGCCGCGCGCAGCGACCGCGTGCCGGTGCAGGTCGAGGTGCCCGACGGGCTCGCCGCCGGGGTCGACCCGACGATCGCCCACCGCATCCTGCTGCCGCTGCTGGACAACGCCCAGCGCTACGCCCGCACGCAGGTGGTCGTGACCGCGCACCGGACGCCGGGGACGGTGGTGGTCGACGTCGTCGACGACGGCCCCGGCATCGCCGTGGACGACCGCGAGCGGGTCTTCGAGCCCGGCCAACGCGGGGACGAGGCCGACGGGCACGACGGCGCCGGGCTGGGGCTGGCCCTGTCGAGACGGCTGGCCCGCGCCGCGGCCGGTGACGTCGTCGTCGCCGGGCCCGGCTCCCGGCTGCGGGTGCGGCTACCGCCCCCCCGCACGTCAGCCGGGCGGCTCCGGCAGCTCGGGGGGACCCGGGCCCGTGCGGGACCCCGGGTTGTGCCC
>NZ_JBQCEE010000280.1:0-3274 GCF_051960575.1 Jatrophihabitans sp.
ACCGCCTCGCCGGGGTCGACGGGGCGAAACTGCTCGCCTTCCTCGCCGCGAACGCCAAACCCCGCCCCACCGACGCCACCGGCCCCGACCAGCGCACCCCCGGCCAACGCCGCGCCGACGCGATCGGTGACCTGCTCGCCCTGGCCGCCCGCGCCGGCGAGCACGCCACCGCCACCGGCACCGCCGCCACCGTCCAGGTCGTCATGACCCCCGACCAGTTCGAGACCGGCACCGGGCTGGTCTGGACCACCCACCGGCAGAAACTTTCGGTCGCGCAGGCGTTCCGGCTCGCCGACCAGTGCAGCGTCGGCTGGGTCGTCCACAACACCACCGGCGGCATCCTCGACTACGGCCGCGGACGCCGCTGCGCCTCACCAGCCCAAGCCGACGCATTGGCCGTCCGCGACGGCGGCTGCGCGTTCCCCGGCTGCTCCATCCCACCCGAATGGTGCGAACGCCACCACATCTTCGAATGGATCCGCGGCGGCCAGACCGCCATCGACAACCTCGTCCTGCTCTGCGCCTACCACCACCGCCGCCACCTCGACCACGGCTGGCGCATCCACATGATCGACGGCATCCCACACTTCACCCCACCCGACCTCGTCGACCCACTGCGAAGACCCATGCGGAACCAGCCGACGTTCATCCCGACGGCCTGACCTCCGCGCACCACCCAGTGACCAGCACGCCGACGAGGCGAAGAAGAAGACCTCCGCGATGCTCAACGCGCGTTGACGCAGCGGACTCGGGCTGCCTGCCCGTGCGACCTCGACCTCACCACGTCCCGAGCGCGGCAGAAGGGTGAGACCTCGTGTGTCAACGAGCAGCGCGTCGACAGCGCTGTGGTCGGTCGTTCCGGGGACGGTCATGCACAGCGCACCGGACGTGGCCACCCACATCGGGAGTGTCAGTGGTCGCCGGTGAAGATGGCCCGTGCTTCCTTGGCCGCGAAGTACACCAGCACATACCCGGCGACCGGATCGGCCCACCACCACCCCGCCGCGGTGTTGAGACACAGCCCGGCCAGTACCGCGACTGCGAGAAGCCCGTCGATGGTGGTGACCCGACCTTCTGTCAGCAGTACCGGATTGTCCAGTGCGCGGCCCATGCGGGTCTTGCCGGCAGCAAGGGCGAACATGACAGCGGCGGTCAACGCGGTCCAGACGATGCCTGCCGAGCTGTGATGCGGGTGGAACCCAGTGGCGAGCGCCCACGTGGACTGAGCAGCCAGGTAGATGCCGAGAGCAATGAACGCAGCGCCGATCAGACCGAGCGCACGCCGTTGCCGCGCTTCGCCGGTGCCGGCGAGCTCCCACAACACGACGGTGCTCGCTCCGATCTCGATGAGTGAGTCCAGCCCGAAGCCGGCGAGCGCGATCGAACGTGCGGCCAGCGCGGCGAAAGCGAGCACGACGATGCCGACGACGTTCCACCCCAGCGTGCTGATCTCGAGGAGTCGACCGCGTCGAAGCAGCGCCACCTCGCGCACCGCGGCACTTCGCGTGTCGGCCATCAGTGGGCACCGACCTTGCGGTCGGCGCGTCCGGCCAGTGCGTCCTGCGGTGTGGAGGGGTCCATGGTGCTCATCGGCCGACCCCAGCCTCCTCGGGCGTGGCTGCGTGCTGCGGGTTCTCGGCCCCGACCGAGGGAGCGGTTGTGGTCAGGGTGCACTGCCAGGCCTTGGCTCGTAGCAGCCGCAGCCCGTTGAGCCCCACGATGACAGTTGAGCCTTCGTGGCCGGCGACGCCGAGGGGCAGCGGGAGATGACCGACCAGGTCCCAGGCGACGAGCCCGACGATGATCGCGGCGGCGATGGTGAGGTTCGCAACGACCACTCGCCGGGCGCGGCGGGAGAGCGCGACGACGCGGGGCAGGGCGGTGAGCTCGTCGCGGACCACGACGCCGTCGGCCGTCTCGAGGGCGAGGTCCGAGCCGTGCCTGCCCATTGCGAAACCAAGGTGGGCGGCTGCCATGGCTGGTGCGTCGTTGACGCCGTCGCCGACGAGGAGGACTCGGGCGCCGGCGTCTTGGAGCCGGCCGATCGCGGCAACCTTGTCCTGTGGGAGGAGGTCGGCGTGGACCTCGCCGATGCCGACCGCCGCGGCGACGTGCCGGGCGGCGGCGGCGTTGTCGCCGGTCAGCAGCACCGGCGCCCGGTCGGTGTGGTCGCTGAGCGCGGCAACGGCGGCGGCGGCATCGGTACGTACCTGGTCGCTCAGGGTTAGCACCGCGGCCGGCGTGCGGTCGACCAGCAGCACGGCGGCGGTGTCGCCTCGCTGCTGGGCATGCTGGACGGCCTCGGCCAGCACAGCGGGCAGCAGCCGCTGCACGGCCGCGGGACTCAGTACCGCGACCTGACGCCCGTCGACGATGGCGGTGACCCCTCGGCCCGGTACGGAGTCGAACGCCTCTGCGTGGTGCAGCGGAAGCCCGGCGTCGTGCGCGGCAGTCACGACGGCGGCAGCGAGTGGGTGCTGGCTCGGCACCTCCGCGGACGCGGCCGAGCGCAGCGCCCCGGCCTCGTCGATCGCGTCGCCGGCTGTGATCGAGGTCAGGTGGGGGCGCCCCTCGGTGAGGGTGCCGGTCTTGTCGAAGGCGACCTGGTTGGTCTGGCCGAGCTGCTCCATGACCACGGCCGACTTGACCAGCACGCCGTGGCGGCCGGCGTTGGCGATCGACGACAGCAGCGGCGGCATGGTCGCCAGCACGACCGCGCACGGCGAGGCGACGATCATGAACGTGATCGCCCGCAGCAACGTCGGCTGCAGCGCCGCGCCGAACAGCAACGGCAGAACCAGCAGCAACACCGTCACAGTGACCATCCCGACCGAGTACCGCTGCTCGACAGTGTCGATGAACAGCTGCGTGCGGGCCTTGCTCTCGGAGGCTTCCTCGACCAGGGCGACGATGCGGGACACGACACTGTCGGCGGCCGCCCGGCTCACCTCGACGCGGAGCGCGCCGGTGCCGTTCATCGTGCCGGCGAACACCTCGTCCCCGAGGTGCTTGGCGACCGGCAGGGGCTCGCCGGTGATGGTCGCCTGATCGACGTCGGAGGCTCCGTCGAGCACGGTGCCGTCGGCGCCGATGCGTTCACCCGGGCGGACCAAGATCACGTCGCCGACCTGGAGCTGCGCGGCGGGCACGACATGTTCGCGGTCCTCGGCGTCGAGGCGGGTCGCCTGATCCGGGGCGAGGTCGAGCAGCGCGGTGACCGAGTCGCGGGTGCGCTTGGTAGCCAGTGCTTCCAACGCGCCGGAGGTGGCGAAGA
>NZ_JBQCEE010000281.1:0-9922 GCF_051960575.1 Jatrophihabitans sp.
GGCATGTACGCAGGGCGATCGCACGTCGTGCTGCAGCGCGCGTTCCGGGTCTACCGGCACAGCTGGCTGGTGATCCTCACCGGCTTCTTCGAGCCGCTGTTCTACCTGTTCGCTCTGGGTACCGGCCTGAAGAACCTCGTCGGCACGGTCGTCGGCCCGGGCGGGCAGGCGATCAGCTACAGCGCGTTCATCGCGCCCGCACTGCTCGCGTCGTCGGCGATGAACGGCGCCGTCTACGACTCGACGATGAACGTCTTCCACAAGCTGCGCTCGAAGCTCTACGACGGGATGCTCGCCACCTCGCTCGGGCCGATGGACGTCGCGATCGGCGAGATCGGCTGGGCGCTGATCCGCGGCGGCCTGTACGCCGCGGGCTTTATGGTCGTGATGGCCGTCATGGGGCTGATGGCCTCGCCGTGGGCGCTCGCGATGCTGCCCGCGTGCCTGCTCATCGCCGTCGCCTTCGCCGCCGTCGGCATGGCGGTGACGTCGTTCATGCACTCGTGGCAGGACCTCGACTACGTGCAGCTCGCGGTGCTGCCGATGTTCCTGTTCAGCGGCACCTTCTACGGGCTGGACGTGTACCCGCGCTGGCTGCAGCTGGTCGTGCAGTGCCTGCCGCTGCAGCACGGCATCGCGCTGCTGCGCGACCTGAACGCCGGCGTCGTCGGCCTCGGACTGCTCGGCCACTGCCTGTACTTCGTCGTCATGGCAGGCCTCGGGCTGGTCGTGGCTGCGAGGCGGCTGGACGCGTTGCTGCTGCGTTGAGCCGGACTGGTAACGTGGTCTCTCGTTGCCCGCCAGCGGGCCGGACAACTGCACACGCGCCGCTAGCTCAATCGGCAGAGCAGCTGACTCTTAATCAGCGGGTTGGGGGTTCGATTCCCTCGCGGCGCACCGACGCAACCAAGATCAAAGCAGCTCCGTGGTCGATCCTCGACCACGGAGCTTCTTCGATCATCGGCCGGTTCAGCGGGACGCGACCGGCTCCCGCGCGGCGACGGCGGGGGCTGCGCGCTTCGCGGTGCCGTCCGCGTCCCGCGCCCGCCACAGCACGAACATCGTCGCCGCGACCCAGACGACGGTGAGCAGGAACCCGGCGAACCCGAGCCCGGTCGCCGCGCCCGAGGTGGACGTCAGCTGCACGACACCGCCGGCGAGCGCGACGACGCCCAGCAGCGCCGACAACGCCCGGTGCCAGGTCGGGGACGCTCCCGCGGCGGCCGCCAGAGCGACCCCGGCCACCACGAGCGCCGGACCGGCGTAGAACACCGCCCGCTCGAGCGTGAACGCAGCGAGCAGCGCCGACGGGTCGAGGTCGGACGCGTGCGCGGCCAGCCCCGCCTGCACCACGCCGCCGAGCACGCCGATGGCCACCAGCGCGCCGCCGCCCGTCCGCACCGAGCTACCGGCCGCCCCGCCGACGGACCGTCCGAGCGCGACGAGCAGCGGCAGCAGCGCCACTGCGGCGACCGCCGCCAACGTGCTGCCGGCGACCACCGTCGAGTGGTGGTCGGCGAAGTAGTCGGCCACATGGGCCGCGCTCGGGTGACCTGAGGGCGGCGGCGGCAGCAATGGCCCGGCGCCCACACCGACGAGGACGAAGACGGCGCCACCGAGGAGTGCCGCGCGACGGTCAGACATCGATGGTCTCCTCGGCCGCCTCGAAGTCGACGATCTCGGTGCCGGCGCTGCGCATCCGCGCCTGCTCGAAGGCGGGGAACAACCGCTCCGACGCGAACCGGTCGGCGTCCGCGCGCGACTCCCAGATGTCGACGATGTGCAGGGCCCCTGCCTTCTCGCCGACCCAGTGCGACCGGCGTCCGGCGATGGGGGCGGATCCGAGCGCGTCGAGCACGCGGTGGTAGTCGTCCAGGTTCGCGTCCGGCGTCTTGGTGATGTGGATGTAGCTCATGCTGGCCTCCGGGTCGGGGTCGTGCTGACCCCGTCACCCTCTCGGCGCAGCCGCCCCGCCGACATCGTCAGGACTACTCATTCGACTGCTCATTCGCGTGCATCCACGCAGCCAGCTCGCTGCGTCGGTTGAGGCCCAGCTTGCTCAACACGTGTTGCACGTGGTTGGCGGCCGTGCGTTCCGACAGCACGAGCCGTTCGGCGATCTGCCGGTTCGTGCAGCCCTGCGCGACCAGCACCGCGACCTCGCGTTCGCGCGGGCTGAGCACGTCGTCGCAGTCGGCGAGCATGGTGTCGATGCGGCCGACCCACGGGGTCATCGCCAGCCGCTCGGCGACCGGCCGCGCCGCGCGCAGCACCGCGGTCGCCTCCGCCATCCGGCGTCGGGCCTGCAGCACGACGGCGAGCTCGACCTGCGCCTCGACCGCATGGCCGGGCAGGCCGATCCGCCGGCAGGTCGCGACCGCGTCGCGCAGTTCGCGCTCGGCGAGCTCGTGGTCGTCGAGCGCCGCGGCGCACCTGCCCAGCATCAGCGTCACCGGGCCCAGGTAGTTGCCGACCCCCGCGCCGCCGACGAGGTGCCGGTCGCGGTACGGCACCAGCAGGTCGCGCAGGAAGGCGACGTCGTCGCGGCGGCCGAGCGCCACCGCGACGCCTGCGCCGACCGCGGCGGCCGAGATGACGAAGTACGGCGGGATCCGCCAACGGTGCGGCGGTCCGGGCCGCTCGTAGAGCGCGGCCGCCTCGTCCAGTCGCCCGAGATCGCACAGCGCGAGCGCCGGGCCGATGTAGCCGAACAGCTCGGCCCGCAGCTGTCCGGCCTCCTCCGGGCGCTCCGCCGCCGTCTCCGTCGCCATCGGCGTGTGCCCGCAGTGGTGCCCCACGCTCGTCGCCAGCGAGATGAACGCCCCGAACCCAGCGGGGTGGCCGAGCGCCCGCATGAGCGCGAAGCCCTCGCCGGCGAGTCGCATCGCCTCGCCGTAGTCGCCGCGCGCCTGGGCGAGCACGGACCGCGCCACGAGCAGGTGCCACTGCGGCAGCGGGCTGCGCAACCGCTCGACGCAGGCGGCGAGGCGGGCGACCTCGCCGTCGATGTCGGGCAGCGCCGCGACCTCCCACAGCGCGTCCAGCCGCCAGAGGCGGCCCCACATCTCGATGTCGGCGCGGTCGCGCCGGCGGCCGAGCGCCGTCATCCGCTCCGTCAGCGCGAGCCGTTCGTCGCGGTGATCCGGCCCGCTCACGGTGAGCTGCCGGGCGCGCAACGCCGCGACGACGGCCTCGTCGTCGCCCGACCCGTCGGCCAACCGCAGCGCATCGGACGACACCGGCAGCGCCTCGTCCCAGGCCCCGCGGTGCACGAGCGCCTCGGCACGCCGCGCGAGCACCCGGGCACGCAGGGCGACGGCATCGTCCGGCAGGACCGCGAGCGCCTCGAGACACCAGGCGCCGACCGACTCGTCGATCAGGCGGTCGCCCACCGGCTCGAGCGCGAGGGCAGCACGGGCCAGCAGCGTCGCGTCGCCGAGTCGACGGGCGAGCTCGACTCCGCTCGCGCAGCTCCGCTGGGCCTCCCGGCTGCGTCCCGCGCTCGCCTCGCACTCGGCGCGACCGATGAGCAGGTCGGCGCGGGTCACCTCGTCGAGCGCAGCACCACCGCTGTCGAGCGCGAGCGCGAACAGTCGCCCGGCCTCCTCGTAAGCGAAGCGGCCACGCGCCTGCTCGCCCGCCGCGCGGGCCCACCGCACCGCGGGCGCACGGTTGCCCGTGACCGCGACGGCGGCCGCGTGCCGGGCCAACTCCGCGAGGTGGTCGTCGAGCGCGCCGGCGTGCAGTTCCTCGATCGCCGCGGCCGCACGCTGGTGCAGCTCGACCTGCTGCGGCAACGACAGGCCGTCGAGCAGGGCCGCGTGCACGAGCGCGTGGGCGAACCGCACCCATCCGCCGCCGACGTGCACCAACAGGCCGGCATCGATCGCCTCCTGCGCGAGGCCGAGACACTCCATCGTCGACCGTCCGACGCAGTGGGCGAGCACCGACAGCTCGGCCTGCTCACCGACCACGCTCGCGGCCAGCAGCAGCTCCTGCACCGTCGTGGGCAGTCGCGCCAACCGCTGGCGGCTCACGTCGAGCACGGTGCGGGGCACGCGGCGCGACGGATCGACGGCCCACCCCCGGCCGAGCTCGCGCAGGTAGAACGGGTTGCCCCGCGCGAGGGCGACCGCTTCGGCGACCAGCTCGTCGCTCAGCCCGTCGCCCGCGGCCGCCCGCAGACACGCCTCGCTGTCGGCCTCGCCGAGGGGACGCAGGTCGAGCCGGGTGACCGTCAGGTCGGCGAGCAGGTCACCGCCGACGGCGGACCAACCGGCCCCCGCATCGTCCGGACGCAGGGTCGCCAGCACGGCCACGCGCTCGTCGCCGAGGCGGCGCACGACGTAGGTCAGCGCGCGCACCGACGACTCCTCGACCCACTGCAGGTCGTCGATCACCAGGACGAGCGGTGCGGCCGCGACCAGCGCGCCGCGGATGGCCTCGAAGACCGCGAACCTGTCGTCGCCGCCCACCGCATCGGGGCCGAGCAGGTGCCGCCACAGCCCGTAGGGCACCTCGTCGGCCGTGACGGCACCGCGCGCCCACCGCACGGTCCACCCCTCGGTCGCCGCGGTCTCGGTCGCGGCGCGCAGCAGCGTCGTCTTCCCGATCCCCGACTCGCCGGCGACGATGGCGACCGCCGGGCGCCCGGCACCGGCCGCCGTCACCGCTGCCCGCAGCGCCGCGAGCTCCCCGGCCCGCCCCCACACCTGCACGCGCGCAGGATAGGGCCGCCGCCCACCTCGGTCAGGTCGATCAGTCGACCGATGCCCGCACGGCGGCCGCGGTGGCCTCGTCCGCCGGCAGGAACGTCTCGATGCTGAGCTCGGCGACGGTGACGTCGACGGCCGAGCCGAAGTGCGTCATCGTGCTGATGAAGGTCAGCTCGCGGTCACCCTCGCGCAGCCGCAGCGGCACGACGATGGCCCCGGACGACACCGGTGCGCGCCCGCCCGGCAGCGCGGCGAGCTCGGCGTGCAGGGCGAGCAGGTCGGGGTCGTCGGCGAGCGCCGCGTCGTGGGCGAGGCGGTCGAGCAGGTGGCCGCGCCACTCGGCGAGGTTGACGATGCGCGGTGCCAGACCCTGCGGGTGCAGCGCGAGCCGCAACACGTTGACCGGCGGCTCCAGCAGCGCCGGCGCGACCCCGGCGGTGAGCCGGCCGACCCCGGGGTTGGCGGCGACCATCGTCCACCCGCGGTCGACCACGACGGCCGGCCACGGCTCGTACGCGGCGAGCAGCACGTCGAGTGCGGCCCGCACCGGCGCCATGGGTGCCGCCGCCAGGTTGCCGGACGAGTAGACCGGCGCGTAGCCGGCGGCGAGCAGCAGGTCGTTGCGTGCACGCAGCGGCACCTGCAGGGCCTCGGCGAGGGCGAGCACGAGGGCGCGGCTGGGCTGCGAGCGTCCGGTCTCGACGAAGCTGAGGTGCCGCGTCGACACCCCTGCGGCGAGGGCGAGCTCGAGCTGGCTGCGGCGCCGGCGCGTGCGCCAGCCGCGCAGCAGCGCACCGACAGCGGCACGGTCGCCGGTCACCGGGGTGGTCGTCAGGCCGCTGGTCATGCCCGGAACGCTAGGCCGTCGGGCGCGGCGCCGCCGTTACCTGCGAGGTCATCGCGGCGCCGTCGTCGCCGTGGTCGGCTGGGTGCACGACGAACCGAGGAGGCCGACCATGGACGCCACCACCGCCCGCTTCGACCGCACCCTGCGCATCGTCATGTGGTGCGACGCGAGCCTGTCGACGGCGATCGTCGCCGTCGGGGTGATCGGCGCCCCGGTCGCCGCCGCCGTGCCGATGAGCGACACCGCGCGCTTCGTACTGGCCATCGCGGTGCTCGTCACGGCGGTGCTGCTCGCGGCGTTCGGGGCGGTCACCGCGGTGGTCCTCATGGTGCGCCTGCACCGTGGCGTGCCGGGGCTGCCGCCGCGGCTGTGGCTGCCGCTGCCCGATCCGCTTCGTCCGGCTGCGTACCGACGGCACCATTCGGGACCTCGTGTGAAGTCTCTGTCAGCCCTTCGGCAGGACCAATGACCTGCGTCACAGCGGCTCACACCGTGTTCACTGAGCCGGTCGGCCCGCCCTCCCCCCGGCGGGCCGGCACCAGGAGCCCCACGTGCGCGGTGAAACCATCACCTCCGATTCGGCGCTGCTCGCCGACCACCACCGGTCGGACGCCGGCCCTCTCGTCGAGCGCTGCGCCGGCCCGATCTTCGACGACGCACCGATCGGGATGGGGCTGGTCCGTCCCGACGGTCGCTTCCTGCGCGCCAACGCCGCCCTCTGCGCGTTCACCGGGTACAGCGAGCCGGAACTGCTGACCCGGACGTTCCAGGACATCACCCACCCCGACGACCTCGCGCTCGACCTGCGGCACGTGCGCCGGGCGCTGGCCGGCGAGATCGACGGCTACTCGATCGAGAAGCGCTACCTGCGGGCCGACGGACGCGCGGTCTGGGCGGTGCTGAGCGCCTCGGCGGTGCGCGACGACGCCGGGCAGGTGCAGTGCTTCATCAAGCAGGTGCAGGACATCGACGGCTACAAGCGGATGGCCGAGCAGCTGCAGACGACCAACCGCGAGCTCGAGGCCGCCGCGCGGGCCAAGGACGAGTTCCTCGCCAGCATGAGCCACGAGCTGCGCACGCCGCTGAACTCGATCCTCGGCTTCACCGACATCCTGCTGATGGAACTGCCCGGCGCGCTCACCGGCGAGCAGCGCCAGCAGCTCGACATCGTGCACGCGAACGGCAAGCAGCTGCTGTCGCTCATCAACGACCTGCTCGACCTCGCCAAGCTGCAGTCCGGCCGCTACGAACTCAGCCCTGAACCGGTCGACGGCGGCTCGCTGGTGGACGAGGTCGTCGACAGCCTCCGGCCCCTGGCCGCGCAGCAGGCGCTGACCCTCGCCGCGGTCGCCGCCTCGCCCGCACCGACGACCTGGTGCGACCGCCGGGCGCTGAGCCAGGTGCTGCTGAACCTCACCGCCAACGCCATCAAGTTCACCGAGCACGGCGGCGTCACGGTGCGCGTCGAACCCGTCGCCGGCGGCGTGCGCTTCAGCGTCGCCGACACCGGCCCCGGGCTCAGCGAGGACGAACTCGCGCTCGCCTTCGTCGCCTACCGCCGCCTCGACAGCGGCGGGCTGCGCCGCTCACAGGGCACCGGACTCGGCCTGCACATCTCGCAGCGCCTGGCCGACCTGATGGGCGCGCGGCTCACCGTGCATTCGACGCCGGGAGCCGGCGCGACGTTCGCGCTCACCGTGCCGCACGCGGCGACGCACTGATGGCCCGCATCCTGCTGCTCGAGGACACCCCGGACACGGTGCGGCTGATGACCTATCTGCTCGGCGCGGCCGGCCACGAGGTGCTCGTGGCCACGACGCTGGCCGACGCCCGCGGCGTGCTGCACGGCGAGGGCATCGACCTGTCGCTGTTCGACCTGCAGCTGCCGGACGGCAGCGGCTACGACCTGCTCGCCGAGGTGCGCGCCGACCCCTCGGTGCCGCACCACCCGATCATCGCCGTGACGGCGCAGGCGATGCTCACCGACCGCGCCGAGGCCCTCACCGCCGGCTTCGACGGCTACCTCTCGAAGCCGATCGAACCCAGGTCGTTCGCCCGCGCCGTGAACACGTACCTGCCGGTGGCGCTGCGCGGACGCGACCTGCACGGCCCCGCCGACCCTCCGGAGCCGCGTCCGGCGGCCGGCCCGCGGGCGTCCAGCGGCGCGATCACCCTCGGGGTCGTCACGCCGTTCGTCGGACGCTGGTACTTCAGCGAGATCGTCGGCGGCATCGAGGAGGCGCTGCAGAGCCACGACGCCAACATCGTGCTGCACTCGACCGGTGTCGACGCCTCGCCCAGCCCGCACGCGCAGTCGGCGGCCGATCGGCTGCGCGGTCGGGTCGACGGGCTGCTGGTCGCGTCCATCGGCCTCGACGACCCGTCGGTCGCCGGGCTGACGGCGCTCGGCGTGCCGCTCGTGCTGCTCGGCACCAGCGCACCGGGCCACGCCGGCGTGCGCATCGACGACCGGCTGGGCGCCCGGCAGGCGGTCGAGCACCTCGTCGCGCTGGGGCACCGGCGCATCGGGCTCATCGGCGGCGACCCGGGCGAGGGCGGGTTCGTGCCCGAGGTCGAGCGCCTCGCCGGGTACCTCGAGGTGCTCGGCGAGCACGGCGTCGACCCCGACCCGCGGCTGCACCGCGACGGCGGCTTCAGCGCCCGTGGCGGGTACGCGGCGATGCGCGAGCTGCTACGGGTGACGCCGCACCCGACCGCGGTCTTCTGCATGTCCGACGAGATGGCCTTCGGCGCGCTGCACGCGATCAACCGGGTCGGACTGCGGGTCGGCGTGGACATCGCCGTCGTCGGCTTCGACGGCCACGAGCACAGCGAGATGTTCGACCTCAGCACGGTCGCGCAGCCGGTGCGCGCGCTCGGGCGGGTGGCGACGGCGACGTTGCTGACGCAGATCGTCGCGCCGGGTCCGGCCGGCGACGTGGTGCTGCCGACGACGCTAAAACCGCGCGCGTCGACCCTCGGCCGTCACCGCTCGGGCATGCGGGGCGTCGGCATCGACCAGCGGCGCCGGGCGGCGAGGACGCGCACCACGAACACCGCGACCGCGGCCGGGATCTCCCAGGCCAGCGTCAGCGCACCCGCCTCGTGGGCCGCGACGACCAGCACCGCCCCGACCGCCGAGGCGAGCGCGTAGATCTCGCGGCGCAGCACCAGCGGGATCTGCCCGAGCAGCACGTCGCGCAGCACGCCGCCGCCGATGCCGGTGAGGATGCCGAGGGCCACGGCGCCGGCCGGGCCGAGACCGTGGTTGAGCGCGAGCCGCGTGCCGGTGACGGTGAACAGGCCGAGGCCGGCGGCGTCCAGGACGACGATCGGCCGGCCGAGCCGGCTCACCCGCGGGTGCCAGACGAAGACGACCACGGACGCCACCGTCGGCACGGCGAGGTAGAACCAGTGCCGCAGGGACGCCGGCGGCGTGGCCCCGAGCAGCACGTCGCGCAGGATGCCGCCGCCGATCGCCGTGACGGTGCCGACCACGACGACGCCGAAGACGTCGAGCCGGGCGCGCACACCGGCGAGCGCACCGGACAGCGCGAACACGGCCGACCCGACGAGGTCGAGCGCCAGCTGGGCGGCGGGCATCGGCCCAGGCTAGCGGCGGGCGGCGCCCCACTCGTCCGGGCGCCCGAGCCGCCGCACGGTCGGCTCGAGCAGCAGCGGCACCACGCTGGAGGCCACGAGTGCGGCACCGACGAGGGTGGCGGTCGCGCCGCCGATCGTGCTGAGCAGCGCCCCGGCGACCACCGGCGCGACCGGGGTGAGCCCGCCGGAGACGAACTCGGCCGCGCTCTGCATGCGCCCCTGCAACTCGTCCGGCGTCACGAACGACAGGTAGGCGCCGATGCCCGCGTTGTTGGCCGGCAGCAGGAAGGTGCCGACGGCGAGCAGGGCGCCGATGACCCGCACGTCGGTCGTCCAGGCCATCGGCACGACGACGGCGGCGAGGACGAGGCCGGTGACCACCGTCGTCACGCCGGTCGGCAGCCGCTGCACGTGCCGCGAGATCACGACGGCGCCGAGGATGCCGGCGCCGGCGGCGATCGCGTCGATGGCGCCGATGGCCGCTGGGTGCACGCCGGCCCGCACCAGCCGCAGGGTGATCGACACGAACACGTAGCCCATGGCGAGGTTGAGGATGCCGCCCCAGATCATCATCGCCCGGGCCGCGTGCTGCGACCACAGGAAGCGCAGGCCGTCGAGCACGTCGGCGCGCAGCCGCCGCGGCCCGGTCGCGACCGGTGAGGGCAGCGGCGTGCGCACGAAAACCGTGGCGACCGCGAACCCGGCGAACGTGACCGCCTCGACGGTGAACCGCAGCGAGGCGGCGACCGCGAACATC
>NZ_JBQCEE010000282.1:0-20827 GCF_051960575.1 Jatrophihabitans sp.
ATCTGGTAGATCTTGCCGATCCGCTCCTTGCGGTCCTTGGTGGAGTTCAGGACCTGCGCGCCGTTCTCGACGACGCCGGAGTAGATGCGGACGAAGGTCAGCTTGCCCAGGTGCGGGTCGGTCGCGATCTTGAACGCGAGGGCCGACAGCGGCTCGCTCTCGTCCGGCTCGCGCTGCGCCTCGGTCTCGCCGTCCTGCAGCGTGCCGTGCACGGCGCCGACGTCGAGCGGCGAGGGCAGGTAGTCGACGACCGCGTCGAGCAGGGGCTGCACGCCCTTGTTCTTGAACGCGGTGCCGGTGAGCACCGGGTTGACGAGGTCGGCCAGCGTCGCCTTGCGGATGGCGGCCTTCAGCGTCGGGACGTCGATGTCCTCGCCCTCGAGGTACTTCTCGGCGATCGCGTCGTCGACGTCGGCGAGCTGCTCGAGCAGCTTGTCGCGGTACTCGGCGGCCTGGTCGGCGAGCTCGGCCGGGATCTCCTCGACGACGTAGTCCTCGCCCATCTTCGTCTCGCCGCGCCACACCAGCGCGCGCATCTGCACGAGGTCGACGACGCCGATGAAGTCGGCCTCGTTGCCGATCGGCAGCTGCAGCACGAGGGCGTTCGAGTTGAGCCGCTCACGCATCATCTGCACGCAGCGGTAGAAGTCGGCACCCGTGCGGTCGAGCTTGTTGACGAAGCACATGCGCGGGACGTTGTACTTGTCGGCCTGCCGCCAGACCGTCTCGGTCTGCGGCTCGACGCCGGCGACACCGTCGTAGACGGCGACGGCACCGTCGAGCACGCGCAGCGACCGCTCGACCTCGACGGTGAAGTCGACGTGGCCCGGCGTGTCGATGATGTTGATGGTGTGGTTCTTCCAGGTGCACTTCGTCGCGGCGGACGTGATCGTGATGCCGCGCTCCTGCTCCTGCTCCATCCAGTCCATCGTGGCCGCGCCGTCGTGGACCTCACCGATCTTGTAGTTGATGCCGGTGTAGAAGAGGATCCGCTCGGTCGTGGTGGTCTTGCCCGCGTCGATGTGGGCCATGATCCCGATGTTGCGGGTCCTGGCCAGGTCGGCGGTGCTTGCCATGGTCCTTCTCGATTCCTGCCGTGTGGGTGGTCGGCTTGAGACGTGCGGGTGCTGGGGTTACCAGCGGTAGTGCGCGAAGGCGCGGTTCGACTCGGCCATCTTGTGGGTGTCCTCGCGTCGCTTGACGCTGGCACCGAGGCCGTTGCTCGCGTCCAGGATCTCGTTCATGAGCCGCTCGGTCATGGTCGTCTCCCGCCGCTGGCGCGAGTAGCCGACCAGCCAGCGCAGCGCCAGCGTGGTGCTGCGGTTCGGCTTGACCTCGACGGGCACCTGGTAGGTGGCGCCACCGACGCGGCGGCTCTTCACCTCGAGGGCCGGCTTGACGTTGTCGAGCGCGCGCTTGAGCGTCACGACCGGGTCGGCCCCGGTCTTGTCGCGGGTGCCCTCGAGGGCGCCGTAGACGATGCGCTCGGCGAGCGAGCGCTTGCCGTCGAGCAGGATCTTGTTCACGAGCTGGGTGACGAGCGGCGAGCTGTACACCGGGTCGATGACGAGGGGGCGCTTGGGCGCCGGACCCTTGCGGGGCATGTCAGCTCTTCTCCTTCTTCGCGCCGTAGCGGCTGCGGGCCTGCTTGCGGTTGCGGACGCCCTGGGTGTCCAGCGAACCGCGGATGATCTTGTAGCGGACGCCCGGGAGGTCCTTCACACGACCGCCGCGCACGAGCACGATCGAGTGCTCCTGCAGGTTGTGGCCCACACCCGGGATGTAGGCGGTGACCTCGATGCCGCTGGTGAGCCGGACGCGGGCGACCTTGCGCAGCGCGGAGTTCGGCTTCTTCGGGGTGGTCGTGTAGACGCGGGTGCAGACACCCCGACGCTGCGGCGAGCCCTTGAGCGCCGGCGTCTTGGTCTTGCCGATCTTGTCCTCGCGACCCTTGCGGACCAGCTGATTGATCGTAGGCATGCGGCCTGCAATCTCCTTCTCGTGAGGCACACGGCCTCGTTCGATGCGCTATCGGTGTGCTGTCGTGGTGCGTCTGCTGTGGTGTTGTGGCCCGCCCGCGCATCGTCTCCGACCCCCGCGGTCGGGCGTGTCGCCCGGTTCGCAGCGCGATCCCCGCGCAGAATCTGCGTTGGTACCGCTTGGATGGAGATCGTGCGCCGCACCGGTGGAGCTGGTCGGGCACGGATCGAACCCGGATCGCTCCGGGCACAAGCTGCAACCCTACCTGCTGCCACTGCGGAGTTGCAAAACGCCCCCCGGCCGGCCGCCCAGGTTTGCAACCGGCGTCCGGTGTGGATCATTCCCCGGGGTCCCGCGTGATCGGTCAGACCCAGCGGAACGTGGTCATGACCGCGTCGAAGAGGGTCACGAGCGCGCCGACGACCGGCGCCGCGGCCTCCTCGACGGCCAGCACGGAGCAGGTCACCGTCAGCCAGCGCGACGAGTGCGGCGCCGGGAAGACGTAGGCGACCCGGCGGGTCGGCGGCACCTCGACGCCGCCCGACGGCCGTGCCGGCGTCACCACCTCGTCGGTGCGCACCGACGGCTCGCCGTCGACCGAGGCGAGCGCCGCGCCGGGTGCTGCGGCGAGCGCGGTGAGCACCTCCTGCACGCTGCCGCCCGCGAGCTGCGTCGCCTCGGCGACGACGAACGACGCCGGGATGCTCATGCCGTGCATGCCCCCGAGAGGCAGATACAGCCCGAGCGCGTCGATGGACGCCGCCCCGGCGGCCGCCGTCCGCAGCAACCCCTCGAGCTTCGCCCGGCGGGGGGCCCACTCGTCGCGCGGCAGGTCCGGCGGCCGCACCGACTCGACCGCCTCGCGCACCGTCGCGTCGAGATCACCCCGGACGTCGAGGCGCACCCAGCCGGCCGGCAGCGCGAGCCGGAAGGCCCCCGGGGCGAGGTCGGCACCCGTCACGACGCCGCGCCCGACCGGCCCGCACGCCGCCGGGCGTACCCGACCGCGACCAGGACGAGCACCAGCGCCGTCGTCGGGACGACGAGCCACAGCACCCGCAGGCCGTGGTCGGCGATGAAGGACTGGGCGACGACCAGCCACGGGAGGACGAGCAGCATGAACGCCGAGCGGCCGGTCCACAGCCGCGGGCCGGCGGCGAGTGCGGTGACCGGGACGACCGCCGCGAAGCCGAACGGCACCCAGACCGGCAGGCCGGCGCCGTCGAAGTGGTGCCCGGCCGCGGCCGCGATGCCGACGGCGGCGATGTCGAACACCAGCACGCCGAAGAACAGCGCCTCCCACGCGAGGAAGAGGAAGCGCAGGGTGAGCACGGCCCAGGCCGGGCCGGGGTCGTCGGGCGCGATCCACCGGATGCGCTGCCACAGCCCCATGCCCTCCGGCGCCGTGCGGGGTGCCGGCGGCGCCGCTGGCGCCGACGCCGGGCGGCGCGCGTCCACGGGCACGGTCGACCCGCTCGACGCCGGACGCACGGGCGTGCGCCCCTTGCGGTAGTGCGGCGCCGCGGTCCGTGCGGCGGGCCGACGCCCGGGCCCGGCCATCAGGCGGCCACCGGGTGGATGCCCTGGACGAAGCGGTCGAGGAACGGCACGGCGAGCTGCAGCGCCGCCGGGTCGTCGGCCTGCGTCCAGACGAGGATGTCGGCGCCCTCGGCACGGAAGCCGTAGGCCAGGGTGCCGGTCAGCGCGCCGGCCCCGTCGGTGTCGTAGCGCAGCACGCGCAGCCCCTCGCCCAGCGCCGGCGTCTCGAGCGGGGTCACCTGCGGCCGGTCGTACCCGGCGGGGTCGCCGGCGCCGAGCTGCTCGGCGAGCTCGCCCCGGTCGCCGGTGGGCGCGATGTTGACCAGCACGAGCAGCACCGCGGGGGCGTCGTCGGGCAGCAGCACGTAGAGGTTGCCCTTCGCCGCCTGTCGCTCCGCGACGGCGGCGAGGTTCAGGAACAGGTGCTCGAGCGGCCCCGACTGCGCGGTCTCGCCCCAGCCGCGGGCGCGCCGCTCGGCCGCGCGGTGCTCGGCCCACTGCTCGACCGTGGCGTCCGGGCCGTCCGGGAACTCGAACGGCACGGGCACCCACAGCGCCTCGTCGAAGTCGATCCGCCAGCCCGTCATCGCGGCATCGGCCGGGCCGTCACCACGGCAGCTCCTCGACCGTGAACCGGCTGTGCGGCACGAAGTGCTCCTTGAAGTCGTTGTACGCCGGCCAGTACGGCTTGTGGTGGTTGACCCACGGCAGCGAGCTCGGGCTGAGCGCGAGGTTGCCGAACAGCGTCGCCGAGCCGAGCGCCCAGGCGCCCTGCGCGGTGCGGTAGTAGCGCTGCCCCTCGGCGGCGTAGGCCGCCAGCTTGGTGCTGCGCGGGAACGTGGTCGCCAGGTCGGTGAGCACGTTGTGCGCCGCGGCCAGCTCGCGGTCACCGCCGACGATGAGCCGGTCGATGGTGCTGGTGCCGGCGCGGGCGTCCGCGGCCACCTCGCGGGCGAAGGTCTGCGCGCTGCCGGTGAGGGTCGGCATCCCGTCGCGCGCCAGCCCGGCGAACTCCTTGTAGTTGCGGCCCGCGTACTTGACCGCGAACTGCGCGCCCTCCTTCTCGAGCACCTCCGCGCTGCGGGCCGCGGCGCCGCCCATGCCGAGCGTGAGCAGGCCGACCGCGTCCAGGGCGAGGTCGAGGAAGCTGGCGTTGCCGGTGGCGTAGAGGAACGAGTCGCCGGCGAAGGCGACGAAGGTCGCGATGAGCGCGAGGTCGATGAGGTCGAGGCCGGGGATGAACAGCATCGCGATCGCCGCCACCGCGGCGACGTAGTTCGCCACCTCGACGACCACCTTCACGATGCTCACCACGACGTCCCACCAGTGGTGGTGGTCCTTCAGGTCGTCGTCCGAGCCGTGGCCGATCTTGCCGGCCGCTGTTCTGCCCGCGTCGTGCAGCGCCGAGAGCGCGTGCTGCAGCCGGCGCTGCGCCGCCTGCAGCTGCCCGTCGGCCCGCTGGACGCTGTCGCTGTGCGCCTTGGCCAGCGCCTTCTGGTGGTCGGTGAGCGGGGGGCCACCCGGCGTGGCCTGCGGGTTCGGCGACGCGGCCGCCGACTGCTGCGCGGCGTGGGCTGCCTCGGCGTCGCGCAGCGCCCCGGCCGACTCGTCGCGCGCGTCGAAGAGCGCGTGCGCGAACGGGCCGAGGGCCGAGCCGACCGCCGCGTACCGCTCGTGCGCCTTGCGCACCTCGCCCGAGAGCTTCGACAGGTCGTCCTGCAGCGACTTGGCGAACTTGCCCACCATCTCGTTGCCGCTGCCGAGGTGGGACAGCCGGTCGGCCTCGGCGAGGATCGTCGACGCCATGTCGGTGTAGTAGCGCGCCTGGGCGGCGACCGCCTCGGGGTCCCCCGGGACGGGATCGCGCCCGTCACCGGTGAGAAGCGCCCAGTTGCCCGGCCGCGCGCTCATCGGGCGGTCACCCGGCCGCCGCCGCCGGTGGGATGGACGTCGAGCGCGGACGCGAGCTTCTCCTCGGTCGCGCGGAAGGAGTTGAGGCAGGCCTGCGAGTGCTTGTAGGCGTCGTCCATCTTGCCGATGAGCTTCTCGCGGTGGTCCTTCCAGTTGTGCGCGAAGTCGTGCATCGCGTCGCGCACCGCGTCGTCGGACCAGATGTCCTCGATGCCGTCGACCCGCTTGGTCGTGTGCTCGAACTCGTTCTTGATCTTCTCGAGTGCCTGCTGCGAGTGCTCGAGTTCCTCGAAATCCACGACCAGGTCGCTCATGGCGGAAAGTGTATTTCGGGCGAGTCGGTCACGCGACCGGGGCGGTGGACGCGGTGCGTCGGGCGCCCTCAGCCGATCGGCACCTGGACGGCGACGAGCTCGTTGTCGCCGAGGTGCAGCAGCGCGCGGCCCGGCTGGATCTGGCCGCCGATCGACGACCGCGGGACGCGCACGCCGATCAGGTCGCCGTCGGTGAGGTCCTGCGGCGAGAGCAGTGCGCCCTGCCGCTGCTTCTTCACGTCGATCTGCCAGCCCGAGAAGCCGGACGCGACGTCGGCCGCGTTGCCCGCGATCACGATGCCCCGGCTGCGGTCAGGGGCGGAGCGGATGAACGCCCGCAGCCAGTCCTTGCCGCTGATCTCCTTGTGCAGCTCGGCGTCGTCCATCACGAGCACGACGGGGTCGTCGCCCTGGTCGAGGTGCGACGCGAGCAGCGTCTCGGTCAGGTCGTCGTCGGTGAGCACGGCCCGCACCCCGGGCGTGCCGGCGAGGTCGCGCAACGGCGACGGGCGCGGCGCGGTGATGACGACCTCGGCACCGCCCTCGAGGAACGAGCGCACCATGCTCACGAGCACGCTGCTGCGGCCGGACTTCGGCGGCCCCGCGACGAGGAAGGTCGGGGCGCCGGCGGCCAGGTCGGGGCCGAGGGCGAGCAGCTCGTCACCGCCGACGCCGACCAGGCCCCAGAGCGGCCGCTTCACGTCGTCGGCGCGCATCGTCCACGCCTCGGCGAACGGCAGCCGGCTCGGGAGCACGTCGACGCGGAACGGCCGCCGGGCCCGTGGCACCTTCCGGTCGCGTTCCGCCGCCTCGGCCGCGATGACCCGCAGCTGCTCGGCCTGCGCCGGGCCGGACGGGTCGGCGCCGAGCACGGCGACGTGGGTCTCGATGCCGGAGTCGGCGCGGAAGGCGCGTCCCTGCGGCATCTCCTCGGGGATCTTGCGCGGGTTCAGGCCGACGAGCGAGAAGTCGCCGCGGTCGGTGAGGCGCAGCACCAGCTTGTCCTCGGTCAGCGCCGAGATGCGCCCCGTGAGCAGCGAGCGATCACCGCTGATGACGACGTGGACGCCGACGGACGCGCCCTCCCGCAGCACCATCCACAGCGCCTCGGTCAGGGCACCGCCGTCGAGCTCGCCGAGCGAGGGCACGAAGCCCTCCCAGCGGTCGACGAGCACGAGCAGGTGCGGCAGCCGCTCGTCCGGGGCGGCTGCGGCCCGCTGCTCGGTGATGTCGGCGAAACCGCCGGCGCCGAGCAGCTCCTGGCGCCGCAGCACCTCGGCCTTGAGCCGCGTGATCAGCCGGGTGGCGCGCTCGGCCTGCGTCCGCTGCACCACCGCGCCGCAGTGCGGCAGCGCGGTCAGCGGCAGCAGGGCGCCGTTGCCGCAGTCGATGCCGTAGAGGTGGACGTCGGCGGTGCTGACGTGCGCCGCGACCATGCCCGCGATCGTCCGCAGCGCCTGCGAGCGTCCCGACCGCGGCGCCCCGGCGATGAACAGGTGCCCGAACCGTGACCACTCGATCGCCGCGACGCGGCGGGCCTGCTGGCCCGGCAGGTCCTCGAGCGCGAAGGGGACGCTCGGCACCGCCCCGTCGGGCACGCCACCGATCCGGGCGAGTTCGTCGGTGGTGAGCAGGTCCGGCAGCGCGGGCAGCCACGGGCTGTGCTGGGGCGGCAGGCCGAGGCGGGCGTCGGCGCCCCGGATCGCCTGCACGAGCACGGCGAGGTCGGTGAGCTCCTCCTGCTCGACCGCGCCGCCGCGCTGCGGCGGCTGCGCCGGCGGGCGGCCGAGGTCGTCGCGGTCGAGCACCTGCGCCCACACCTCGCGCCGCTCGTGGGCGCCGCGCGTGCCGGGCCGCCGGCCGCCGCCGCGGCCGGCCTGGAACGGCACCAGCCACGCGGGCCCGAGCCGCCCGTAGGCCCGGCCGGGCGTGCCCTTGCTGATCCGCGCGGCGTCCGGGGCGTCGATGACGTCGCTGCTCTCGCTCGGGTCGGTCATCCGCAGCGCGATGCGCAGGTTGGTGTTCGCGCGGATCTCGGGCGACACGACACCGGTCGGACGCTGCGTGGCGAGCAGCAGGTGGATGCCGAGCGAGCGTCCGCGCTGGGCGATGTTCACCAGGCCGGTGACGAAGTCGGGCAGTTCGCGGGCCATCGAGGCGAACTCGTCGATCACGATGAGCAGTCGCGGCAGCGGTGCGAGGCCACGGTCGCGGGCGGCCGCGTCGGCGTAGTCCTCGATGTCCTTCGCCCCGGCCCCGGCGAGGATGTGCTCGCGCCGGGTGAGCTCGGCCGACAGCGAGGTGAGGGCGCGCTCGACGAGGTGGGTGTCGAGGTCGGTGACCATGCCGACCGTGTGCGGCAGGTCGACGCAGTCCTTGAACGCCGCGCCGCCCTTGTAGTCGACGAGCACGAAGGTCATCGCGTCCGGCCGGTTCGCGACGGCGAGCGAGGCGACGAGGGTCTGCAGCAGTTCGGACTTGCCGGCGCCCGTCGTGCCGGCGACCAGGCCGTGCGGGCCGTCGCGGCGAAGGTCGATGGCGAAGGGGCCGTCGAGCGAGATGCCGACGGTGGCGGCGGTACTCGCCGGCTGGACGGTCCAGCGCCCGACGACGGCCTCGGGCGTCGGCGGCTCGAGCTCGAGCACGTCGAGCAGGCGCGCGGCCGACGGCAGCACCGCGTCGTCGTCGGCGTCGCTCACGTCGCGCACGGGGGCCATCGCGCGCGCCACCCGCTGATACCAGGCGGCCGGCACGAGATCGGGGCGCACGCCGTCGACGGTGTCGGCGTGCTGCTGCTGCACGCGCAGCCCTCCCCCGGAGGCGGTGCCGGCGGGGCCGGCGGTGATGACGGCGCCGCACTCCTCGGGCAGCAGCCGCTCGTCGGCGTCCAGACAGATGGCGTGCACGCCGAGGGCGGACCCGTCGCGCAGCAGCCCGACGACGCCGGGCAACGCACGCAGCCGGCGGGCGCCGTCGAGCACCACGACGATGTCCGGGTCGGCGACCACCTCACGGCGGGCCACGGCGGCGCGCCGGGCGCTCAGCACGGCGGTCAGTTCGGCCACGCGGCGGGCGACCGTCTCGGTGTCCGTGCCCAGCAGGGCGACGGTGTCCTGTCCCTGCTGCGGGCGGCAGTGTGGGAGCCACGCGGCCCAGCGCCACGCGTCCGCACCCTCGCGGTCGGTCAGCACGACGAACTGCACGTCGCGCGGGCTCTGCAGTACCGCGAGCTGCCCGACGAGCCACGGCCCGAGCGTGCGGGTGAGCTCGGGGCGCCCGGCGACACCGATGACCCCGGCCTCGCGCAGCGAGAGGGCGACGGGCACGTCGAGGGCGAGCCGCTCGACGTAGCGGCGGTGCTCGAGTTCGTCCGGATCCTCGACGACGACCTCGCTCGGCAGGTCGGCGGTGCCGACGCGCACGGTGAGGTGGTCGGGCGAGCTGCGCCGCCGCTCCCACAGCCGGGCCCGCGGGCCGGTCGCGATGAGCAGCAGGTTCGCGGCGTCCGGGTTGGCGGCCCGCCGGGCGGCACGCTCGGCACCCACGGCCGCGGCCGCGTCGGCCTCGATCGCGGCGAGCGTCGCGTGGTACTCCTTGAGCTGCAGCCGGTGGCTGCGCTTCCCCATCCGCCGCGAGCTGATCGCGTTGCCCGCGAGCATGAGCGGGGTCATCGCCGCCATGACGAGGTAGACGGGGTTGGCCATGACCACGGCCATGACGACGCCGAGCACGGTCGGCGCGAGGGCACCGAGGATCGGGATGCCGCCGCCGCGCGGGGGCACCGGGCGGCGCGGCAGGCGGAAGGCGGTCTGCCGCTCGGGCGGCAGCAGCCGGGGCGGCCGGTTGTAGTCGAGCCACGGGCCGTCGGCCGACCGCTCGACCGCGGCGTCCGGCGGCGTCGGACGTGACACCTCGAGCAGCACCGGGCCGAGTTGCAGCTCGGCGCCGGGCTGCCACGCGACGGGCCGGTCGCCGAGCTCGGCGCGGTCGAGCAGCGCCGCGGCGCCGGGTGCGGCGAGCACGGTGACCTCGCCGTGGCGGTCGACCTCGAGGGTGGCCGCGACGGGTGGCAGGCCTGCGTCCGGCAGGTGCAGGGGGCAGGACGGGTCGGCGCCGACGACCAGCGTGCCGGGGGGCGCGACGTGCACCGTGCCGGCGCCGGGACCGGCGACGACCCTGATCTCGGCGACCCCCTCGGGTTCGGCCACGAGGCTGACGCCCGGGTCGTCGAGCCCGACGACCACGCCGTCGACCAGCGCGCTCTCGGCGAGCGGGCAGTCGGGCGCGAGGGGCCGGCCGTCGACGTACAGCGTCGGGGCGCCGCCGCGTCGCGCCGACGCGTCGAGTGCGACCACCGCGCCGCCGCCGGCGGCGAACAGGTCGGCGACCCGCCGCGCGACCTCGGCGACGGGCGTCGTGGCGTCGGCCTCCAGCACGACATCGGCCACCCGCCCCCAGGCGGTGGCCGCAACCGTGAGTACGACGCGCATCAGGTCCCGATCGTGTCAGGACCGATCGTCACGGACGCCGCCAGGGGAGGCAAATCCGCCCATGCCCGCTCAAACTCGCGGTCTCCGTGTCACCATGTCCCAGCGACACGACGGAGCGGTGGGTGTGAGCGAGCCGAGGCTGGACGATATGACCGCGACCGAGCCCCGCGGCGCGCCGTACCGGCGCCTGGTCTGGGCGTTCGTCGCCTGGCCCGCAGTGCTCGCTGCGTGGCTGCCCTTCGCGTTCACGCCCGCTCGCCTCATGCGCATCGCGTACGAGGTGTTCGGCTGGGCGCTGCTCCCTGTCGCGCTCGCCGAGCTGCTACTCGTCTGGCGCGAACAGGCCGTCCTCGCACGTGACCGCGAGCTGGGGCGTCGATGGTTTCTGGTGCTCGCCCTCGCCGTGCTGCTCACCGTGGGCTTCCGGTCTTGGATCGGGCTCGGGGCCATCGTCGTCGCCGAGGTCCTGCTCCTCCGGTGGCGTCGCTGGGCCCGACGCGCGACGGCTCTGGGCCTCGTCGAGGACATGCACGAGCCGATCGCATGAGCGAGCCCGGCGGAGCGGAGCATCGGCTCGTCATCGACTTCGATCCGACCCGTTGGGTGCTCGTGCCGCCGCCGGAGGCCGGGGGTGCCACCCGCGCCTGGGCCGAGCGGGCCGCGAGAGCCTGGGCGAAGGACACCAACCGCGGCCGGGCATGGGCCACCAGGTTCGCCGCGGATCTCGAAGGGCTGGGCGGCATCCCCTGAGCCCAGCGGTGGGACGCGCGTCTGCTGCACGTCGTGATATCCGACGGGCGGATTCCGTCCCTGGCGCTCGTCCACCTCGGTCTGGAGACCGTGGACGACGGCCAGGGCCGACTCGTCGCCGAACTGGTCCGGGCCGACCGGGCGGAACTCACCGAGCCGCCTCGCGTCGACCGCGTGCGGCTCCTGACGGGCGAGCAGGCGACCTGGGTCGTGCACTACCGGCACGGCGTGACGGCCGGTGCGGGACCCGATCCGGACTCGGTCTCGATCTCGGTGCACCTTGTCTGGACATTGCGTCCAGGGCTCGAGGCGTGGCTCACCAGCGTCTCGCCCGAACTGCGTCGCACCGTTGCCCTGCACGACGACCTGGTCGCCCTCGCCGCCGCGGTGCGCATGATCCCGGTGACGCCATCATGACGAGCGGGTTCGCGGTCGCGCACTGACCGGCCGCCTCACCGCGGTCTCCGGTGTCGACCCGAGACGGTGACCGGCCGAGCGCCGGTCACCGTCCACCGGTCACTTGCCGAGCGAGTTGGCCAGCTGCGAGTCGGTGTCCGACAGCGCGTGCGCGGCGTTCTTGAGGAAGCTGCTCATGCCCTCGAGACCGCCGATGGTCTTCGTCGCGCCGTCGTTGAACTCGGCGTAGGACGAGTCGAACGCCTTCGACGAGCGGTCGGTGACGTACCCGGCCGCGACGAGCCCGTCGATGAGGCGCTTGAGCTCGCTCAGCTTCGCCTCGATCTCGTGCTGCCCGTTGACGAGACGCCCCGCGGCGTCCTCCATGTCCTGGTAGGTGACATTCAGGTTGGCCATGCGACTGCTCCCTCACCGGTTGGATTGACTGGTACTGCCCGCAGGGCCGGTCGGTCAGGCACTGCGCGCCCCGTCCGGGGCGAGATGCGCGACGAGCGCATCGGTCTCGGGCTCGGCACGCACGCGGTGCGCGTCGAGCGTCTGGTACAGCTCGTCGGCGACGGCCGCCGCGGGCTCCGGCCCGCGGTCGCCGACCAGCACGAGCAGGTCGCGCCAGAGCGGCTCGGACGTCGGCACGAGCAGCAGGCCGCGCCGCAGCACGGCCTCGGCCTGGTCGGCGCTGTCGGCGCGCTGCTGGGCGAGCAGCAGGTGCGCCGCCCGCCGCACGGCGACCGTGGCGGCCAGGCGGGTCTCGCGACCGGCCCGGGCGAAGGCGAGCCAGGCGTATCGGCCCGGCGGCGTCGCCGAGAACGCCTCACCGCGGATCAGCTCGACGGCGCGCCGCAGGCGGTCGAGCTCACCGTCACCGCCCGTGGCGAGCGCGGCGAACACGTCGCGGTCGACCCGCACGTCGTCGGTGAGCCGCCACCGGCCGTCGACCTGCTCGAGGCCGCGGCGGCCGCCGTACTCGAGCCAGGCGACCGCCTCGCGCATCGTCGCCGCGAACACGTCGTCGCCGACGCCGCGCGGCCAGAGCGACGCGCGCAACACGGCGTCGTGCACGCCGTCGGGATGCAGGGCGACGGCGACGACCAGCTCGGTCAGCAGCGGCACGCGGCGCGGCTCGACCGGCCCGGGCGCGGTGACCCGGACAGGGCCGAGCAGCTGCACCGACGCCCATGCCGGGCCGGTGTCGGGCACCGCGCGGGGCGCTGCGTCGGCACGGCCGGCGGGCGCCACGGGCGTCGGCGTGCCGGTGAGGCTGCGGGTGGTGTCGGTGCGGGCGGCGACCGCGTCGTCGACCAGCTCGCGGACGGTGGCCAGCCCGGCGCGGCCGAGGCGATGCGCCGTGGCCGTGGCGCCGAGCACGCCGAGGTCGAGCCGCCCGTCGGCGCCGACGACGAAGCGCCAGCGCGCGGGCCGGGTGTCGCCGACGACGAGCACCGCGTGCTGCGAGCGCCCGGTACCGACCACCGCGGCGAGGCGTTCGACCTCGTCCGGCGTGGGCGGCCCGGACAGCACGAGCAGGTGCGGACGCCACCCCGCGTCGCGCCGCAGCTGCCGGCCCGCGAGCACGCCGTCGAGGCCGAGCTGCTCGCGCAGCCGTGCGGCCCGCTCGTGCTCGCGCTCGAGGTCGGCGAGGATCGGTGCCAGGTGGTCGACCGCGGTGATGGCGGGATCGAGCGACGCGATGTCGCGGCCGTCGGCGAAGCCGACGAGGGTGACCCGCGCGCCGTCGCTCCAGGCGCTGGTGGCGAGCTGCACACCCATCGCCGTGACGAGGTCGCGGGCGCGGTCGAGGTCGCCCGCGACGGCGACCAGCCCGGGGGCCTGCTCGAGGTCGACGAACAGGTCGTGCCCGTCGTCATGACCGACGGCGACCAGGGCCGGGAAGGGCGCGGCCACGTCCGCCGCGACGACGACGCGGTCGGTGTCGTCGAGGGCCGCCGACCAGGCGCCGGACTCGCCCACGGCCCACGGCGCCGGCGGGTCGCCCGCATCGCCACCGGCCAGGTGCAGGTCGACCCGCTCGTCGGACACCCAGGCCACGACGGGCTGCGGCAGGACGCGGCCCTGTACGCGCCGGGCGGCGGCGAGGGCGCGCAGGGCGTGGTCGAGCCGGCGGGCACGGCCGAGGTCGGCGATGAGGGCGAGCGCGTCGGCCGCCTCGTCGGTGGGGGCCAGCGGCCCGCGGCGGCGGCCGACGGCGAGCAGCAGGCCGGCGGCCATCAACCCGCCGCCGAGCAGGCGCGGGTCGAGCCCGCCGAGGTCGGCGGCGGCGTGCGTCGTCGCCTGCACGACACCCCCGACGGCCGTGCCCGTCGTGGCGGTCGTGGTGGTCGTGGCAGTGGCGCCCGCTCCGCCCGCGCCTCGGGTCGTCGCGGCGGTCGCACCGCTCGCACCGCCGACCGCCGACGTGCCGGACGTCGCGCGCTGCGCCGAGGCGTCGGACGCGGTCGCGGGCGCCGCGTGGCGGGCCGCGGTGTGGGCGTCGTGCACGCCCGGGCCGGTCGCGTCCGCGGGCAGGCGCAGTTCCCATCCCGGCCGGATCAGGTCGGCGTCGGTGAGCCGGGCGCCGTCGACCTGCACGCGGTCGTGGTTGAGCGCGTAGATCTCCTTCCAGCGCAGCGGGTCGTTGAGGGTGCGTTCGGCGATGTCCCACAGGCAGTCGTGGTGACGGCCCTCGGGCGGCGAGACGACGTAGTACTTCAGCGCGGCCGTCGGCGCCGCGGGCGTCGCCCGGTGCTCGGCAACCGGGGCCGCCGTCGCCGGCGCGACAGCCACCGTCGCGGCCGGCGGCCGCACCGGCTGGCTCGCACCGCCGCCGTGCGGGAAGGACGCCGTGGCGGCGCCGCCGAGCAGCAGCGCGGCCGCGACCAGTCGCCGGGCGAGGGCCTGGCTGCTGCCGCCGAGGGCGACCGAGTGGGGCAGCCGCCCACGCCGGACGGCCCGCCACTCGGCCAGCAGGCAGACGACGAAGTGCGCCCAGACCGCCCAGACGAGGCAGGCGATGACCTTGACGACGAGCGTCGCCGACAGCGACTGCGTCAGCCACTCACGCGACGGGGCCGAGCGGGGCAGCGGGTAGCCGACGAACACCGCGAGGGCGACCGGCACGCCGATGACCAGCACGAGCAGGCCGAGTACGCCGAGCAGGCCGAGCCGGATCTCACGGCCGCGGTCCGCCGGTGCACCGGCGCGCGGCAGCCGGTCGGGTGGTCGCGACACCGTCGTCATCGAAGGCCCTCCCGCCGCGAGACGAATATGGTCGGTACGGACAGGCTAGGCGAATCCGGGCACCCCCGTCGATTCGGATCGATCAACATGCGTCCGCCGCCGTCAGTCCTTCGAACGGACGCGCGTGCGCGACACCGGTCGCCGAGAGCTTCGTGACCCCGACCATGCCGAGCAGCGTCGGCTCGATCTGCAGCACCACCTGGGTGTTCACCACGATCCGCGCGGTCGCGTCACCGCAGGTCGTCGCGTCGCTGAACCCGGTCAGCCGGCACGACACGACGTGCACGCTGCTGTTGCCCCCGACGGCCCGGCGGCAGTAGTCGTCGACGCGCTGCTGGGCCAGCTGGAAGTTCAGCTGCAGCACCGTCGAACTGGGCACGATCGCGCTCGCCCCGGCCCGTGCGGCCTCCTCGGCGTAGGCCTGCGCCGAACCGCGCGCCTGCAGGTCGCGCGAGCCGTCGACGACCAGCCCGCCGAGCAGCAGCAGCCCCAGGATCACCCCGGGCACCAGCGGCAGGATCGACCCCCGGTCGTCGCGTCTCATCCGAGGCTCCGGTTCGGGTCGACCATGCTCGAGAACTGCGAGTTCACGGTGAGCGAGCCGGGGATGCCGCCGACGCTGTCGGAGAGCGCGTAGACGCAGGTCGAGCGCACGGTCAGCGTCTCGCCCGGCTGCAGCTCGCCGGCCGGCTCGATCGTCACGCGCAGCGTCTGCAGACAGCTCGGCGATCCCGTCCCGACCTCGTCGCGCACGGTCTGCGTCGCGATGCGCAGCGCCTGGTCTTAGTCTTTGCTGCGCGACGCCGCCGGGGCGGCGTCGCGCGTGCCCGCGTCCAGCACACCGTTGGTCTCGGCGATGAGCCCGAAGGCGAAGATCAGCCCGAAGACGGCCAGGATCAGCGGCGCCGTCAGCACGTACTCGAGCGACAGCGCCCCTCGGTCGCGGTGCTGCCTCATCCGGCGTCCTCGAAGCGCTCCCAGCGCCCGCTCGCCTCGGCGGTGACGTGGATGGTGAAGCCCGGCACGAGCGTGATCGTCGAGCCGGTCACCGCCACGGTGACGTGGTCGTCGGCGTACGTGTCGCGCTCGACCACGTCGTCGAGCGCGCCGCTGCCGACGCGCTGCGCGAACGTCGCCGCGTTCTCGTGCACGCGCGGCGCGAGGGCGTCGAACTGGTCACGATCGGGCGCGAGGCGCAGCTGCGAGACCGCGTCGCGGGCCGCCTGCAGCGCCACCGAGCGGCCGTAGAGGTAGAGCGCCACCTGGATGACGAAGAAGATCAACAGCAGCAGGGACGGCCCGATGATCGCGAGTTCGACCGCGCTGACGCCCCGGTCGTCACCGCGCCGGGGTCGCTGCATCGGTCAGCCTCCGCCGCCGGTGTCGCACTTGGCACCGACCGCGACGTTGGCGCACTTCTGGATGCTGTCGCTCTTGTTGTTCACGACGGTGTAGATCGTGTAGCCGATGACCGAGGCGATCACGACGGCGATGGCCGCGATGATCGCCCACTCGAGCGCCGAGGCGCCGCGGTCGCGGCGGTCGTCGGCGCGCACGGAGCGCACTCGGTCGACCAGTACCTCGGTCAGGAACTGGACGTAGGTCAACATGTGGATTCCCCCAGACAGTGGCGCGACCGGTGCGATTCTTCCATCACGGGACGATTCGTGCCCACCCGGCGAATCACGCGACCCCGACAGCGGGTCATTGGGCCGACAGCGACGCGACCGCAGGGTACGCCAGGAAGATCATGAACGCAGCGCAGACGAGCAGCTGCGCGACCAGCATCGACTGCGACTTCTCCCCGGCCTCGCCCTCGACGTCGGCCAGGTCGCGACGGCGCATCGTGGCAGCACGGGCCGAGAGGGACGCGCGGATCTTGGCGCCGTCGTCGGCGGCCAGCGTCAACGCGGCCGAGAGGTCGCGCAGTTCGTCCACGCCGATGTCGCGGCCGAGATCGCCGAGCGCCGCCCACGGGGTCGTGCCGAACAGCCGGGCGTTCGCCAGCGCCTGCCGGATGCGCACCAGCGCCCAGTGGTCGCTGATCGTGGACGCGGTGAGCAGCGCCTCCGGCAGGCCGCGTCCGCCGGCGAGGTTCATCGCCACGAGGTCGAGGAAGACGCCGACGACCCGCCGGAAGTCGGTGCGCCGCTTCTCGGCCTCGCTGCGCAGGTTGAGGTCGGGGATGAAGAAGCCGACCGCGCCGAGCAGCAGCGCCACCAGGGCGGGCAGCTGGGCGGGGATGTGGGCGCCGAGCAGGCTGAGCGCCGACCAGATCACCGGCGCGACCAGGAACAGGCCGAGCGCGATGAGCACCTTGTTGGCCAGGAACCCGCCCATCGACTGGCCCATCATGGCGAGGTCGGTGCGGGTGCGGCCGAGCCGCCAGCCGCGGTCGACCGCGAGCACCTCGAGCCGGTCGGCCAGCCGCTGCACCGGTCCCGGGGCGGCCGCCTCGATGCGCTCGGCCTCGAGCGTCGTCACGGTGCGGGTGCTCATCGAGCGGGTGCCCGCGTCGATGCGGTGGATCATCGCCGCGAGGCCGGGCCTGGGCCGCAGCCAGACCCGGATGAGTGCGTACACCCCGAAGCCGGCCAGGGCCCCGAACAGGATCGCGAGCGTCACGACGCCGCCTCGACCGGCTCGGCCAGGCGGGCGTCGTGCACGAGGAACCGCTCGGTGTGCCGCGGCGAGGCCAGGCGGCGCAGCCAGAGCAGCCCGCCGCCCAGCAGCACCGCGACGATCGCCAGCACGAGTTCGCCCGCGAGCGTGCCGTACGGCTCGACGTAGCGGCGGTTGAACACCGACAGCAGCGCCATCACACCGAGCACGATGACCAGCACGATCCGGGCGCTGCGCCGGATGCTCTTGCGGCTCGCCTCGATGCGACGGCGCAGGTCGAGCTCCTCGCGGGCCGAGACGGCCAGCGCCCCCAGCACGTCGCGCAGACCCGGGCCGCGCAGCTTCGCGTTGAGCACGAGCGCGGCGCAGACGACGTCCGCGCTCGGGTCGTCGAGGTCCTCGGCGAAGGCGGTGAGGGCGTCGGCGAGCGGCTCGCGGATGCGCAGCCGGTCGACCAGGAGGTTCAGCGACGGCCGGATCGCCACGCCCGCGTTGGCCGCGGTGGCCGGGATGGCCTGCTCGAGGCCGACGGCCCCGGCGATGGTGTCGCGCAGCGACTCCGTCCAGGTGGCGAGCGCCTCGAGCCGGGCGATGCCGACCCGTTCACGGCCGTCGCCGCCGGCGAGGCGGTCCCACAGCCCGGCGAGCAGGCCGAGCGCGATGCCGGCGACGACCCAGCCGCTCAGCAGGGCGACGACGAGCCCGACGCCGATGCCGATGGCGAGCCGGGTGGTCGCCTCGCGCCCGCGGGGCAGCGCGCGGCGGCGCCCCGGCCGCCCGGCCGGCCGCTCGGGCACGCCGACGACGGCGAGCACGGCGACGAACAGGCCGAGTCCGACGAGCGCGCCGAGCACCACGACGAGCGGCAGGGTCAGGCCCGTCACGGCGCTACCACCGCGCCTGGACGCCCGGCCGGTAGCCGAACGGCTCGAGGTCGTCGATGCACGCGATCGGGGCGTGCGGCACGGCCTGCCCGTTCGGGCCGAGCGCGAAGACCTCGCTGGACAGCACGCGTCCGTCGACGCCGGTCACCTCGCGCACGCTCTCGACGATGCGGGTGAGCCCGCCGCCGCGCTCGTAGTCGTTGCGCTTGCGCAGGAAGACGACGAAGTTGATCGACCCGGCGATGAGCATGTGCGTCGCCTCGACGGGCAGGTTCTCCTCCGCCTGCAGCGCGTAGGTCGAGATGCGGTTGAACACCTCGATGCTCGAGTTGGCGTGGATCGTCGACAGCGAGCCGTCGTTGCCCTGGCTCATCGCGTTGAGCATCGTGACGATCTCGTCGCCGAGCACCTCACCGACGATCACCCGGCTCGGGTTCATGCGCAGCGAGCGGCGCACGAGTTCGGCCATGCTCACGCCGCCGAGACCCTCGCTGTTCGGCAGGCGCTCCTCGAACGCGATCACGTTCGGGTGCTGGTCGGCGAACGCGTCGAGGCCGAGCTCGAGCGCCCGCTCGACGGTGATCAACCGCTCGGACGGGGGGATGACCGACGCCATCGCCCGGAGCAGGGTCGTCTTCCCCGAGTTGGTGCTCCCTGCCACCATCACGTTCTTGCGAGCCAGCACGGCCGCGCGCAGGAAGCTCGCGAGTTCGGGCGTCATCGTGCCGGTGCCGACGAGGTCCTCGAGGCTCACCTTGCCGAGCCGCGACCGGCGCACCGAGACGGCCGGACGCGCGCACACGCCCATGACCGCCGAGAGCCGTGACCCGTCGGGCAGCCGCAGGTCCAGCTGCGGGTTCGCGGCGTCGAACGGCCGGCTGGTGAGGCCGACGTTCGCGGCGAGCACCTGGATCAGCTCGATCAGCTCCTCGTCGCTGTCCGCCACCGGTGCGTGCAATTCCTCGCGTCCGTCGGCGTAGCCGACGAACACGCGATCGCAGCCGTTGATGTCGACGTTCTCGACGTCGGGGTCGTCGAGCAGGGGCTGCAGCCGGCCGACGCCGAACAGCGCCGCGTGGATCGCCGCGGCGACCGACTCCTCCTGCTCGGGTGCGAGCGGCGACCGGCCGGCCGCGATCTCGTCACGGGCGTGGCCCTCGAGCACCTGGACGATCAACGAGCGCGCGTACTGGCGTTCGTCCTCGGCGGTCATCGGCGCGCGGCCGGCGACCTCGAGGCTGCGGCGCTGCTGGTTGAGCCGGTTCGCCACCTCGGTACGCAGCTGCCGCACGAGCGCCTGGTCGGCGAGCGCGTTCGTCGTGGTCATCGTGCTCCCCCGGCGGGTGCGGCGGCGCCGTCGCCCGACCAGCTGCGCACGTAGAGCAGCCCGTCGACGGCGGTGGTCACCTCGCGTCCGGAGCGCACCAGCATCGTCCGCTCGGGACGCGACACCGGCTGCCCGTCGAACAGCCGGGCCGCGGCGGGGTCGGTGGCGATGCGGCCGACGGACGTCAGCTCGGGCACGTCCTCGCGGATGACCGCCGCGGCGCTCTCGGCCTCGCGCGCATCGCCGCCACGGACGACGAGCGCGAGTGCGGGGCCGGCGCCGTCGGGGCCGACGAGCGCGTCGCGCAGCAGCGCCAGCCGCGTGCGGGCGGTGTAGACGCCGGCGACCGAAGCCGCGACCACCGCGACGACGATGTCGGCGCGCTGGGCGAGTGGCAGCACCGGCGAGCGGGTGTCGAGCCGGCCGAGGTCGACGACGGCGTCGTGCTCGGGCAGGGCCCGCAACGCATCGCCGAGCGACACCCACGCCGTCCCGGCGGCCGCAGCCTGCTCCGGACCCTCGACGCCGGCGATGATCCGCCCGCCGCCGAGCACCTGGTGCGCGTGGTCGAGCACGACCTCGGGCGCGAGCCCGCGCCGGGCGTTCGGCAGCAGCGTGAGCAGCCCCTTGGCCGGGTCGAGCGGGCGCCCGTCGGGCGCGGGCAGCCGCAGCGCGACATCGCCGCCGGCCGGGTCCGCGTCGACGAGCACCGCCGGCCTGGGCCACAGCGAGGCGAGCAGCATCGCGGTCGTGGTGGTGCCCGGCGCGCCCTTCACCGAGCAGAGGCCGATGACGCTCATGGGCTCGTCGCGTACGGCACGGTCGGCTTCGTGCCCGCGGGCAGTTCGGCCAGTGCGACCTCACCCTGGGCGTTGCGCTGCACGAGCAGGGCGGCGGCCTGCTGGTCGACGAGCAGCGACACGACCTGGGTGTCGCCGCTGCTGCTCGAGTGCACGTCGACGACGATCGCCGCGTCGACGAGCACGGCACTGCCGGTGTCGGTCGTGGCCGAGTCGGTGTTCTTGGGGGTGTCGTAGGCGCGCACGATGTCGCCCGGCGAGATGCTGCCCGCCGGGCGCGCGCCCGAGCCGACGCTCACGCCCACGACGACGCCGTTGCCGGGGATGACGTCGGCGGCCTGGAACATGCGCGGGCTCAACAGCGCGTCGGCGGGGATGGCGGTGATGGCGTAGTCGCCGTCGAACTCGCCGCGCCGCGACGCCTCGATGACCGCGCCGCCGTCGGTCGACACCCGGGCGACGTCGAAGTCGGCCGAGGTGACCCGCTGGCCGGGTTGGATCGCGTGCGCCGCCACGAGGACGTCGGTCTTCTGCCCCGTGCGGTAGACGACCAGGGCGG
>NZ_JBQCEE010000283.1:0-8788 GCF_051960575.1 Jatrophihabitans sp.
AACCTCGCGGGTTGCGGGCCTATGCGGCCCGAAACGGGCAGGCGCTCATCGACGCCGCCGAGCAGCTCTTCGCCACACGAGGCCTCTCGGTGACGCTCGACGACATCGCCGCCGCGGCCGGCGTCAACGTGGCGACGGCCTACCGACACTTCAGCAACAAGCACGAACTCGCCGCGGCGTGGCTGCGACAGAAGATCGAGCAGCCGGTCGAGCTCGCCGAGCAGGCGGCCGCGGATCCCGACCCCTGGCACGGGCTCAGCTGGTTCCTGCAGCAGGTCGTGCAGCTGATGACCGACAACCGGGGCATGGCCGACCTGGTGAGCACCGGGGCCGAGGGCGAGGCCTTCGCCGAGCTGCAGACCCGGCTCGACCCGTTGCTCGAGCGGCTGCTCGAGCGCGGGCGCGCGGCCGGCGTGATCCGGCCCGAGCTCACCCCGCAGGACCTCGGCGTCGTGCTGCGGATGCTCAAGTCGGTCACCGAGATCCCGGACGCCGACGGCGAGGGCTTGGCGCGCCGCTACCTGCCGCTGCTGCTCGCCGGCCTGCGCCCCGCGGCCGAGCCGCTCGACGGCGCGCCGCCGAGCAACGAGCAGCTGCGCGTGGCCATGACGACCCGCCCCGGCTGCTGAACAGGCCGTCTTGTCCCCGGGCCCAGTCGTTCTCCGGCCGCGCAGATGACCGGGCCGGCGGACAAGACGGCGGTCAGACGCGGCGGACGGGGCAGCTCGAGATGGCGTCGGCGTCGGCGTAGCGAGGCAGCTCGTCCATCGTGCGCTGCAGCGCCTCGGCGCCGGAGAACAGCCGCGACGGGTCGAGGTAGACGGCCTCGTCGAAGTACTCGCTGACGATGGCCCGCACCGGCGGTGAGCCCTCGGTCAGCGTGCGGGCGACGGCGTCGCGCACGTAGCCCTGCCGCTCGGGGTGCAGCGCCGCCGACGACGGCGTGTGCACGACGTGCCAGCCGTGGAAGAACTCGGCCTCGGTCAGCCGGTCGGGCTTGGGGAACCAGGTGAGGTGGGTCAGCAGCTCGTCCCCGCCGACGGGCTGCGGCACCGACTCGGTCACCAGGTAGGCGTCGCCGGGCACCTGCGCGACGACGTCGGGCCAGACGTCGACGCTGTCGAGCCAGAGTTCGACCAGCCCGCGCAGCTGCGGACCGCGTCCCATGAGCAGGGTGGCGCCGGGCAGGTCGGCCGCGCGCGAGACCGTGCAGCGGTGCAGGCCAACGACCTCGAGGCCGGGGGCCCCGGCGACGGCGTCGTCGTCCCAGACGAGCAGGTCGACCTTCTCCATGCCCTGATCGCCCGCTACCAGATCACGCCGCGGTCGACGACGAGGTTCGCGCCGGTGATCGACACGGCCGCGTCGGACGCGAGGAACAGGATCGACTCGGCGACGTCCTTCGGCGGCATGAACCCGGGGATCAGGCTCTGGCTCTTGGCGATGAGGTTCCAGTCGACGTCCTTGGGCAGCTCGCGGGCGGCGCGCTCGGTCATCGCGGTCTCGATGCCGCCGGGGGAGACGCAGTTGACCCGCACGCCGCGTCCCGCCAGTTCGGTGGCGAGCGCCCGCATGCCGAGCAGCAGCGCCGCCTTGCTCGCGCAGTACGGGGCGTTGTAGGGCTGTCCCATCAGCGCCGAAATCGACGCGACCGAGACGACGTTGCCCCTGGCCTCGACCAGCGCGGGGATCAGTGCGTGGGTCAGCATGATCGGCCCGACCGCGTTGACGTCGAGATGACGGCGCACGCCCTCGATCGTCAGCTCGTCGGCGGTGGTGAAGCGCTGCGCGCCGGCGACGTTGCAGAGCACGTCGACCCCGCCGAGCTCGGCCAGCGCGGTGGCGGCGAGCCGTTCGAGGTCGTCGGCGCTGGTGAGGTCGGCGGCGACGATGCCCTCGCCCTCGACGACGTCGGTGCGCAGCACGCTCGCGCCCTCGTCGGCGAACATCCGCGCGACGCAGCTGCCGAGGCCGCCGGCCGCACCGGTGACGACCACGCGGCGGCCGGCGAAACGGGATGGGGCACTGGTCATGGCCGAGACGGTAACGCAGAAGTAGAACTTGTTCTACCTACGGGTCGAGCCGGACCGGCACTGCCAGGAACTGCTCGGGCGTCGCCTGCAGCACCCTGAGCCGCGGGTCGGGTACGGCGAGCAGGGGGCCGGTGCGCAGCGCGGCCAGCGGGGCGAGCTGCGGGTCGGCGAAGACCTCGTCGACGGCGAGGCGGTCGCCGCCGGCGACCACGGCGTCGAGCTCGCCCGCGTGCGGCAGCAGGACGCGCGCCGCCGTGGCCGCGGCGTCGGCGAACGCCGCGCGCGACTGGTTCGCGCGCCGCCGGGCATAGCGCTGCTGTGACCAGCCGCCGGCCTTCGTCGTGCCCTGGACATAGCTGCTGTCGACCTTGGACGCGACCAGTTCGGCCCCGCGGAACAGCCCCACCGCGTGCCCGCCCCGGCGCACGAGCACCACGCCGACGGTGCGCTCGCGGGTGACGTGGTTCGCGAGGGCCGTGAGGGGGTCGTCGCCGTCGGGCAGTGGCGGGAACGGCACCGCGAGCCACGCCTGCGCGCCGTCGCCACCGACCAGGTGCACCTCGTCCGGCGTCGCGGTCACGGTCGGTGGCCCGTGGCGCTCGGCGAAGCCGTCGAGCCACCGGGGGAGCCGGGCGAAGCCGATGGACACGCGGCGCTCGCTCATGGGCCCACCTCACCACGTTCGGCGCAGCCGCCGTCGCCCCGGTGGTGTGGCGACGCTGCGGGTGGCGGCACGGCGGGTCTCCCCGCCGCGTCGCCACACACCTGCCGCGCCCCGGCCGTGTGTGGCGACCGTGCGAGGGGTGCCACGGCGTGTCTGCCCGCAGCGTCGCCACACACCTGCAGCGTCGCCACACACCTGCCGCGCCGTTCAGCACCCGCGCCGCCGCTCTGCGTCCGGTCGCCGGCTCAGTCGCTCGTGCGCTCGATCGTGCGCTTGATGCCGTCCAGGACGGCTTGTGCCTCGCGGCCGGCCTTCGCCTCAGCCCCGGCCTTGGCGGCCAGCCGGCCGAGCCGTCCGCCGGGCGGGGTGTAGTCGATGTCGATCGCGAGGCGGGTGCCGCCGTCCGGACGCGCCTCGAGCCGCTGGGTGAGCGTGTACCGCACACCGGGGGCGAGCCGGCCCTCGCTGCTGATCCGCGTGCCGGGGTCGAGGTCGACGACCTGCCACCGTGAGCGCAGCTTCATGCCGAGCAGCGTGCCGACCTGGGTGTACTGCTGACCGACGGCGGTCAGTCGCTCGGGCGCGTCCTCGACGGCCTCGGTGCTGTCGGAGTACTCGGGCAGGCGGCGGACGTCCTCGAGCAGCCGCCAGACCGTGTCGGCCGGTGCGGCGATGTCGACACTGCGATGGATCGTGGGCATGCCGTCGGCCTACCCCGCACACCGCCCGCGGCTCGCATCGAGCAGCGGGCGGCGCTCGTCACAGCCGCAGCAGTTGCCCCGCGATGCGCAGCGACCCGCCGACCGCAGCTGGGTCGTGCAGGTCGCCGACCCCGTCGCCCAGCGCCTCGGCCCGCGCGCGCACCGCGGCGCCGGGATCGGCCGCGACGAGGTCGTCGCAGAGCGCCGCGACGACGGCGTGCGCGTCGTGGTCGTCCAGGCCGTCGAGCGCGAGGCCGTTGTCGAGCAGGAACGCGACCTCGGTGAAGATCTCGAGGATCATGTCGGCATCGATCTCGGGTCGCGCCAGCGCGGCGGCTTCGGCCGCGTGGCGCAGCTGGTCGAACGGCGGCCGGTCGATGCTCGGGATCACGGCGAGAGCGTCGCACCCGTCCCGGCGATGGTCGAGGCGTTTTCCGGTCGGCCGTCGAGCACCGGGCCCACACACCTGCGTTGTCGGCCAAGATGGGCCGGTGCTCGGTCTGGAGATGGTCGTCGTCCTCGGCGTCGCGCTGCTGATCGGCGGTGCGCTTGCCCGACGCTATCCGCTGGCGCCGGCGCTGGTGCTCGTGCTGCTGGGTGTGGTGATCGGCTTCGTGCCACGGGTGCAGCACGCGCAACTCCCGCCGGACGTCGTGCTGCTGCTCTTCCTGCCCGCGCTGCTGTACTGGGAGAGCCTCACGACCTCGCTGCGCGAGATCCGCAGCAACCTGCGCGTCGTGATCCTCACCAGCACGCTGCTCGTGGTCGCGACCGCCGGTGCCGTGGCGGCGGCCGCCCACGCGATCGGCATGCACTGGGGCCCGGCGTGGGTGCTCGGCGCGGCCGTGGCGCCGACCGACGCCACCGCGGTCGGCGTGCTGGCCCGGGCGCTGCCGCGCCGCACCCTGACCGTGCTGCGGGCCGAGAGCCTGGTGAACGACGGCACGGCACTGGTGATCTACGGCCTCGCCGTCGGGGTCACCGCCGGCGAGGAGCACCTGACCGCGCCGCACGTCACCTGGCTGGTCGTGCTCTCGTACGGCGGCGGCCTGCTCGCCGGCGCGCTCGTCGGCCTCGCCAGCTGGCAGCTGCGGCGCCGCATCGACGACCCGATGCTCGAGAACATCGCGGTGCTGGTGACGCCGTTCGGTGCGTTCCTGCTGGCCGACTCGATCAAGGCCTCCGGCGTGCTCGCCGTCGTCGTCTGCGGGCTGCTGATGAGCCAGCTCGCGCCCCGCATCACCGGCGCCGCGGCCCGCCAGCAGACGACCGCGTTCTGGTCGCTGGCGACGACGGTGCTGAGCTCGGCGCTGTTCGTGCTCGTCGGCCTGCAGGCCGAGACGGCCGTGCGCGATCTCAGCAGCGTGTCCGCCGGGCGCGCCGTCGGCTACGTCGTCGCGGTGACGGCCGTCGTGATCGCCACGCGCTGGGCCTGGCTGTACACGACGCCCTACCTGATCCGGGCCGTCGACCGGCGGCCGGCGCAGCGGCTGCGTCGCGTCGGGGCGCGCCAGCGCACGGTGAGCGCGCACGCCGGCTTCCGCGGCGCGGTGTCGCTCGCCGCCGCCCTCGCCGTGCCGCGCACCGTGCACTCGGGCGCGCCGTTCCCCGACCGCGACCTCATCGTGGTGATCACCAGCGGGGTGATCGTGCTGACGCTGCTGCAGGCGTTGCTGCTCGGGCGGGTCGTGCGCTTCGCCCGGCTGCCCGAGGACACCTCGGTCGCCGAGGAACGGCACTTCGCCGAGGTCACGACCACCGAGGCCGCGTGGGACGCGCTCGACGAGCTCGCCGACGAGCTCGGCTCGGACGAGAAGGTGCGCGACCGGGTGCGGCACGAGCTGGACAAGCGGCGCAAGCTGCTCGCCGCCGACGGCTCGTCCGACGACCCGATCGTCCAGCACGACGACCAGTACACGGCGCTCAAGCTGGCGGTGATCGCGCGCAAGCGCGTGGCGCTGCTCGACCTGCGCGACACCCAGCGCATCGACGACATCGTGCTGCGCCAGGTGCAGGCCGGACTCGACGCCGAGGAGATCCGGCTCTCGCGGGCCGCGCCGGTGGAGTGAACGACAGAAGCGGCTCGTCGCCGTCCCCCGCGGAAGGCAACGAGCCGCTTCTGGTCCTCGGACATCCGCGGCCTCTGGTCGGGAGTGGGGGTTACCGGTCCTCGGCCGCACGTCCAGGATCAAAGATCGGTGGCGGCGCGCCGCGTAGGCGAAGGTCCCGTGTCGCGCCGGGACCATCGGCGACGCCCGCCACGCCGCGCGGCGGCGGCGCCCGCGACCGCGCTGCAGCGCCCTACGATCGTGCGGTCCGGTCGGCGAGCGAGATGGGGGACGCCGTGATGCTGCGCTCCGCCGTCGCTGCCGTCGTCGTCCTGGTCGGCACGGTCGGCACGGTCGCTGCGTGCAGCTCGTCGGGCGGCGCGTCCGGAGGCGCGTCGTCCACGTCCGCCGCCGCCCCGGCCGCGACGAGCGCGGCGCACCAGCCGGCGCCGCAGGGCACCCCGCCCGGCGCGTCGAGGCTCGCCTGCGAGGAGAACGTCAAGACCGTCGAGATCGCCGCCGAGGCGTACTTCGCGCGCTTCGGCAGCCACGCCCCGACGCTGGCCGCGATCGTCCGCGCCGGGTTCCTGCGCGAAACGCCGTCGTCGCCGTACTACGTGATCCACTACCGCCCGCACGGCGACGCGTCGCCGACGGTGACCGGCACGCTGACGTCCGGATCGTCGCCCTGCTGATGGACGACACCACCTCGCGGTCGTCGTTGGCGGCCGTGCTCGTCGACATGGACGGCACCATCGTCGACACCGAGCCGTACTGGATCGCCGCCGAGTACCAGATCGTCGCCGCGCACGGCGGCGAGTGGAGCGACGAGCTCGCGCTGTCGCTCGTCGGGAACGACCTGCTGGTCAGCGGCGCGATCATCCGCGACCGCGGCGGGGTCGACCTCCCGCCCGAGACGATCGTCGAGCAGTTGCTGGACGAGGTGATCCGGCAGTGCGAGCGGGCGATCCCGTGGCGTCCCGGCGCCCTGCGGTTGCTGCGCGACCTCAATGCCGACGGCGTGCCCTGCGCACTGGTGACCATGTCCTACCTGCGGCTCGCCGAGACCGTGACCCGCGCGCTGCCCGCCGGCACCTTCGCCACCCTCGTCACCGGCGACCAGGTGCGGCAGGGCAAGCCGCACCCGGACGCCTACCTCCTCGCCGCCGAACGGCTCGGCGTCGACCCGGCCGCGTGCGTGGCCATCGAGGACTCGCCGACCGGCGTGGCCTCGGCCGAGGCGGCGGGCTGTGTCGTCATCGCAGTGCCGCACCACGTGCCCATCGAGCCCGCGCCGACCCGGACGGTGGTCGACAGCCTCACCGAGCTCGATCCGGCGCGGCTGCGTCGGATGGTGGCGCCGGCGCCGGGGTCAGCAGCGTGACCTCGCCCGGCCGGTAGTGCGCGGCGTCGACGATCGAGGGGGCCGGGTAGGGCGGCGGCGTGCCGCCGTAGGCGGGGCAGAGGTCCTGGTGCGAGCACCAGGTGCAGGCGCTGCCCGGGTTGGGCTGGAAGTCGCCCTGCTCGGTGGCGAGCACGATCGCCGCCCACAGCGCCTTGAGGGTGCCCTCGAACCGGTGCAGCCCCTCGTCGTCGGGTCGGTAGGTGAGCGTCTCGCCGTCGGCGAGGTAGATCAGCCGCAGCTCGCGCGGCACCACACCGCGGGTGCGCCACAGCACGAGCGCGTAGAACTTCAGCTGGAACATGGCCCGGCTCTCGTAGGCCTCGCGCGGCGACGCGCCGGTCTTGTAGTCGACGACGCGCAGGTCGCCGGCGGGGGAGACGTCGAGCCGATCGATGTAGCCGCGCAGCCGCAGCCCGTCGACGACCACCTCGACCAGCTCCTCGCGGGCGGCCGGCTCGAGCCGGGTCGGGTCCTCGAGGCGGAAGTAGGTCTGCAGCATCTCGCCGGCCGACGCCAGCCACGCCTCGAAGGCCGTGCCGTCGTCGTCGGCGAACAGGCCGGCGGCCTCGGGCTCCTCCGCGACGACCCGGGCCCACGCGGCGGGCAGCAGGGACCGCGCGGCGTCCAGGGTGCGCTCGGCGGCGGGGAGGTCGAAGAGGCGCTCGAGCACGTCGTGGACCAGCGTGCCGCGCGTGGCCGCGGACGACGGCGGCTCGGGCAGCTTGTCGATCGTGCGGAACCGGAACAGCAGGGGGCAGTTCTTGAAGTCGGCCGCCCGCGACGGCGACAACGACCCGACGACCGGAGGCAGCTCGGGAGCCGCGCCGGCGTCGGTCGGTGCGTCGGCGTCGCCGGACATCGGATCGGCCACGGTGGTGCTCATGCCCGGCACCGTACGTCCGGGCACTGACAGAAAGCGGTCGCGACCCGTCAGTGCAGGAACCCGAAGTGCTTCCAGGGCCAGATGACCATGAACGCGCGGCCGATGATGGACGACTCGGGGATCGGCCCGAAGCGGCGGCTGTCCTCCGAGTCGCAGCGGTTGTCGCCCATGACGAAGACGTCGCCGGGTGGCACCGTCCACTTCGACACCGAGGTGCGCGGGTCGGTGCGCTGGCTGGTGCCCGGGCACTGCGGGGTCGACTTGACGTACCCCTCGTCGAGCAGCGTGCCGTTGAGGATGACGCGGCCGTTGCGCAGCTGGATGGTGTCGCCGGGCAGGCCGATGACGCGCTTGATCAGCACGTCCTCGGGCGCCTGGAAGTTCTTCGGCCGGTCGAAGACCACGATGTCGCTGTGGCTGACGTCGGTGAAGTGGTACGAGAACTTGTCGACCAGCACCCGGTCGTTGTCGCAGCCGGCGCAGCCGTGCAGCGTCGGTTCCATCGACTCGGACGGGATGTAGTACGGCGCGACGACGTACACACGCAGGGCCACCGCGGCGCCGAGCGCGACGACGACCGCGATGAGCACCTTCACTGAGATGCCGACCCACCGGCCGTTGAGCCGTGGCAGCCGGCGCTTCGGCTCGACGTCGTCAGGCTGCGGCTCGGTCGCCTTGAGGAAGCGTTCGAGCTGCGGGTCGTCGAGCGCGTCGGGCTTGTCGACGAGATCGGGTGTCCACACCGCGGGTGTCTCGGTGGCGGACGACGCTGCTGCTGAACGCCCACCCGACGCCGCGACGGCTGCTCCCGGACGCGGGCGCTTGGCGGCTCCGCCCGGGCCGGTCGACGCGCTGGTCGCGGCCGCCGCGGCGGGGGCCCCGTGCGCCGGACGGTGCCTGGCCGTCGATGTCGGCGGGCTCGTCGGCGTCGACGCGGGCGGCTCGTCGTCGTGGCCGTCGTCGTCGGCGTCGGGCTCGTCGCGGTGGTCCGCGACGACCGCGTCGGCGATGACGGCGGCGGTCGGTGCTGCGATGGCGGCAGCAGCGACCGTCG
>NZ_JBQCEE010000284.1:0-15632 GCF_051960575.1 Jatrophihabitans sp.
CCACCGGGCACGCGACGATCACCGTGACCGCCGCGGACGGCTGCGTGCCGAGCGCCGGGCGCTTCCGGGCCGGCGGCATCAGCCTGCACGTGATCAACAAGGACGCGACCGCGGTCACCGAGGTCGAGGTGCTCAGCGGCAGCCGGATCGTCGGCGAGAAGGAGAACGTGCCGCCAGGGTTCAGCGGCGACTTTGCGGTCACCCTCCCCGCCGGCGCCTACACGCTCTTCTGCCCCGGCGCGACGCCTGAGCGGCGGTCGATCGTGGTCACCGGCGAGCGCGCGCCGGCTGACGACAGCCCGGTGACCGCGCTGCTCGCGCAGGCGAGCTCCGGGTACGCCGCCTACGTCTCGCAGCAGGTCGGGCAACTCGTGACCGCCGCCGAACGGCTGGCGGCGGCGGTGCGCGGCACCGACCTCGCCGCGGCCCAGCGCGCGTACGCCGGCGCCCGCCCGTACTACGAGCGGATCGAGCCGGTGGCCGAGTCGTTCTCGGTCGGCGGCGACGACATCGACGCCGACATCGACGCACGCGCCGGCGACGTGCCGGCGGCGCAGTGGCGCGGCATGCACGTGCTCGAGCGCGGGCTGTTCCAGGCCCGCAGCCTCGACGGGCTCGCGCCGGTCGCCGACCGCCTCGTCGACGACGTGCGCCGCCTGCAGCGACTGACCGCGACCCAGCGCTACCAGCCGACCGAGCTCGCCAACGGCGCCCAGGAACTGCTCGACGAGGTCGTCGCGTCCAAGATCACCGGCGAGGAGGAGCGGTACTCGCGCCTCGACCTGCTCGACATGACCGACAACGTCGTTGGCTCGCAGCAGGCCTTCGCGCAGCTGCGGCCCGCGCTGCAGCGCATCGACCCGGCCCTCACCGCCACCATCGCGCAGCGCTTCGCCGCGCTCGACCGGGCGATCGACGCCTACCGCGACCCGTCCGCGCTGGGCGGCGTCGTGCGGTACACGGCGCTGACGGCCGACGACAAGCGCGCGCTCGCGGCAGCGGTGAAGTCAGTGCAGGAGCCGCTGTCGACGGTGGCGCAGAAGGTGGCGGCCCAGTCGTGACCGCGACCTCACGCCGGCGCTTCCTCGGTGGCGGGCTCGGCGCGCTCGGGCTCGCCGCGGCCGGCGGCACCGGCTACGCCCTGGCGTCCGGCGGCACATCGGGCGCGTCCGGCGTCGTGCCGTTCTACGGCCGCCACCAGGCCGGTATCACCACGCCGGCGCAGGACCGGCTCGCGTTCGCCGCGTTCACCGTGACGACCACCGACGCCGCTGCCCTGCAACGGATGTTGGGCACCTGGGCCGCGGCGGCCGCGCAGCTGACGGCCGGCCGACCGGTCGGTGCGGTGGAGACCGCGCCCCTGACGCCGCCGATCGACACCGGTGAGGCGATGGGCCTGCCGGCGTCGTCGCTCACGATCACCGTCGGGTTCGGGTCGTCGCTGTTCGACGACCGGTTCGGCCTGCGCGACAGGCGGCCGGCCGCACTCGTCGACCTGCCCGCCTTCCCCGGCGACACGCTCGACCCCGCCCGCAGCGGCGGCGACATCGGCGTGCAGGCGTGCGCGGACGACCCGCAGGTGGCCTTCCACGCCATCCGCAACCTTGCCCGCCTGGCCCGCGGGACCGCCGTGCTCAGGTGGACGCAGCTGGGCTTCGGCCGCACGTCCTCGACCTCGACGTCGCAGCAGACGCCGCGCAACCTGATGGGGTTCAAGGACGGCACCGCCAACATCAAGGGCGAGGACACGGCCGACCTCGACCGGTGGGTGTGGGCCGACGGCGGCGACCAGGCGTGGATGGCCGGCGGCAGCTACCTCGTGGCGCGGCGCGTCCGCATGCTCGTCGAGTCGTGGGACACCGCGTCGCTCGGCGAGCAGGAGCGCACCTTCGGCCGGGTGAAGGACACCGGCGCGCCCATCGGCAAGCAGCACGAGTTCGACCGGGTCGACTTCGAACGCATGCCGGCGGACGCCCACGTGCGGCTGGCGGCGCCGACGGCGAACGGCGGCGCGAAGCTGCTGCGGCGCGGCTACAGCTACACCGACGGGATCGACCCCGAGACCGGGCTGCTCGACGCCGGGCTGTTCTTCCTCGCCTACCAGGCCGACCCGCGCGCGCAGTTCGTGCCGATCCAGCAGCGGCTCGGGCAGCACGACGCGCTGAACGAGTACATCCGGCACACCGGCAGCGCGATCTTGGCCGTGCCGCCCGGGCTGCAGGGCCCGGGGGACTGGTGGGGCAGGGCCCTGTTCGCCTGACCGGCAGGATGGGGGCATGACCCGACGTCGCATCGTCCTGCTCGGCTCGACCGGGTCGATCGGCACCCAGACGATCGACGTCGCCACCGCCGCCGACGACCGGTTCGAGGTCACGGCCATCAGCGCCGGCGGCTCGGACGTGGGGTTGCTGGCCGAGCAGGCGGCCCGGCTGCGGGTGCAGGCGGTCGGGGTGAGCCGCGCCGACGCCGAGCCGGCCCTGCGCGCCGCGCTCGACCGGGTCTGGCCGGCCGACGTGCCGGCGCCGCGCATCGTCAGCGGCCCGGACGCGAACACCGGGCTCGCCGCGCTCGGCTGCGACATCGTGCTCAACGCCGTCGCCGGGGCCGCCGGCCTGCGGGCCACCGTCGCCGCGCTCACCGCCGGCCGGGTCGTCGCGCTCGCCAACAAGGAGTCCCTGGTGGCCGGCGGCTCGCTCGTCACGGGCCTCGCCGGCGAGGGGCAGCTGGTGCCGGTCGACTCGGAGCACTCGGCGCTCGCGCAGTGCCTGCGCGGCGGGCGGCCCGACGAGGTGCGGCGGCTGCTGCTGACGGCCAGCGGCGGCCCGTTCCGCGGTCGCCGCCGCGACGAGCTCGCCGACGTCACGCCGCGGCAGGCGCTCGCGCACCCGACCTGGGACATGGGCCGGCTCATCACCACGAACTCGGCGACGCTGGTGAACAAGGGCCTCGAGGTGATCGAGGCGCACCTGCTGTTCGGCGTGCCGTACGACCGCATCGACGTCGTCGTGCACCCGCAGTCGGTGATCCACTCGATGGTCGAGTTCGTCGACGGCTCGACGCTCGCCCAGGCCTCGCCGCCGGACATGCGGCTGCCGATCGCGCTCGCCCTCGGCTGGCCCGACCGCGTGCCCGGCGCCGCCTCGTCCGTCGACTGGACGACGGCGCAGCAGTGGACCTTCGAACCGCTCGACGACGCCGCCTTCCCGGCGGTGCAGGTGGCCCGCCGGGCGGGGGAGGCCGGGGGCTGTGCGCCGGCGGTCTTCAACGCCGCCAACGAGGAACTCGTCGAGGCCTTCCACGAGCACCGCGTCGGATTCCTGCAGATCGTCGACACGGTGGCCGATGTACTGGACGAGTGGCTGAGGGATCAGCATCCCGCGCTGGGCGAGCCCGGTACCGTCGAGGACGTCGAACGGGCCGACGCCTGGGCTCGGGACGAGGTCCGCCGGCGGCTCGCAACCGGAAGCTCGACCGCCTGATCGGAGGCCGTGGGTGCCCACGTGGCTGCTCTACACGTTCGGCGTCGTCTTCTTCGTCGTCGGGCTGCTGCTGAGCATCGCGCTGCACGAGATCGGGCACATGGTGCCCGCCAAGAAGTTCGGCGTGAAGGTCACCCAGTACATGGTCGGCTTCGGGCCGACGGTCTTCTCGCGCAAGCGCGGCGACACCGAGTACGGCATCAAGGCCATCCCGGCCGGCGGCTACATCCGGATGATCGGCATGGTGCCGCCGCGCGCCGACGGCAGGCGCTCGCGCTGGCCGCGCCGGATCGCGGCCACGATCGAGGACTTCCGGCAGACCAGCCGCCACGAGCTCGACCCGCAGGACGAGCACCGGCAGTTCTACCGGCTCACCCCGGGCAAGAAGATGATCGTCATGGTCGGCGGCCCGACCATGAACCTCCTCATCTACCTCGTGCTCACGCTCGTGCTGCTCACGACGCTCGGCACGCCGCACGACGACCCGACCACCACCGTCGGCGACATCAGCAAGTGCGTGGTGAAGGCGAGCACGCCGGCCAACCAGGTGCCGCCGTGCACGGTGCCGAACGCGCCGGCGGCGAGGGACGGGCTGCAGCCCGGCGACACGGTCGTCGCGATCGACAGCACGCCGGTGAAGACCTGGGACGAGACGGTCGCCATCATCGAGAAGTCGGCCGACCGGACGATCGTCGTGCACGTGCTGCGTGCCGGGAAGCCGGTGGCGCTGCGCATCACGCCGGTCGAGAACCAGAAGTGCGCGAACGCCGACTGCACGGCCTTCAAGACGGCCGGCTTCATCGGGGCCAGCCCGCACTTCCGGCACTACTACCAGGCGGTGCCGATCAGCGGGGTGCCCGGCCAGATCGGCGACCAGATCCGCACCGGCTGGGACCGCCTGATGCAGTACCCCCAGCGCATCGGTGACCTGTTCGGCACGATCTTCGAGAACAAGCCGCGTGACGTGAACAGCGCCGTCGGCGTCATCGGCATCGGGCGCATCTCCGGCGACTTCGCCGGCAGCAAGCTGCTCGACCGGCAGGACAAGATCTACACGCTGGTCAGCCTGCTCGCGTCCGTGAACCTGCTGCTGTTCTTCTTCAACCTGCTGCCGCTGCTGCCGCTGGACGGCGGGCACGTGGCCGGGGCGATCGTCGAGGCGATCCGCCGGGGCATGGCCCGGGTGCGCGGCCGACGCGAGCAGATCTTCGTCGACACCGCGCAGATGCTGCCGGTGATGTACGCCGTCGCGGGCGTGCTGCTCGTGCTCACGGTGCTCACCGCCTACGCGGACATCGTCAAGCCGATCGACGTCCTGGGCGGTTAACCCATCCCCCTTGCGGCGGCTGACGTCGCGGTGGCTCACGGAACACCGTTCGTCCACCACGCAGGCGGATAATGGTCGTCATGGCCGTTCCCCTCGGTATGCCGTCCGCCCCGCCGCCCACGCTCGCCCCGCGCCGGAAGTCCCGACAGATCAAGGTCGGCTCGGTGCTGGTCGGTGGCGACGCGCCGGTCTCGGTGCAGTCGATGACCACGACGCTCACCGCCGACGTGAACGCGACGCTGCAGCAGATCGCGGAGCTCACCGCGGCGGGCTGCGACATCGTCCGCGTCGCCTGCCCGAGCCAGGACGACGCCGACGCGCTGCCCGAGATCGCGAAGCACAGCCAGATCCCGGTCATCGCCGACATCCACTTCCAGCCCAAGTACGTCTTCGCCGCCATCGACGCGGGCTGCGCCGCGGTGCGCGTCAACCCGGGCAACATCAAGAAGTTCGACGACCAGGTCGGCGCGATCGCGAAGGCGGCCAAGGACGCCGGCGTCTCGCTGCGCATCGGCGTGAACGCGGGTTCGCTCGACAAGCGGCTGCTCGAGAAGTACGGCAAGGCCACGCCGGAGGCGCTCGTCGAGTCGGCGCTGTGGGAGGCGTCGCTGTTCGAGGAGCACGACTTCCGCGACTTCAAGATCTCGGTCAAGCACAACGACCCGGTGGTCATGGTGCGCGCCTACGAGCTGCTCGCCGAGGCGTGCGACTACCCGCTGCACCTCGGCGTCACCGAGGCCGGGCCGGCCTTCCAGGGCACGATCAAGTCGGCCGTCGCGTTCGGGGCGCTGCTGAGCAAGGGCATCGGCGACACGATCCGCGTCTCGCTGTCGGCCCCGCCGGTCGAGGAGGTGAAGGTCGGCCTGCAGATCCTGCAGTCGCTGAACCTGCGCCAGCGCAAACTCGAGATCGTGTCGTGCCCGTCGTGCGGACGCGCCCAGGTGGACGTGTACACGCTCGCCGACAAGGTCACCGCGGGACTCGAGGGCATGACCGTGCCGCTGCGCGTCGCCGTCATGGGCTGCGTCGTGAACGGGCCGGGCGAGGCCCGCGAGGCCGACCTCGGCGTCGCGTCCGGCAACGGCAAGGGGCAGATCTTCGTCAAGGGCGAGGTCATCAAGACCGTGCCCGAGTCGCAGATCGTCGAGACCCTCATCGAGGAGGCACTGCGCCTCGCCGAGACGATGGAGAGCACGGGCGAGCCCACCGTCTCGGTGAGCTGACCCGTCGGCTGACGGGGTGTGCGGGCGGGTCGCGGTAGCGTCGCGCACGTGACCACCGCGCGGCCGCTGGCCGAGCGTCCCGGCGACGACGCCGTCCGGATGCTTGGCGACGCCGACCGTCCCGGGCTCGAGCGGCTGCTGGCGGTCGACCCGATCGCGAACGCGATGCCGATCGCCCGGCTGGCGCTCGCGCGCAGCATCGTGCCCATGCGGCTCGGTGCGACGCCGTTCGGCATCGGCCACCCGCACCGGCTGCGAGCCGCCGTCCTGCACGGCGGGAACCTCGTACCGATCGGCACCGACGACGAGGCGCTCGCGGCGCTCGGGCGGCACCTCGCCGGCCTGCGCCGTGACTGCACCTCGATCGTCGGTCCGTTGCCCACGGTGCGGCGCATCTGGGACGCGGTGCGGCCTGCCTGGGGCGAGGCGCGGGCCGTGCGCGGACACCAGCCGCTGCTGCTGCTCGACCGGCCCGACGGCCTGCGCGACGTCGCGGCCGGGCCGCAGGTGCGCGTGCTGCGACCGGACGAGATCGACCACTACCTGCCGGCGTCGGCGGCGATGTTCACCGAGGAGCTCGGGGTGTCGCCGCTGGTCCCGGCGACCGCGGGCGGGTACCGCCGCCGCGCCGAGCGCATGCTCGCCGCCGGGCGCGCCTTCGGCGTCGCCGACGCGAGCGGCGAGATCGTCTTCAAGGCAGACATCGGGGCGCTGACCCCGCACACCTGCCAGATCCAGGGCGTGTGGGTGCGGCCGCGCGACCGGGGCCGCGGCCTCGCGACCGCGGCCATGGCACAGGTGCTGCTGCGGGCGCTCGACCTGGCGCCGTCGGCCTCGCTCTACGTCAACGACTAAAACGCGCCGGCGCGCCGGCTCTACGCGCGCCTCGGCATGCGCCAGGTCGGCGAGCTGTCGACCATCCTGTTCTGATCATCGCTAGCCTCGCTGCTCGTGACGATCGACGCGGTGATCTTCGACTGGGGCGGCACGCTCACGCCGTGGCACACGATCGACCCGATCAGCCCGTGGATCGACGCGGTCGGTGACGACGAGCTCGCCGGGCGCCTGCTCGCCGCCGAGCAGGAGACGTGGGCCCGCTCGCGCGACCACCACCTGTCCGGCACGCTCGACGACGTCTTCCGCGCGGCCGGGGTCGAGCCCGACGACGTGCTGCGCCGGGCGGTGCACGACTGGTGGGAGCCGCACACGCTGCTCGACCCGGACGCGCCGGCGGTGTTCGAGGGGTTGCGCGAGCGTGGCATCCGCATCGGTGTCCTCTCCAACACGCTCTGGCCGCGGGCCGAGCACGAGCGCATCTTCGCCCGCGACGGCGTGCTCGCCCTGCTCGACGGCGCGGTGTACACGTCCGAGACGACCTGGACGAAGCCGCACCCCGAGGCCTTCCGCGCGGCGATGGGCGCCGTCGGCGTCGACGACCCGGCGCGGTGCGTCTTTGTGGGCGACCGGCCGTTCGACGACGTGCACGGCGCGAAGGCGGTCGGCATGCGCGCCGTGCTGATCCCGCACAGCGACATCCCGCCCGAGCAGCAGGGCCCGGTCGAGGGCGACCCGGACGCCGTCATCCTGCGGCTGGCCGACCTGCTCGCCGTCGTCGACGCCTGGCGGTGATCGCCGTCAGCGATCGGCGGCGGAAATTGTCAGCGGCCGGGTGCATGCTGGTGCAGGTCGATCGGGAGGGACACCGGTGCTGCTGACACTGCTGCGCACCCATCTGCACGCCTATCGCCGGCCGCTGGCCGCGGTGGTGGGCCTGCAGTTCGTGGGCACGATGGCCGCGCTGTACCTGCCCAGCCTCAACGCCGACATCATCGACAACGGGGTCGCCCGCGGCGACACCGGCTACATCGTGCGCCTCGGCGGCTGGATGCTGGCGGTCAGCCTGCTGCAGATCGCCTGCTCGATCGGCGCGGTCTACTTCGGCGCCCGCACCGCGATGGGGTTCGGCCGCGACGTCCGCGGGGCCGTCTTCGGCCGGGTCAGCGGGTTCTCGGCCCGCGAGATGGCGCACTTCGGTGCGCCGTCGCTCATCACCCGCACGACCAACGACGTGCAGCAGGTGCAGATGTTGGTGGTGATGACCTGCACGATGATGGTCGCCGCGCCGATCATGTGCGTGGGCGGCGTCGTCATGGCCCTGCGGCAGGACATCGGCCTGTCGTGGCTGCTCGCGGTGAACATCCCGGTGCTCGCCGTGGCGATCGGGTTCATCGTCTCGCGCATGGTGCCGCAGTTCCGCGCGATGCAGGACCGGCTGGACGCCATCAACCGGGTGCTGCGCGAGCAGATCACCGGCGTGCGGGTCGTGCGCGCGTTCGTGCGCGAGGGCGTCGAGCGCGAGCGCTACGCGGCGGCGAACCAGCGGCTCACCGACACCTCCACCAGCGCCGGGCGCTGGCTCGCCACCATGTTCCCGGTCGTCCTGCTCGTGGTGAACCTGTCGAGCGTGGCGGTGATCTGGTTCGGCGCGTCCCGCGTCGACCACGGCCAGATGCAGGTCGGGTCGTTGACGGCCTACCTGAGCTACCTGCTGCAGATCCTGATGTCGATCATGATGGCCACCTTCATGCTGATGTCCATCCCACGCGCCTCGGTGTGCGCCGAGCGCAGCCAGGAGGTGCTGGACGAGCAGTCCTCCATCGCCCCGCCGACCGACCCCGTCACCGAGGCGCACGGCCGCGCCGAGGTGCGGTTCGAGCAGGTGACCTTCCGCTACCCCGGCGCCGCGGCGCCGGTGCTGCGCGACATCACCTTCGCGCTCGGCCCGGGCACGACCACCGCGGTCATCGGCAGCACCGGCGCCGGCAAGACCACGCTGGTCTCGCTGGTGCCGCGGCTGCTCGACGTCACCGAGGGCGCGGTGCTGGTCGACGGCGTCGACGTGCGTCGGCTCGACCCCGACCTGCTGACCGACCGCATCGGCTACGTGCCGCAGCAGTCCTTCCTCTTCTCCGGCACGGTGGCGTCGAACCTGCGCTACGGGCGCCCGGACGCGACCGACGACGAGCTCTGGGCGGCGCTCGAGACGGCGCAGGCGCGCGACTTCGTCTCCTCGCTCGCCGGCGGGCTCGACGCGCGCGTCGCCCAGGGTGGCACCAACCTGTCCGGCGGCCAGCGGCAACGGCTCGCGATCGCCCGTGCCCTCGTGCGGCGACCCGAGATCTACAGCCTCGACGACGCGCTGTCCGCACTCGACCTCGGCACCGACGCGCGGCTGCGCGCCGCGCTGCGGCCACTGACGCGTGACGCAGCCGTCCTGATCGTCGCCCAGCGCGTGTCGACGGTCGTCGACGCCGACCAGATCGTGGTGCTCGACGACGGTGCCGTGGTCGGCATCGGGCGGCACGACGAACTGCTCGAGAGCTGCCCGACCTATGCCGAGATCGTGGCGTCGCAGTTGTCGGCGGCGGAGGCGGCGGCATGACCAGCCTGCAGAAGGCGCCGGGTCGTGGCGGGGCTGCCGGTGGCGAGCAGGGTTCCACCGGCCCGACGGGCGCAACGGGCCCGACGCCCGCGCGGCTGCCCGAGGCCGGGGGACAGGCCCGTCGTGGTGGTGGCCCGCCGTGGATGACGATCGGCATGCCGGCCGAGAAGTCGGTGACGTTCAAGCCGTCGGCCAAGCGGCTGATCCGCCGCCTGCGGCCCGAACGCGCCGGTGTGATCGCGGTGCTGGTGATGGCCGTCTGCGGCGTCACGCTGTCGGTGCTCGGGCCGTGGCTGCTCGGCCGGGCGACGAACATCGTCTTCCGCGGTGCGCTCGGCGACCGGCTGCCGGCGGGGGTGCCGCTGGCCGACGTCGTCGCCCGTGCCCGCGCCGCGGGCGAGGGGCGCTTCGCCGACGTGCTCGAGAGCGCGCACGTGATCCCGGGCGTCGGCATCGACTTCACCGCCCTCGGGCACCTGGTGCTGCTCGTGGTCGGCGTCTACCTCGCCTCGGCGCTGCTCTCGTGGGGCCAGGGCTACCTGCTGAACGGCATCGTGCAACGCACGGTGTACCGCCTGCGCGCCGACGTCGAGGACAAGCTCAACCGCCTGCCGCTGCCGTACTTCGACCAGCAGCCGCGCGGCGAGATCCTCAGCCGGGTCACCAACGACATCGACAACGTGTCGACCGTGCTGCAACAGACGTTGAGCCAACTGTTGCTGTCGCTGCTCACCGTCGTCGGCGTGGTGTCGATGATGCTGTTCATCTCGCCGCTGCTGGCGGTCATCGCGGTGATCACGATCCCGGTGTCGATGTGGCTCACCAAGGCCATCGCCCGGCGCTCGCAGCAGCAGTTCATGGCCCAGTGGAAGCACACCGGGGCGTTGAACGGGCAGATCGAGGAGGCCTTCACCGGCCACGAGCTGGTCACTGTCTTCGGCCGCCGGCACGAGGTCGAGCAGCGCTTCGCCGAGCGGAACGAAGCGCTCTACGAGGCGTCGTTCGGCGCGCAGTTCGTCAGCGGCATCATCATGCCGACGATGATGTTCCTCGGGAACCTCAACTACGTGCTCGTCGCGGTGGTCGGCGGCCTGCGGGTCGCGTCCGGGGCGATGACGCTGGGCGAGGTGCAGGCGTTCATCCAGTACTCGCGGCAGTTCACCCAGCCGCTGACTCAGGTCGCGTCGATGGCCAACCTGCTGCAGTCCGGTGTCGCCTCGGCCGAGCGGGTGTTCGACCTGCTGGACGCCGATGAGCAGCGGCCCGATCCGGTGGCGGCCGAGCGCCCGACCGCCCGGCGCGGGCGCGTCGAGTTCGAGCACGTCGGCTTCCGCTACCTGCCCGACGTCCCGCTCATCGACGACCTGTCGCTGGTGGCCGAGCCGGGGCAGACCATCGCGATCGTCGGCCCGACCGGTGCCGGCAAGACGACGCTGGTGAACCTGATCATGCGGTTCTACGAGCTCGACAGCGGCCGCATCCTGCTCGACGGCGTCGACATCGCGGGCATGACCCGTGACGACCTGCGCGGCGAGATCGGCATGGTGCTGCAGGACACCTGGCTGTTCGGCGGCACGATCCGTGACAACATCGCCTACGGCCGGCCCGGCGCGTCCGAGGCCGAGATCCTGGCGGCGGCGCAGGCCACCTACGTCGACCGGTTCGTGCAGGCCCTGCCGCACGGCTACGACACGGTGCTCGACGAGCAGTCCGGCAACCTGTCGGTCGGGCAGAAGCAGCTCATCACGATCGCGCGCGCGTTCCTCGCCCAGCCGTCGCTGCTCATCCTGGACGAGGCGACGAGCGCGGTCGACACGCGCACCGAGGTGCTGGTGCAGCACGCGATGGCCGCGCTGCGGCGCAACCGCACGAGCTTCGTCATCGCGCACCGGCTGTCGACGATCCGCGACGCCGACCTGATCCTGGTGATGCAGCAGGGCCGGATCGTCGAGCAGGGCACGCACGCCCAGCTGCTCGAGCGTGGCGGGGCCTACGCCGACCTGTACAACGCGCAGTTCGAGGCACCGACCGGGGCCGACGCCGACGACGCGGTCGCACCCGAGAGCGCCGCCGCGGGGCCGCCGGGTGCGGCGTTCGCCGGCGTCAGGCCGAGGTGATGCCCGGGAACGCCACGGTGACGTGCGTCGGGTCGTCGATCCTGCGCCACTGGGTGCTGCGCAGCGCGCTCGCCGTGAGGGCGGCCTGCGCGGCGTCGCGCAGACCGGCCGGTGGCGCCGCGACCGAGGCGGCCTGCAGGTAGAGCCAGCGCCAGGCGGCGGCGCAGTCGTCCTCGACCCGCACGGCGAGCCTGCGCGCGGCGTTGGCATCGGCCACCGGATAGAGGTCGGGGTAGTCGGCCTTCGGGCCGACCGGCGGCACGCCGGCGGTACCGAGCGCGGCCGCCGTCCGGTCGCGCAACTGCTCGTGGGCGTCGGAGCAGGTGACGGCCAACGCCGACTGCTGGGTGGTGAGCCGCGGGCCGAGCAGGGCGTAGGCGAAGACGGCCCGGTGTTCGGCGGCGAGGGCGGCCTGCCAGGCCTTCGCGACGGCCGCGCCGGGTGCGCTCATGTCAGCAGCGCCACGTGGGTCGACTCGCAGGCGGCGATGCTGGCGAGCAGCGCGGCGTCGCGACCGGTGAGGCGCGCGGCGCGCCGGGCGGCGGCCGCGGCGGCGTCCTGCTCGACGGCGCGCAGGGCGGTGGCCGGGGCCGTCACCGGCTCGTGCTTCGGCGTCGCGCCGGTGTGGGCCGCGACCGCGGCGTCCAGGGTCGCCGCATGCGCGGCGTGGTCGGCCCGGATCTGGCGCAGCAGCGGGGCCCGTGCGGGGTCGGCGGCGAGCTCGGCGTCGAGCCGCGCCATCAGCGTGCGTTCGGCGCGGGCGGCGTCGAGCAGCGCGGGTGGGGCGGTGCGCGGCGCGCGTGAGCGGGTGCGCCAGAACGACCAGCCGACGCCACCGCCGATGCCCAGCAGCACCAGCACCCCCGTGCCCAGCACGAACCGACGGGACGGCGGGGGCGGCGGGGCGGCGTCCAGTACGGCCTTCTCGGCCGGCGTGAGCCGCAGCGACGGGTCGAGGGGAGCGGCCGGGTCGACCGGCGGTACCGGGGCCGGGCGGCCGGGTGCCGCAGCGGCCGCAGCCCCGGATCCCTCGGCGGGCCGGGCGTCCGCCTCGGCGTCGGCGATCGGCTCGACGGTCCGCGGCTCGGCGACCAGCCGGTCGCGCAACGGCACCGGTGACGGACGCTCGGCGTCGGCAGCAGCGGCCTCGTCGTCGGCGGTGTCGTGGGCCGGTTCGTCGGCGGGTTCGTCGGTGGTGTGGTCGGCGCTGGTGTCTGCAGCCGGGTCGTTCGTGGCCTCGGGGGCGGTCGGTTCTGCGGCGGCCGGCTCGTCGGCGGACGGCGTGACCGGCTCGTCGGATGCGGAACTCATGACCCGGTCATCCTCGCATCGCACCGACGGCGTGCCGTGCAGCGCGCCGCGGCGTGCCCGGTGGTGCCACGCGGCCGACCGGCGACACGCAGCCGGGACGTGCTCCCGTTAGGGTGTGTGCTGCGGGTGGGCAGGTGACCACTCGCGGCCAGTGAACCGTCCATCTGGGCCCGAGCGTTGCGAACAGAACAGGGAGCGACCATGTCATCCGCTTCCGGCCGGTCGTCCGGCAGTTCCGCGCGGGAACGCGAGCGGCTGCTTGACACGCTGACGCCGCTCGTGCGCGAGGCGGGCTACGACCTCGAGGACATCTCGGTGACGGCGGCGGGGCGCCGCAACCTCGTGCGGGTGATCGTCGACCGCGACGGCGGCATCGACCTCGACGCGGTCGCCGACGTCAGCCGCCTGGTCTCCGACCACCTCGACGCCGACGGCGACGGGTTCGCCGGACCGTACGTGCTCGAGGTGAGCTCGCCGGGTGTCGACCGCCCGCTCACCGAGCCGCGCCACTGGCGACGGGCGAAGGGGCGCCTCGTGTCGGTCACGTCCGGCGACCGGAAGCTCACCGGCCGCGTCGTCGACACCGACGACCGCGGCGTGCAGCTCGACGTCGACGGCAGCCGGCACCGCTTCGGGTACGACGAACTCGGGCCGGGACGGATCCAGGTCGAGTTCCAGCACGCGCCCGGGCACCGGGACGACGGCGACACCGACGACACGGACAGCGACACGGACAGCGACACGGACATCGACATCGACACGGACATCGCGGGCGAGCACGCGGAGGAGGGCGGAACGTCATGGTGAGCGTCGACCTCGCCGCGCTGCGCAGCATCGAGCGGGAGAAGGAGATCTCGTTCGACACGCTGCTGGACGCCCTCGAGACCGCGCTGCTGACCGCGTACAAGCACACGCCGCACTCGCTGCCGCACGCGCGGGTGAGCATCGACCGGAAGTCCGGCGAGGTCGTCGTGTGGGCCCAGGAGCTCGGCCCGGACGGTGAGATCGAGGAGGAGTACGACGACACCCCGACCGACTTCGGTCGGGTGGCCGCCATGACGGCGCGCCAGGTGATCCTCCAGCGGCTGCGCGACGCCGAGCACGACCAGACCTTCGGCGAGTACTCGGGCCGCGAGGGCGACATCGTCACCGGCGTGATCCAGGCCGACGCCCACGCCGCCCAGCGCGGGGTGGTGCTCGTCGACATCGGCAAGGTCGAGGCGATCCTGCCGCAGTCCGAGCAGGTGCCGGGCGAGCAGTACACGCACGGCTCGCGCATCCGCTGCTACGTCGTCGGTGTGGCCCGCGGCATGCGCGGCCCGCAGGTCACGGTGAGCCGCACCCACCCGAACCTGGTGAAGAAGCTGTTCGCGCTCGAGGTGCCCGAGATCGCCGACGGTTCGGTCGAGATCGTCGCGGTCGCGCGCGAGGCCGGGCACCGCTCGAAGATCGCCGTCCGGACGAAGGTGCCGGGCCTGAACGCCAAGGGCGCCTGCATCGGCCCGATGGGCCAGCGGGTGCGCAACGTGGTCGCCGAGCTGCACGGCGAGAAGATCGACATCATCGACTGGGCCGAGGACCCGGCCCAGTTCGTCGGCAACGCGTTGTCGCCGTCGCACGTGGTCTCGTCCGAGGTCGTCGACCGGTCGACCCAGCAGGTGCGGGTCGTCGTGCCGGACTTCCAGCTCTCCCTGGCCATCGGACGCGAGGGGCAGAACGCCCGGCTCGCGGCCCGGCTGACGGGGTGGCGCATCGACATCCATTCCGACGCCGAGGGCCAGCAGGCTGCGGGGCGGTCGGACGAAGCCTCGTCCGCGGGGTAGAGTGAAACCGGCCGTCCGTACGTCGACGTCAGCCAGTTCCGGTTCGCCGCGGTCAGATCCCCAGCGCACCTGCATCGGTTGCCGCTGCCGGACGTCGGCCACCGATCTGCTCCGCGTCGTCGCGGCGGACGGGACCGCGGTCCCCGATGTCCGGCGTCGCCTGCCGGGGCGGGGTGCCTGGGTGCATCCCACACCGGCGTGCGTCGCTCTCGCCGAGCGGCGGCGGGCGTTCGGGCGGGCGCTGCGACAGGCCGGCCCCCTCGACCCGACGCCGGTGCGCGAGTACGTTGCCGAGCGGACCGGAGAGGTCCACCAGAGCGGACAACCGCAGGAGATGAAAACCCATGGCCGTGCGATGAAGCGCCAGCAATGAGTAGCACTCCCGTCTGACCGGGCCGCCACGGGTCTGCCGTGCGGCTCGCCAATCCCCAAGGAGATCCGTGCCAGGCAAGGCCCGCGTACACGAGCTCGCGAAAGAGCTCGGTGTATCCAGCAAGGACGTCCTCGCGAAGCTGAACGAGCTCGGCGAGTACGTGAAGAGCCCGTCGTCGACCGTCGAACCGCCGGTCGTCCGCAAGCTCCGTGAGGCGTTCCCCGCCTCCGCCGCCCCGGCCAAGAAGGCGCCGGCCCGCAAGGCCGCTGCCCCGGCCGCCCCCAGCGCTCCCGTCGAGCCGGTCGCGCCGGCCGCCGCCGCGCCCGCTGCGCCGTCGGCACCCGCCGCCCCGGCGACCCCGCCGCCGGCCGCGCCGGTGCAGGCGGAGCCGACCGTGGTGCCGCCGTCGCGTCCCGCCGGCACGCCCGGTGCGCCGGGCGCCCGTCCGGGCGTCCCCGGTCGTCCGGGTGCCCCGGTCGCGCCGGCCGCGTCCGCGCCGACGGCACCGCCCGCCGCCCCGGCCGCTCCCGGTGCGCC
>NZ_JBQCEE010000285.1:0-11583 GCF_051960575.1 Jatrophihabitans sp.
GCGACCACCTTCCGGCTCCGCAACGCCTCCCGGTAGCGCCGCTCGGCCCACCCCGGATCCAGCTCGATCACCGCCCGCGCCACCCGCGCCGCAAGCCCCGTCGCCGTCACCGACATCGCCTCGGGCAACAGCGCCGCCACCACCTGCTCGGCATGCTCGGGCCGCAGATCCCAACAGGCATCGGTGAACACCAGCGCGTGCCGACGGTCGATCAACCCCAGCCCCAAGGCCTCCGCCACCGCCGGCAGCGCGGCCAGCCCGACCGCGGCCTCCACCTCCACCCGCGCCGCGGCGCGGGTCAACATCAGCTCCGCCCGCACCTCGTCGACCACCAGGTCGAACAACTCGTGCGCCTGCAACGGCTCCCCGCCCAGCAGCGGCATCGGATCCCGCCGCGCCAACTCGGCCATCGCCGCCCACACCTGTCCCTGCACGTGCGCCAACTGCCGCGACTGCGCCTGCAACAGGCCGACCAGCTCCGGATCGTCCAACCCACCGACATCCACCGATTCGAGCACCGCAGCCAGCGCAGCACCCGGCACCAGATCACCCGCACCCGCCGGCAGCCGCCCGTCCCCCATCACACCAACGACGCTAGACCGACCCTCTGACAAAAACGTTCGAAAACCCACACCCGCCGACGAAACTCTTCAACCCGCTGCCCGACCGCCCGACCTAGATGCCGACACCGGCCTGGACCCCGTCCACGGCATCAAGATCCGGCACCACCGAGCGGGCTCGACGAGCCGACGCGAACGGCCCGACAGACGTCGATGCCGTCAGCGGGCCTGGGCCCGCTGACGGCATCAAGATCCGGACAGCTCCGCCGAGCCCGGGACAGGGCGCGGGCTCACACCGAGCGAGACCGCGTCAGCCGAGGGCGGACCCCTTGAGCCACTTTGCCCACGGCACCGACCAGTCGCCGCCCTGCCAGACCTCGAGCTTCGGGGCGCCCTTCGCGCCGTGCACGATCACCGGGTCGCCGACCATCGAGTGCTTGTAGAACCAGCTCGCGTTGTCGTAGTTGAGGTTGAGGCAGCCGTGCGAGACGTCCTGGCCGCTGTCCTGGGCCCACACCGTGGTGTCGAGCTCGTGCAGGTAGATGCCGTCGGTGCTGATCTTGGTCGCCCAGTAGACCTTCTCGGGCGCGTAGCCGCCCGGGGCGTTCGCGGGCAGCCCGTAGCTGTCCGACGACATGATCGCCGGGTTCTCGTGGTTCAGCACCGTGTAGGTGCCGTCGAGTGTGTAGAAGTTGATGTAGCCGTTCTTGGTGTACGTGCCGGTGTGCTCGCCCATCGAGGTGTTCATCGTGCGGATGACCTTGCCCGCGGCGTCGTACACGCGAACCTTGTTCACCTTCGCGGGCGCGGTGTCGTCGGCGATGGTCACCTGCTTGCGTCCGATGCTGAACGACACCGACTGGTCGGACGCGCCGTAGAGACCGTCGCCCAGGTTCTTGCCGTACACCTTCGCGTCGACGGTCACCTTCGTGCCCGACGGCCAGTAGTTCTGCGGACGCCAGTGGACGTGCGAGGCGTCCGACCAGTACCACGACCCCGTCACCTGGGGCGTGGTCGTGACCGTCAGCGCCTTCTCGGCCGCCGCTTTGTCGGGGATCTGCTCGTCGAAGGCGACGTTCACGACCATGGCGACGCCGTACTTGCCGCCGTTCTCGATGGGCGTGCCGTAGAGGGTGTCGATGTAGGGCTGGGTCTGGTTCTGCGGCGCCAGGGTGCGCACGACCGAGCGCTTGACCACGGTCTGGCCGTCGTCGTCCTTCGCGGTCGCCACGACGCGGTAGGTCCGGTCGTAGCCGAGATCCTCGGTGTTGTGCCACGAGGTGCCGTTGCTGTCGAGCTCGCCGGTCACGGTGCGGCCGGCGTCGTTGCGCATCACGACCGACGTGAGCGTGCCGTGGGCGACGGTCACGGTCACCGGCTGGGTCGGGCTGATGCGGTGACCCTCGGCGGAGTTGCTGAAGTCGAGCGGCGAGGCCGCGGCGCTCGACGAGGGTGCGCCGTCGGCGGACGAGCCCGCGCCCGACGTGGTGCTCGAGGTCGACCCTGGGATCGTCCCCTTCGAACCGACCGGCTGCGGCGGGCTGCCGGCGCTCGAGTCGTGGCCGGACGAGGTGCAGCCCGCCAGCGCCACGAGGGCGGCGATGCCGACGACGCCTGCCGCACGGCCCGTGCCGAACACCCGACGCCGACCCTGCTGCGTCACGCCCACTGCTGCCCGCATTCTTCCTCCGTCACGACCGACTCGGACCATTGTGACCCGATCTTGAACGCCTGCCCGGGAGCCACACGTCACGATCCGGGCACGCTTGTTGGACGCTGCGAATCGGTCATTCGTTGCATCGCCGGGCCTGAAGTCTGCCTGACGACACCGACGCCGCCGCCGATTTCGCAGCGTGGTCACAACCTCGGACGGCGGTTCGGGACCTTCGCCCCGTCACCCGCCCGCGCGTCGGCGGTGACCGGTATCTCAGCGACGCGGGCGAGACAGAAAGGGTTTCCGACGCGCATGCTGTGTTTCGTCCACATGTCGTGCCCGGGGACCGGCGAGACCGGCCTCGAGGAGAGACGAGGCGATCATGTCCGAGACCACCCTGTACGGCGGCGTCAGCAACCGCAGGATCACGATCCGCGACCTGCAGCTCGCGAAGGACCGCGGCGAGCGCTGGCCCATGCTCACCGCCTACGACTACTCGACCGCGCGGGTCTTCGACGAGGCCGGCGTGCCGGTGCTGCTCGTCGGTGACTCCGCCGCGAACGTCGTGTACGGCTACGACACCACCGTGCCGGTGACGGTCGACGAGCTGCTCCCCCTCGTCCGCGGGGTCGTCCGGGGTGCCTCCCGCGCGCTGGTCGTCGGCGACCTGCCGTTCGGCTCGTACCAGGGCTCGCCGCAGCAGGCGCTCGAGACCGCGGCGCGGTTCATGAAGGAGGGCGGCTGCCAGGCGATCAAGCTCGAGGGCGGCCGCCGTGTCGTGCCGCAGGTCGAGGCGCTCGTGTCGGCGGGCGTGCCGGTCATGGCGCACATCGGGCTCACCCCGCAGTCGGTCAACGCGCTCGGCGGCTACCGCGTGCAGGGCCGCGGCGACGAGGGCGCGCACCGACTGCTGCAGGCGGCCAAGGCGATGCAGGCCGCGGGCGCGTTCGCCGTGGTGCTCGAGGTCGTACCGGCCGACGTGGCCGCGCAGGTGACCGAGGCGCTGCACATCCCGACGATCGGCATCGGCGCCGGCCCGCACTGCGACGCGCAGGTGCTCGTCTGGCAGGACATGGCCGGTCTGCGGTCGGGCAAGCCGGCGAAGTTCGTCAAGGAGTACGCGCAGGTCGGCGACGTGCTGCGCGACGCCGCCGGCCGCTTCGCCGACGAGGTGCGTGCGGGGACCTACCCCAGCGCGGAGCACTCCTACAGCTGATCGTCCTGGACGCATGTGATCAGCTGATCCGCATGCGGATCTTCGTCGTCGACGCGTTCACCGACCAGCCGTTCCGCGGCAACCCGGCCGCCGTCGTGCTGCTCGAGCGCGACGCCGAGCCGGCGTGGATGCAGCAGGTCGCGTCCGAGATGAAGCACTCGGAGACGGCCTTCGTGCGCGAGCGACCCGACGGCCACCTCGACCTCCGCTGGTTCACCCCGGCCGCGGAGGTCGACCTCTGCGGGCACGCGACGCTGGCCGGTGCGCACGTGCTCGCGTCCGTCGGACGCCGCGGCCCGTTCGCCTTCCACACGCGCAGCGGGGTGCTGATCGCGACACCGCGCGACGGCACGATCGAGCTCGACTTCCCGGCGCAGCCCGCGACACCGGCGCCGGTGCCGGACGGATTGGCCGAGGCGCTCGATGTCGCGGTGATCGGCTGCCACCGCAACGGCACCGACGTCCTGCTCGAGGTCGCCGACGCGGCGACGGTGCGCGGTCTCGCGCCCGACATCGCCTCGCTGGCAACCGTCGACTGCCGCGGCGTGATCGTGACGGCGGCCGCGGGCCCGGACGACGACGCGGACTTCGTCTCGCGCTTCTTCGCGCCGCGCGTCGGCGTGGACGAGGACCCGGTGACCGGCTCGGCGCACTGCGCCCTCGCGCCGTTCTGGGCACAGCGGTTCGGGCGGTCGACGCTGACGGGCGCGCAGCTGTCGGCGCGCGGCGGCCGGGTGCGGTGCGACCTTCGAGGTCAGCGCGTGCTGTTGTCGGGCGCTGCGGTCACCGTGCTGTCGGGCGAGCTGGTCTGACCGACCGGCTCGAGGCGCACGGTGCGCTGATCGACGTCGGCCGCCAGGAGTCGCACCTGCACCCGGCTGCCTGGGGTCAGCCCCACCGCCGAGCACTTGGCCCGCACGGCCGGATCGTCGAGCGCGATCGTCGCGCTGCGCCCGTCGGCCGCGAGCACGACCGCGTCGAAGACCTCGCCGACACGGTCGCGCAGCAGCCACGCCTCGGTCGCATCGACCACGGCACGGTCGGCGGCATGCGCGAGGTGGTCGGCAGCGGCCATCTGCTGCGGCAGATCGGGCAGCGCGGCGCGCACCCACGAGGGCACGGGCGTGCCGGCCCGGACGGCGAGACACACCTCGCTGCCGTACCGGTCGACGAGCCGGCGCAGCGGTGCCGTCACGTGCGCGTAGGGCGCACCGATCCCGGCGTGGGTCGTCAGCGCCGGCGGCGAGCCGTCGAACACGGTGTAGGCGGCACCGCGCAGCAGTGACGCGGCGTGTTCGAGCAGCACCACCTGCCGGGGATCGGTGCGGTCGACCGCCGCGAGCACGTCGCCGGGTGCCGCGTCGTCCGGCCACCGGATGCCGAGTGCGGCCGCTGCCCGGCGCAGCTCGGCGACGGTGTCGTCGTTCGGCACCGGGATGGTGCGCAGCACGCCCACCTCGGCACGCAGCATCAACTGCGCGGCGCAGACGCCGGTGAGCAGGGAGATCTCGGCGTTCCACTGCTCGACCGGCAGCGGCCGGCGCAGCTGCAGCGTCCAGCCGCCGTGCCCGTCGTCCGCCACCTCCTGCTCGGGCAGGTCGAGGTCGATGGTGTGCCGTCGCCGAGCGGCCTGTTGACGCAACGTGCCGATGGCGGCGAGCGGCTCGAGCGCGTCGGGCGGACGGCCCGCGTCGAGCATCGCCTGCACGCCCTCGTAGTCGAGCTGCGCGCGGCTGCGCACCTTCGCGCGGCGCACGTCGACAGCGGTCGGTTCACCCGACGCGTCCAGGGTGATGCGCCAGAGCACGGCCGCTCGGTCCTGGTCGGGCAGCAGGCTCGCCGCGCCCTCACTCAGCACCTACGGGTGCAGCGGCACCCGTCGGTCGGGGAAGTACATCGTCTCGCCGCGACGATGGGTCTCACGGTCGAGTGCGCCCCCGGGCCGCACGAACGACGCGACATCGGCGATCGCGTAGGCGACGAGGAAGCCGTCGCCCGTGCGCGACAGGTGCACGGCCTGGTCGAGGTCGCGCGATCCCGCTGGGTCGACGGTGACGAGCGGGATGTCGGTCGCGTCCTCGGTGGGCAGCACGATGTCGGACGCGGCCGACCTGGCCTCGTCCTCGGCGTCGGTCGGGTACTCGACCGGGAGGCCGAGTTCTGCACGCAGCGCGGCGAAGTCGAGGGGTGCGCCCGAGACGCGATGCGCCGGCATCGCGTCGTCGTCCCTCGGGCCGCGCGGCCGCGCCGACTACTTCGCGGTCTTCGCCGCTGCCTTGCGCGTGCTGGTCTGGGCGGCCGGGACGGCCTTCGCGCCCGCCGTCGTGCGCTTCGCCGGCGAGGCCTTCGCGGTCTTGGCGGGCGTCGCCTTCGCGGTCTTGGCAGCCTTCGCCGGTGCTGCCTTCGCTGCCTTGGCCGGTGCTGCCTTCGCAGCCTTCGCGGGCGCAGCCTTCGTCGCCTTGGCCGGTGCTGCCTTCGCAGCCTTGGCCGGAGCTGCCTTCGCCGCCTTCGCGGGCGCAGCCTTGGTCGCCTTGGCGGGAGCGGCCTTCGCTGCCTTGGTCGGTGCAGCCTTGCTCGCCTTGGTCGGTGCAGCCTTCGCGGCCTTCGCGGGCGCGCTCTTCGCGGTGGCGCGCGTCGAGGTCTTCGCGGCGGTGGCCGTGGTCGACTTCGCCGCGGGGGCCTTCTTGGCGACCGTCTTGGCCGCGCCCTTCACGGCGCCGACAACCTTTGCGGCTGCCTTCTTCGGTGTGGTCATCCCGCTGCCTCCTCGGCATGGTCTGCAGTGCGACGTTTCGCTCGGATCAAGTTGACGATGCAGAGAAGGGCAGCGTCAACCATTTCCGCAGAGCTTTCTTGCCCGTGACGAACTTCGTCGAATCACCGACGCCCCAATTAGCTCATGCCTGCGCTTACAACAGCTGTCGAGACACGCCGTCAGCGACTGAGTTCTCCGGCGTTCACGAGCAGGTGCTGGCCGGTCACGGCCTTCGCGAGATCGGAGAGGAAGAACGCGACGACGTCGGCCACTTCGCCGTCCTCGGCCATACGCCGGAGCGGGAATTTCCGGGTGATGCCCTGCAACGCGGCGTCCTCGCTGATGCCTTTGCGCTCGGCGGTCATCTTCACGAAACCCTCGACCGGTGGACCCCACATCCACGACGGCACCACCATGTTGAGACGGATGTTGTCCGGGCCGAGCTCGTCGACCAGGTAATACATCGCCGTCAGCAGCGCATGCTTCGAGGCGGCGTAGCCCGCTTGCGGCAGCGACGGCTTGAACATCGACTGCGAGCCGATGAGCACGATCGATCCGCCGCCGGCCGCGGTCATCACCTTGGTCACCGGACGAAGCACCGTGAGCGCGCCGAGCACATTGGTGTCGAAGGCGGCGCGCCAGTCGTCGAGGTTTGTGTGGTGGAGGCCGCCCCAGACGTTCTCGTACGCCGCGACCTGGACGAGGCCGTCGATCCTGCCGAAGCGGTCGGTCGCCCGCTGCACCAACTCCTCGCAGGACGCGGCGTCGGTGATGTCGGTGCGCACAGCGAGCACCCGCTCGCCCGATGCGTCCAGCGCCTGCGCCTCGGCCGCGAGCCGGTCGGCCGATCGTGCGGCGACGACGACGTTCGCGCCCTGCGCGAGCGCCGACCGCGCGCACTCGCTGCCGAGTCCGGCACCGACCCCTGTCACCACGACCGTCTTGCCGTCCAGGATCATGCGCGAAAGTAGAACACGTTCCACTGTCGCTCGCCAGACCGGCGAGCAGGGCGGCGGACGAGTCGACCTGTAAGCCGGATCCTGTTCCCGAGGCCGAGGCCTCGGGTGACGGCCATCCATCTAGGCCTGCCGTTGCCGACAGGCTCGAGCGGTCCACCCGCAGGCATCGGGCGGGCCGCCCTCGATCGCCTGCGCACAGCGACCGGAGTCGCTGCTTCTCGACCTTGCTCCGGGTGGGGTTTACCGAGCCGTCGCAGTCACCTGCGGCGCTGGTGGTCTCTTAAACCACCGTTTCACCCTCACCGGCTCTCGCGAGCCGGCGGTCTCTACTCTGTGGCACTGTCCCGCGGGTCGCCCCGGGTAGCTCTTGGCAACCACCCTGCCCTGTGGAGTCCGGACTTTCCTCGGCGAGGGTCACCCCTCGACGCGGCCGTCCGGTCGGCTCGTCCGCCGCGCCTCGATCGTAGCGGAGCGCGGTACCGTCGCGGCATGCCCGAACCCACCGGAGCCGAGCTCGACGCCGTGCGCGCACGGCGGGCGGAGCTGCGCGACCAGTACCTGTCCGACGACCGGCCGGCCTCGACCGCCCGCGGCATCCACCACGCCGCCTTCGTGTGCCGCGACGTCGAGGAGACGATCACCTTCTACCAGGGGCTGCTCGGCTTCCCGCTGGTCGAGCTCGTCGAGAACCGCGACTACGCCGGCTCGAGCCACTTCTTCTTCGACCTCGGCAACCGCAACCTGCTCGGCTTCTTCGACTTCCCGGGGCACGACCACAAGCCCTACGAGGAGACGATCGGCGCGCTCCAGCACCTGGCGATCTCCGTCTCGCCCGAGTCGTTCGACCTGTTGAAGCAGCGCCTGGACGACGCGGGCATCAGCTATCTCGGCCCCGACCGCGGCGCCGACGACAGCCTCTACATCCGCGATCCGAACGGCATGGGCATCGAGCTCTACCGGGAGGTACTGGGCCACTTCGAGGGCACCGTCCTGCTGCCCGACTGATCGCGTCCCTCTACGGTCGTGGAGTGAGCGGAGCGGCAGCGGGATCGGTCGCGCTCGTCCTGCTGCTGGCCACCCTTGCGTTCGCCGTCGTGCGGCCGCGCGGTCTCAGTGAAGCGGTGCTCGCGGTCCCCGCCGCGGTGCTCGTGGTCGCGCTCGGGATCGTGCCGCTGCACGACGCCGGCCGCACGCTGCGCGACATCGGGCCGACGGTCGGCTTCCTCGCCGCGATCCTGCTGTTCGGCCATCTCTGCGCCGACGCCGGCGTCTTCACCTACCTCGGCGCACGGGCGGCGCGGGCGGCGCGCGGGTCGGCGCACCGGCTGCTGCTGCTCGTCATCGCGCTCGCGGCGCTCGTCACCGTCACGCTCACCCTGGACGCGACGGTCGTCCTGCTGACGCCGGTCGTGCTCGCGACCGCGGCGCGGCTGGCGACGCCGGTGCGACCGTTCGCCTACGCGTGCGCCCGGCTGGCCAACAGCGGCTCGCTGCTGCTGCCCGTGTCGAACCTGACCAACCTGCTCGCCTACGCGTCGTCCGGCCTGTCGTTCGGGCGCTTCACCGCCCTCATGCTGCTGCCGTGGCTGCTCGTCTGCGCCGGCGAGTGGGTCGCGCTACGGACCTTCTTCCGCCGCGACCTCGTCGACGGGCGTCCTGCCGACGACGGCGACGACCCCCGCGCCCCCGGCTACGCGCTCACGGTGCTGCTGGTGACCGTGGCCCTGTTCGTCGCCGCGACCTCGGTCGACATCGCCCCCGCGTGGGCGGCGCTCGCCGGCTGCGTCGCGCTCATCGTGCCGCGCGTGGTGAGCCGCGACGTCGCGGTCGGGCGCTGGGTGCATGAGGCGAGCCCGGGCTTCTGCCTGTTCGTACTGGCGCTGTCGGTGGTCGTCGACGGCGTCACCCGGCACGGGCTCGGCCACGCGCTGCAGCAGCTCGTGCCGGACGGCACGTCGTGGCCCGCGCTCGTCGGTCTCGCCGCCCTCGCCGCGGTGCTGGCGAACGTGGTGAACAACCTGCCCGCCACACTGGCGCTGCTGCCAACGGTGGCCGGCCACCCCGCGTCCGTGCTCGCCGTGCTGCTCGGCGTGAACATCGGCCCGAACCTCGCCTACCCCGGCTCGCTCGCGACCCTGCTCTGGCGCCGGCAGCTCCCGGACGCCGACAAGCCGCGCGCCGTCGAGTTCCACCGCCTCGGCGCGGTGACCGTGCCGCTGCTCGTGCTCGTCGCCGCCACCGCGCTGTGGGTCGGCGTCGAGGTCATCGGTACAGGTGGCTGACGTCGTTGACCAGCCGCACCGAGCAGTTGCCGTCGGCGAACCAGTCGATCATCGACACCGACGCGGTGTCGAGGTGCAGGCGGTAGAGCGCGACCGGGGGCGCCTCGAGCGCCAGCCGTACCAGCGTCTTGATCGGCGTCACGTGCGACACGACGATCAGCGTGCGGCCGGGGTGCGCCGCGACGATGCGGTCGCGCGCCGCTGCGACCCGGTCGGTCACGGCCGCGAACGACTCGCCGCCGGGCGGTGCCGCGTCGGGCGAGGCGAGCCAGGCGGTGAGGGCGTCGGCGTCGCGCTCGCGGGCCTCGGCGAAGGTCAGCCCCTCCCAGTCGCCGAAGTCGGTCTCGATGAGCCCGTCGTCGGTCGCGACGGTCAGGCCGACGGCGTCGGCGATGGCGGTGGCCGTCTCGACCGTGCGCCGCAACGGTGAGCTGATCACCGCGGCGATGTCGGGTATGGACGCGAAGCGGCGGGCCAGCGCGGACGCCTGGGCGGTGCCGGTCTCGTCCAGGGCCAGGTCGTTGCGGCCGCTGAAGCGCTTGGCCGCGGAGTGCGGCGTCGCCCCGTGCCGCACGAGGACGAGCCGGGTGGCGCTGTCCGTCGGCGGCACCCACGAGCCGCCGGACGCCGGTGCCGGGGCGGTCACTGCCGGAGCAGCGACCGCCGGAGCAGCAGCCGACGGCGCAGCGGCGGGGGTACTCCCCTGCCCCGCGTCCATCGCCCGGTTCGCGAGCCGGTCGGCGCGGGTGTTGCGCTCGCGCGGGATCCACTGGAAGCGGACGTCCGCGAACCGCCGGACGAGCTCGCGCGCCTCGGCGTGCAGCGGCTTCATCGCCGGGTGCTTCACCTGCCAGCGCCCGGACATCTGCTCGATGACCAGCTTCGAGTCCATGCGCACCGACCCCGACGACGCGCCGAGCTCGGCCGCCGCCTCGAGGCCGGCGATGAGGCCGCGGTACTCGGCGACGTTGTTCGAGACGACGCCGAGGAACCCGTCCCGCTCGGCGAGCACCGCCTCGGTGTCGGCGTCCAACACGACGGCGCCGTAGCCCGCCGGGCCGGGATTGCCGCGCGATCCGCCGTCGGCCTCGACGACGACCCGCTCGATGCCGGTGGCTGCGACGCTCAGAGCCCCGACTCCTCGGTGCGCACGAGGATGGCGCCGCAGTTGTCGCAGCGCACGACCTGGTCGGGCGCCGCCGCGCGCACCGCGGCGAGCTCGCTGCCGGGCAGCTCGATGTGGCACGACTGGCAGCGCCGCGCCTGCAGCAGCGCCGCACCGGCGCCGCCCTTCGCCCGCGCCTTCTCGTACAGCGCGACCAGGTCGGCGGGCAGCGACGCGACGACCCGCTCGCGCTCGGCGGCGCGTTCGGCCGCGGCGGCGTCGATCTCGGCGAAGGCGGCGTCGCGGCGCGACTCGAGGTCGCTGCGCTCGGCGTCGACGACGGCGAGCGCCGCGGTCAGCCGCTCGAGCACCTCGTCGGCCGACTCACGCCGTTCCATCACCTCGAGCAGGTCGTCCTCGAGCGACGACTGCCGCCGCGCGAGGCTGGTCAGCTCGTGCTGCAGCCCCTCGAGCTCCTTGGCCGGCACCGCGCCGGACTGCATGCGCTGCTCGTCGCGCTGGGCGCGGGTGCGCACCGAGTCGATCTCACGCTCGAAGCGCTGCTGCTCGGCGTCGAGGTCGCCGACGGCCGTCTCGGCGTCGACGATCTCGTCGCGCAGCGCGGCCGCCCGCTTCGCCTTCTCGGTGAGCGCGGCGAGCTCGGGCAGCGAGCGGCGGCGGTGGGTGAGCTGGGCCAGCGCCTGATCGGCCCCGGCCAGGTCGAGCAGTCGCAGCTGGGTGGCGTGATCGGCGTTCACGAGCTCGCTTCGGTCGACGGTGTGTGCAGCGTCCACGGATCGGTGACGCGTCGCGATACTCGCACGTCGAGACGGAGGGCGGTGCGGAGGCGGTCGGCCAGCTCGTCCAGCCACGGCGCCTCGGTCGCCCAGTGCGCGGCGTCGACCAGCCCCATCGCGTCCGGCCCGAGCTCGGCCGTCGCCTCGAGCGTGCTGTGGTGCTTGAGGTCGGACGTGAGGAGGACGTCGGCCCCGGCCCGCCGCGCGGCGTCGGCGTACGAGCCGCCCGAACCACCGCACACGGCGACGGTCTCG
>NZ_JBQCEE010000286.1:0-9003 GCF_051960575.1 Jatrophihabitans sp.
CATCCTCACGCCGGTGGTGCTCGTCATGCTGCTGGTCGTGGTCGGGTTCGGCCGCGTCAGCCACGCCCGGTCCCTGGTCGACCAGGCCGCCGCAGCCGCCGCTCGCGCCGCGTCCCTGGCCAGCGACCCCGGCGCCGCGGCGAACGCCGCCCGCAGCGAAGCCGCCGCCGACCTCGACCAGGTCGGCATCAGCTGCACCCACTTCGTCACCGACGCTGACGTCAGCGCGTTCCGCCCAGGCGGACAGGTCACCGTCACCATCACCTGCACCGCCTCCCTCGCCGGCCTCGCCATCACCGGCCTGCCCGGCCACACCACCCTGACCGGCTCGGCGACCGCACCCGTCGACGCCTACCGCACCCTCACCGGAACCCACCCGTGACCGGCCCGACCAATCCAGCCACCGACGCCCGGGACCGGGGCAGCGTCATGTTTTGGGTCATCCCGATCATGGCCGGCCTCATCGCACTCGCCGGCCTCGTCCTCGACGGCGGCGACGCGCTCGCCGCCCACCAGCACGCGACCGACCTGGCCCAGCAGGCCGCCCGCGCCGCCGCCGACGCCCTCCCACAACCAGGACTACGCGGCGCCCTCCCGGGCGACGTCACCCCACAAGCGAGCGCCGCGACCCTCGCCGCCCGCCGCATCCTCGACACCGCCGACGTGACCGGCACCGTCGACATCGCCGGCGACACCGTCACCGTCACCGTCACCGTCCACCAGGCCACGCAGATTCTGTCCCTGGTCGGGATCGGCGACCTCACCAGCACCGCGACCGCCACCGCGACCGCCCTGCACGGCACGACCAGCGGGGACCAGTCATGACCCGCCTCGCCGAACGGGCCCGGCAACTCGCGGCCCTCGTCGCCCTCGCCGCCCTGCTCGTCGGCGTGCCGATCGGGATCACCGCTCTCGTCGGCAACTCCGGACCGGCCCTCCGCGATCTGGCCGCCGGCCAAGCCACCGACCGGGCCGTCATCGCAATCCTCGCCGCCGTCGTCGCGCTCGCCTGGCTGCAGTTCGCTCTCTGCGTCGTCACCGAGACGCTCGGTCAACTCCGCCGTCGCGGCGACACCGGTCCGGCGCCAGTCGACCCGCGGGTACCGGGCCAATTCACCGGCCTCCCCGCGCTCGCCCGCACCCTGGTCGCCACCGCACTGTTCGCCGGCACGCTCGCCGCCGTCCTGCCCCGGCCCGCGCTCGCCGCCTCACTCCCGCCGCCTGGCCACCCCTACCAGCCTGTGACGGCCGCGGTCTTGACCGACCGGCCCCCAACCCGACTCATTCCCCAGTCGACCCGAACCCCGCCGCCGACCGGCGCCACCGGTCACCCGATCACCCAAGCCGGCACGCCGCCACACGCGCCCACCGCGGCGGGAACCGCTGTGCAATCGGGGGCGCGGGCCGCGACACAGGTCTACGTCGTCCCGGCCGACGGGGACGGCCCGGACACGCTGTGGGACATCGCCGACCAAGCCCTCGGCAGCGGCGAACGCTGGCACGAGATCTGGGACCTCAACCGCGGCCGCACCCAGCCTGACGGCACCTTCATGTCGCACGCCAGCCTGCTCCGACCCGGCTGGACCGTCCTCATCCCGGCCCCCGACGACACCGCGGTCGACACCGTGACCGTGCGACCGGGGGACACACTCACCGGGATCGCCAACAATCACCACGACTCTTTGACTCTGGTCTGGGACGCCAATGAAGGCCGCGTCATGTCCGACGGGCGGCTATTCACTGACCCCGACTTGATCAAACCCGGCGACACCCTCGTCCTCCCGACGCCGGCGACGACACCGAATCCGCCCGCAGGGTCACGCGCACCGCAGACACCGCACCGCGCACCGCATGACCACCACGAGGCGTCCGCGCCGGTCCATCCGACCTCCGCCGTGCCGCGCCCCGGCACCGCCAGCCGACCAAGCACGCCAACGGCAAGCGCTCCGACATCGAGCGCCACCAGCACGGGAACCACCGACTCGGGCACACGCACGGCAGCACGCGACCGCACGGCCGCTAGCGACGACACCGTCTGGTCATCACCGTGGGCGACGGTGTTCGGCGGCGGCGGCGGGATCGTCGCCGCCGGCGTCCTCACCACCCTCCTGGCACGTCGTCGCGCGGCCCGCCGCCGAATCCCGATCGGCCACGTCCGCGCGCAGCTCCCGCCACCACTCGCCGCGGTCGCGCACGCCGCCCACGTCCACGCCGCCACCAGCGACGGCGCCCTGGTCGACCTCACCCTCCGCGGCCTTGCAGCCGCCGCGGCCGCCGACGGCGGCACCCTGCCGGATATCGCGACCGCACGACTGATCGGCGACCGCGTCGAACTCGCCCTCGTCGAGCCGCATCCCCACGCACCACCATCACCATGGCAGGCCGACGAGTCGGGACTGTGCTGGTCCGTCCGTGCCGGCGACCCGCTGCCCGTCCCGGTCGTCGAAGCGGCCGCCCACCTGCACCCCTACCCGACCCTCGTCACGATCGCGGAAAGCCCACGACCAAGCAGCGACGACGAGACGCAGCCCGCGTCGAGTCATGACGTCGATGAACGCGACGTCGATCACCTCGACGGGCATCAATCCGACGGCAGGCACCCGCAGCGGTGGCTGCTCGACCTCGAACACGCCGCCGTGACGATCATGTCCGGTGACCCAGACCGCTGCCGCGACCTCGCGCGCTTCGTCGCGACCTCGCTGGCCGTCAACGACAACGCCGACACCGTCACCGTTACGCTCGTCGGCTTCGGCGACGATCTCGTCGGACTGAATCCGCACCGCCTGCGCCACTCGACCGACCTGCGATTCGCCGTCGACCTCCTCCAGGCCGCGCTCACGCACGCGTCCGCGGCAGCGCAGGATATGGACGCCCTCACCAGTCGGGTCACACATGTCGGCGCCGACTCCTTCATGCCGCATGTCCTCATCGCCGACCTCGACAACGTCGCTACAAACAGCGGCCCCGACGACATGACCGACGTACACGCGGTCCGCGACCTCGCCACCGCGCTCGCTGGAGGCGCCGGGCGCGTCGGAGTCGCCGTCGTGCTGACCGGCGGCGCCGCCGCGGACCTCGACATCGGAACGCATCTCGTCGTCGACGCCGACACGACGTTGCTGCTGCCGGATGCCGCCGTCCCGCTGCAGGCGCAGCAGATGCCGGCCGACATGGCCGCCGGCATCGCCGCCATGCTCGCCGCAGCCAGCGATGATGCGGCGATACCCGTGCCAAACGCGGCCGGCGACCAGCCCGCCGACCGCTGCAGCGACGCCAGCGGCGCCCTGCGCCGCGACCTCGTGCTGCCACGCACCACCGACCCCGCCGCCAAACCCACGCCTTCCGGCGACGAAACGCTGGGCGGCGGCGACGAGGAGGGCACGACGCTGCTGCCCGAGCCGGACACCCGCTACCTCCAAACGACAGCCACCACCCGAGTCGACCTCGAGACGATCAGTCCCCGCGTGCCGGCGGCCGTCACCAGCGCCGTCGAGCACGCCGTCGACGGCCTCGACGCCGACCTCGAGCGCTGGCACGCCGCCGACTGCGACCTCCCGCGGCTCACGCTGCTCGGCCCGATCGAGCTCCGCGCGCACGGCGAGCAGCCCAAGAACCGCCGCTCCTACCTCACCGAGATCGTCGCCTTCCTCGCCACGCGCCCCCACGGCGCCACCGCCGAGCAACTCGCCGCCGCGTTCAACCTGTCCATCCCCACGACGCAGGCCCGCATCCGGGAAGTCCGCGCCTGGCTCGGCCCCAACCCGCGCACCGGTCGGATGCACCTCCCTGACGCGCGCCGATCGGCAGCCGGCCGCCAGCGCGGCATCAACACCTACGAGCTCGAGGACCTGCTCGTCGACGCCGATCTGTTCTGTCGGCTCCACGCCCGCGGGCAGGCCCGCGGCGGCCACGCCGGCATCGCTGACTACGAAGCGGCGCTGCGCCTGGTCACCGCGCCGCCGTTCGACCAAGCCCGGCCCGGCGGCTACGAATGGCTCCTCGATGACCGCCACGACGAATACCTCGCCGCCGGGATCGAGAAGATCGCCCACACCGTCGCGACCTGGGCCCTCGAACAAGGCCAGCTCGATCGAGCCGAATACGCCGCCACCATCGCCATCAACGCCTTGCCCTACGCCGACACCCCCCGCCACGACCTCGCCGCCGTCCTCGACGCTCGCGGCCTCACCACCGCCGCTGAACGGCTCCTGCGCGACGACATCCTCAACCGCGACGACAACGGCGACGGCCCAGACGACCCGACTCCCCGCACCGCCGACATCATGGGCCGCCGCGCCCAAGCCTCCTGACCCTCCTGAAGCAGATGCAACGCCCCGCTTCAATGCAGCCTCCCGCTCGTGGTCTGGCGTCGGCTCGCGTCCCCCGACGGACGCCGCGAACAAGCAGGTCATCTCCAGCAGACAACCCGGGGTTGATGCTGCAAGCTCGGAGACGCTTCAGCTCATGTGCCAACCCGAGTTTGCCGCAGCGCTCCGAGCCCCCCAGCTACCGGCAATTCGTCCCGCCACGGAGCGCCGCGGATGGACCAGCGTCCCCGCACAGTGACGCAGTGGGCCGTCGACCGGAGACAAGATGCCACGGAAAGCTACGCGAAGCGGCCTGATCCTCCGCGACGATTACGGCGAACACGCTCGCCGCGACCGCACCACATCAGTGACCGCGGTTCGTCGGACGTCGTCCCGGAGCCCCGGTCGAGGACAGAGCCCGACCGGGGCGGCCGCAACACGATCGCAAGTCGCGCGCAACGTCTTGATCGCGCGGGACGTCGGATCCTGCTAGGGCCCGCAGCGAACAGCAGGCCCGCTTCAAGAGGCCCTAGTGGCCGTAGAGACCAGGAAGTCAGCCGGAGGTCTGTCCTGTCGATTAACACCCTTCCGACATCACTCCTCTCCAAGTGCACGACTTACTGACAATTTCAGTCACTTGAGTCTCTGTCAGAACGGAAGCCCAGCAAATATCGGGGTTGCTGCTGAGATCAAGCGGCGTGATGTCCGGTTTGTGGAGCCTGCTCAGCACACTGGAGAGACTCTGGATGGAGCCCGACGCCTCGCTACACTCCCCGGCGGCGACGCAGAAGGCCCCGCGCTTCACTCGCTCGGCCACGTACACCTAAAAGGCTGGGCGGTTGAGCCACTGGTTAGAGACCAGGTTGGCCCCCAACGCGATGGTGGGGCCTCGCGGCGGCCTGGCCGCCTTTGGAGTTGTTCGGCTTTCTCCGCCTTGCTTGGCACGCCAGCCGGCAGGACTCGTCGCCGGAGCCTCTGCCGAGGGACGTCAGCGAGCCGACGTCGTCCACCACCGGCTTGGTTGATCACGGGCGCGAAGTTGCTCGCCGGCTGCGAGGGATGATGCTCAATGCGTCCTCTCCACAAGCACGCAACTGGGCCTGCCTGCTTCGCACGAAGGTCAAGCACCGTGCGCAGTAAGACGACCTGGGCAAAACTGGGGAGACCCCTCTCGGATCAGTGGCTGGGGCCGCCGTAGAACCCGGCGGTGGCGCCGTCGGCGCAGCCGTGCACCCAGTCGGTGCGGTCGTTGGTCATCGGCTGCTGGGAGTCCAGCCGCGCGTATGCCTGGTCGCACAGGGCGTGGACGACCTTTCTGCCCCCGGGAGTGCCGGGTCCGGTGTCGGCGGGCATCAGGTTGGCCCAGTGCTGTTGGCCGTAGGCGTATCCGTCGCGGTAGACCGCCTGCTGGCCGATCGGGGCGTAGTCGCCTCCCGGTCCGGCGGAGGTGTCGGGGGTCGTGGGGACAGGTGATGGTCCGGGCGGGACAGCGGTCGCGGTCGCGCGGGGGGCGGCAGCGCTTCCCGGCGACGAGGCGCCGCCACCGTGGATGCGATTCAGAGCGTAGACATCCGCGACGGTCAGGCCCGGGACGGCCGCCAGGTAGTCGCGCGCGACGGCCGTCAGTCCCGGGTCGCCATCCTTAGCGCAAGAATCGGCGGCCTGGGTTCGGGCCTCGGCTTCGGCCTGTGCGGGCGGCTTGTAGGAGCCGAGGGCCTGCCGATAGATGTACGCCGTGTTGAGCGAGACCGTGCTCATAGGGTCGCTACTTGTGACGCCGAGTGATCCGAAGAAGTTGGCGATCACCTGATCGCTCGGCGCCTGCTGCCCGACGGGACTCAGCGCCTCGTAGGCGTGCACGAACGCAATCGCCTCGGCGATGCAGGCTCTGTGGCGGTCGAGCGGCTTCTCAGTCCGCGCGGGCGCGGGCGTGGCCGGGGAGGAGCTGCTGGCTCCGCAGGCGGTAACGCCGATGGTGAGGGCGGCGGCCGCGCCCACTGCGGCGGCCGCGCGGAGTCGGGTCCGGGCGCGGCTGCGCCACAGTTGGGGTCGTTGACTCACGCCGCGCTCAGTAGGTGCGTCGGCACTTCGCGGCAGCTTCCGGCGTGCGGTGCCGCACCGAGCAGCTGCCGTGGGTGTACGCCGGGGCGGTCGAGCGCTTGCGCGGCTTCGTGTTTAGCGAGCGCTGCATGCTGTAGACGGCGTTGTCGACCGGGTGCAGCGCGCGCCGAACCTGCTTGACCGACTTCGGCGTGACGGCGCTCTTGGCGGTACGGACCGGGTGCACGGCACGGCGCACCGATCGTGGCACCAGCATGCGCGAGAGGAAGCCCATGATCGGCACCGTAGAAGATCGGGGCCCTGGCAGCCAGCGCCAGCGGCGACAGACCGTGCTGCCCGTGAAGTGCTTGCGGTTGCGGCACTTCACGGCGATGCGATCATGTCGCCGTGACCGCCACGCCACCTCGCGCCCGACCGGTGCGGACGTGGCGGGAGGCCGAGGACCTGGCGGCCGAGTGGATGCGCTATCTGGGTTACGACGACGCGGCGATCACTGGTGGGGCGGCCGACGGCGGCCTGGACGTGGTGGCGACCGGCGCCGTGGCCCAAGTGAAATGGCAGGGCGCTGCGGTCGGACGCCCGGCCGTGCAGCGGCTTGTCGGCGCCGCACCGGTCGGGACCCGCGCCGTCTTGTTCTTCTCGTGGAGTGGCTACTCGAAGGGGGCGATCGAGTACGCCAACGAGCGCGACGTCGCCCTGTTCGATGTCGACGCCACGGACACCCTGACGACGCTCAGCCGGGCCGCCGACAGCGTGCTCGACCGCTCCGAGGCAGTCCAGCACCGGCGTGCAGCGGAGGCACAGCGTCGCGCCGAGGCCGCTCGAGAGGAACAGGCAGCAAGGGAGCGCCAGGCGCGCGAAGAGCAGGAACCGAGAAGGCGCGAGGAGGAGATCGCCGAGGCCGCGCTCCGCCGCCAGCGGGAAGAGCAATTCCGGGTAGCTAAGGAAGCAGCGGCACAGGGACTCCGGGACGAGCAGACAGCCATGGCGGCGCGCCGCCAGCAGCGCGAGGACCGGCGGCGGACCAGGTGGGCGATCGCGCGGGCGCTGTTCGGGCCGCTCGGAGTCGGGATCTTCCTGCTCCTGCTCGCGGCCGCCAGTGTCGCCAACGTCGTACGGCCTACGGGAGGCCACTCCAGAATCGCCTACGCCGTGGAAGCCGGCGTCTGCCTCCTTCTCGGCATCGGTTTGATCGGGCGCTGGTGGTGGCGGCGCCCCCGCGAGTACGGCGAAGTGCCGCTGCGGGCGTCTCGCGCTGTGGAGGCCCAGCCCACCGGCTCCGCGCGCTCGGTAAAGGATGCGCCGACACGCCCCACTAGATCCGCGATCCCACGGCAAACGCTCGCCGAGGCACGGGTCCGGCTTACGCAGTGCCAGTCCCGGCTCGACGAGCACCGAGCGCAGGTCGCCGAGGCGCAACGGCAAGGGCGCCCTTTCGATGCGCCTCGCGCCGCCGCTGACGAGACCGAACTGCGGGACGCGCTGCGGCGGGCAGAGAACGCCGTGAAGGCGGCCGCCGTCCGAGGCCGTCAGGCCGCGAATGGCACCCAGGATGGGGTGCGGTTGGAGTAGCCGACGTCCAACGCGGGTTGCAAGTCATGCGTGGGATCGGCCACCGGCTGCTGCCTGCTGTCGCCCCCGGCATGGGTCTTGTACGGGTGCGATCCTGGCGGCGTGACGCAACGAGCGGAGCTGGACGCGAAGCTGGAGTCGGTCAATGGCTGGGTGCGGGGCGAGTTCGGCTACGTCGACGACTTGATGGCCGGTGTCGGCGCTGATGGGCAAGACATCTCCGGGCCAGGCCGGTCCTACCGCCTCGACGGCCGGGTGGTGCTCACCGCCCACCCGAAGACCTCGCGCCTGATGCTCAGCTCGCCGCTGTGGGACCCGTCGGAGCTGGGCGCGCTGCAAGTCGCGCTGAGCCAGCGGAGGTCCGGCGCGTGGCTGACATACGAGCCGGGGACGGTGGACCGGGCGACGGTCGAGGCCCTCGTCGAGACCGCGCTGCACCGCCAGCCCGACACTGACGGCGCGCCGGGAGGGAGCAGGGCTGCGGCATTGGACGCAGCGCCGGACCCTGCGTTGACGCTGCTGCTCGGGCTGCTTCGCGCCTTCGCCCGGCACGAGCGCGACACTGGCGCGCCAAGCAGCGTCAAGGTGCTGCGCGAGGCCATCTTCCTGCACTGGGAAGCGCCGCGCCTGCCCGCCGGGGGCCGGTACTCGCCGCTGCTCCCGCACTCGCCGCAGGCCCGCGCCGTGGTGACCGACCAGGCCGCCCGGCGGCCCAGCGGACTCGTCTTCGAGCACGTCCACCCGATCAGCCTGCTGATCCGTTCGCTGCTGGCCGACCTGCCCGCCGACGAGGCCGCGCTCGGAGAGCGCCTCCGAACCAACGGGGATCACGTCGTACTGACACAGGATGAAGACCGGCAGCTCACGGCAGCCGGGTACCGCAACGCCATCCCGGAGTCGGGCGGGTGGGGCCGGTACGCGGCGCTCGGGCTGAGGCGCGAGGATTTCCGGCCGGTCGTCGGATCGGCCCAGTAGGTCACGTGGTGACGGCGCCGCCCTAACGGGATGCCTGCAAGCTGGCGGCGCCGGCTCATACCAGGCAGGTAGACCGGGGCGGCCATCC
>NZ_JBQCEE010000287.1:0-2121 GCF_051960575.1 Jatrophihabitans sp.
CCTGTGTCGAGGCGATCAGCCCGTCCAGTTCCCAGGTCTGCGCCTGCGCGCCGCTGCGCGAGTCGACGCAGCGCAGGTCCGGACCGCCGAGGCCCTCGCGCACCCACACCGAACTCGCGCCCTCGGCCACCAGGACCGCCCCCGAGCCGAGCGAGCCGGCGTAGGCGTAGTGCAGGACGGGCCGCAGGGTCTGCGGGTCCAGCCGCATCAGCGCGCCGCCACCGGTCGAGAAGCCGGCCAGCCAGATCGCGTCGTTCGCCACGGCAAGGGTGACGTTGACCGTCCGGATCGTCGTGCTCCGCTCGACGTGGGCAGCTCCGGACGGGCTCGGGCGTAACGAGAACACCCGGGACGGCCCGTCCTGGTAGGCGACGAACAGCCGGTTGCGGGCCGGGTCAGCCGCGACCGCGGTGAGCGGCTCGGGCGCGAGGAAGACGCGCTGCGGCCCGGGCAGGCCGGGGCCCACCTCGACCAGCTCGGTGCCGCCGGCGAGGTAGAGCCGTTCGCCCATTGCGGCCACGTCACTGAACGCGGGGACCGGCCCGTCCCAGATCATCCGGGCGTCGGGAAGGGCGTAGGCCTGCGCCCGGCGCTGGGTCACCAGCCAGACGAGGCGGCCAGGCGGGTCGGCGACCAGCCGCGCCGTCTGCGCGATGCCGGGCAGGGCGAGCTGCAGCGGCGGACGGCCCGGCCGAACCACGTGCAACCCGTCGTCCTGCAGCACCCAGGTCGAGGTGCCGAGCACTGCCAGCCCGAGGACGGGCAACCGCGACGACGCGCCGAAGCGCAGCGGGGTCAGGCCGCGATACGGCGGGGGTGCGGTGACCGGCGCGGTGGCCGTGGGTTGGAGGGGCAGCGACGGGGTGACCGGGCGTGGCGAGCTGCCCTTGTCGCCGAACAGCAGCGCCGCGACCAGTACGGCGACACCGGCGAAGCCACCGAGCGCGAGCCAGCGACCGATCCGTCCCGTTCCGGTGGCGAGCAGTTCCTCGTCGGCGGCGCCGTCGACGCTTTCGGGGAGGAACTCGATCTCCGCCACCGTGGCGACCTACAGGATCGGCTCGGGGCGGTAGTCGCCGGCAGGGGGGTCGGTGGCAAGGGCTGCGTCGACCCGGCGGATCACCGCGGCGACCTGGGCGCGCGCGGCGCCGGTGAATGAAAGCGGCTCGGCGAGCAGGCCGGCCAGGTCGGCAGCGGACAGGCCCAGCCGCGAGTCGGCGGCCAGCCGCTCGAACAGGTCGTTGCGGTCGGTGCCCTTCTCGCGCATCTCGAGCGCGACCGACACGGCGTTCTCCTTGATCGCCTCGTGCGCCTGCTCGCGCCCGACCCCCGCGCGCACCGCGGCCATCAGCACCTTGGTGGTGGCGAGGAAGGGCAGGTAGCGGTCGAGCTCGCGCTCGATGACGGCCGGGAAGGCGCCGAAGTCGTCGAGCACGGTCAGCGTGGTCTCGAGCAGGCCGTCGAGGGTGAAGAACGCATCGGGCAGCGCGACCCGGCGCACCACCGAGCAGGAGACGTCGCCCTCGTTCCACTGGTCGCCGGCCAGCTCGCCGACCATCGAGGCGTACCCGCGGAGCACGACCATGAAGCCGTTGATGCGTTCTGCGGAACGAGTGTTCATCTTGTGCGGCATGGCCGACGAGCCGACCTGTCCGGGGCGGAAGCCTTCGGTCACGAGCTCGTTGCCGGCCATCAGCCGGATCGTCGTCGCGAGCGAGGACGGCCCGGCGGCCAGCTGCACCAGGGCGCTCAGCACGTCGAAGTCGAGCGAGCGCGGATAGACCTGCCCGACGCTGTCGAGCACCCGGTCGAAGCCGAGGTGCGTGGCCACCGTCCGTTCGAGGCGGGCGAGCTTGTCGGCGTCGCCGCCGAGCAGGTCGAGCATGTCCTGGGCGGTGCCGACCGGGCCCTTGATGCCGCGCAACGGGTAGCGGGCGATCAGCTCGTCCAGCCGGCCCAGCCCGACCAGCAACTCGTCGGCGACGGTGGCGAACCGCTTGCCGAGCGTGGTCGCCTGCGCGGCCACGTTGTGCGAGCGGCCGGCCATCGGCTGCGCGTCGTACTCGGCGGCGCGCCGGGCCAGCCGCGCAAGCACGGCGAGCGTCTTGCGGCGCACCAGCT
>NZ_JBQCEE010000288.1:0-7698 GCF_051960575.1 Jatrophihabitans sp.
AGCACCGGGTTGCCCGCAGCGTCACTCGCCACCCGGTAGACCGGCAGGGACGTCACCGCGGCGACGGAGGCGGCCTGCTCGGGCGTGGCCGCACAGTGCTCGACGAGGACGCGCACCCAGGCCGCCTCGACCGCGAGCATGGCGGCCACCAGCGCACCGTCGTCGCCGAGCCCGGCCGCGCGGTGCGCGCCGGGGAAGAGCAGGTCAGCCACGGTGCCCGGGGAAGCCCAGGAACGGTGTCTGCCGCTCGCCCTGCAACCGGATGTCGAAACGCAGGTTCCCGTCCGGCTCGCGGACGGCGACGAGGGCCGCACGGTCGTCGGCCGGGAGCCGCGCCAGCAGGGCGTCGTCGGCGTGGTCACCCGTCGGCAGGTAGGCACGGGTGAACAGCACGTCGAGCAGCCCCCGGGCGAACACCGTCACCGCCACGAACGGCGCCGCCGGCTCGACCGTGCTGAACCAGTACCGGCCGGTGCGGTCGGTGCTGCTGCGGCCCCAGCCGGTGAACGGCGAGCCGGCCCGACGGATCGAGCCCTCGACCGTCGGCACCGCACCGGTCGCGTCCGCCTGCCGGATCTCGACGAGGGCGTCGGGCACACCGTGCCCCTCGCCGTCGAGCACGACGCCGTGCAGCAGCAGCGACCCGGGCGAGCCGACCGGCACGAGTTCGCGGTCGCCGGGGTACGGCAGCGCGTCGTGGAAGAACGGCCCGATGGTCTGGCCGGGCGTCGCGGCGAGGTCAGGCATCCTCGGCCTCCATCGGCGTGGCGTCGGCGCCGCCGAGCACGATGTCCCACCGGTACCCGAGCAGCACCTCGGGCCGGGACAGGTCGTGGTCGTAGTGCGCGAGCAGCCGGTCGCGCGCCGCCGGGTCGGTGATGCTCTGGTAGATCGGGTCGTACGGGAACAGCGGGTCGCCCGGGAAGTAGAGCTGCGTGATCAGCCGCTGGGTGAACGCGGTGCCGAAGACGCTGAAGTGGATGTGCGCCGGACGCCACGCGTTGCGGTGGTTGCGCCACGGATACGGCCCCGGCTTGATCGTCACGAAGCGGTAGCCGCCGTCGTCGTCGGTGAGGCAGCGCCCCATGCCGGTGAAGTTCGGGTCGAGCGGCGCGGGGTGCTGGTCGCGCTGGTGCACGTAGCGCCCGGCGGCGTTGGCCTGCCAGATCTCGACCAACTGGCCGCGCACCGGCCGGCCGGCGGCGTCGAGCACCCGCCCCTGCACCACCATGCGCGACCCGATCGGCTCGCCGCGGCCGCCGATCGTCAGGTCGGCCTCGAGCGGGTCGACGTCGCTGTGACCGAACACCGGCGCGACCAGTTCGGCGCCCTCGGGGTCGGCCTGCACGAACGCCTTCGTCGGGTGCCGCAGCACCGAGCTCCGGTACGGCGGGAAGTCGAGCCGCGGACGTGTCGTGTCCCCGTCGGTGGCCTCGTGCGCGGCCGCGATCTCGCGGTCGATCGTGCGCTGCGCGTCCATGACCCAGAGTCAAGCCGACACGGCCGCCCCGGTCCACCGCTGGTTCCCGCTCAGCGGAAGACTGGAGCCCGAGCGGACGGAGGTGGCAGCGATGGCGGGCAACACGTCACGACCCGGGGTCTCGGTCGCGTCCCGCGTGCTGGCCGTGCTCGGCGCGTTCGACGACGCCCACCGCAGCCTCTCGCTGACCCAGCTCGCCGCGCGGGCCGACCTGCCGCTGGCGACCGCTCACCGCCTGGCCGGCGAGCTCACCGGGTTCGGCGCGTTGCGCCGCACACCGTCGGGCGCGTACGTCATCGGCCGCCGCATGTGGTCGCTAGGGCTGCTCGCCCCGGTGCAGACCGACCTGCGTGAGACGGCGTCGCCGTTCCTGCACGACCTCTACGCCGCCACCCTGGCGACGGTGCATCTCGCGGTGCGCGACGCCGACCAGGTGCTCTACCTCGACCGCATCGCCGGCCACCGCTCGGTGCCGGTCGTCAGCACGGTCGGCTCACGGCTGCCGATGCACGCGACCGGCGTCGGCAAGGTGCTGCTCGCCCACGCGCCGGCCGACGTGCAGCAGGCGGTGCTCGCGTCCCTGTCCCGGGTCACGCCGTACACCGTCACCCACGCGCCGCGCCTGCGCGAGCAGCTCCGCCGTGTGCGGTCCGACGGGTACGCGACGACGGTCGAGGAGATGAGCCTCGGCGCGTGCTCCGTCGCCGTCCCGGTGTTCGCCGGGCAGCGTGTCGAGGCCGCGCTCGGCATCGTCGTGCCCACGCTCAAGCGCGACCGGGCCCGCCTCGTGTCTGCGCTGCAGGTCGCAGCGCACGGCATCGGCCGCAGCTACGCCGCCGATCAGCCGGTGTAGTCGAAGAACCCCCGGCCGCTCTTGCGCCCGAGCAGGCCGGCGTCGACCATCCGCAGCAGGAACGGGACGGGTGAGTAGAGCGGTTCCTTGAACTCCTCGTACATCGCCTCGGCGATGGCCTTGATCGTGTCGAGGCCGATCAGGTCGGCCAGGTGCAGCGGGCCCATCGGGTGGTTGCAGCCGAGCACCATGCCCGAGTCGATGTCCTCCGCGGTCGCGAACCCGGAGTCGAGCATCCGGATCGCCGCCAGGATGTAGGGCACCAGCAGCGAGTTCACGACGAAGCCGGCGCGGTCCTGCGACCGGACCACGGTCTTGCCGAGGACGTCGACCGCGAAGGCCCGGGCGCGGTCCTCGATCGCCGGTGCCGTCAGCAGCGACGGCACCAGTTCGACGAGCTGCAGCACCGGCACCGGGTTGAAGAAGTGCAGCCCGATGACGTGGTCGGGCCGGTTCGTCGCCATCGCGATCTTCATGATCGGGATCGACGAGGTGTTGCTCGCCAGCACGGCGTCCGGGTCGACGACGACCTCGTCGAGCCGCCGGAACACCTCGCTCTTCAGCCCCTCGTCCTCGGCGATCGCCTCGACGACGAGCTCGCGGTCGTGCAGGGCGGCGTACTCGGTCGTGAAGGTGATCCGCTCGAGCGTGCGCGCACGTGCCTCGTCTGTCGCCTTGCCCCGCGCGACGGCGCGGTCGAGCGAGCTCGTCACCCGGCGCCGGCCCGCCGCGACGGCCGCGTCGTCGCGCTCGACGACCACGACGTCGAGGTCGGCGCGAGCGCACACCTCGGTGATGCCCGCACCCATCAGTCCGCAGCCCACCACGCCGATGCGCCTCATCGGGTAGTTCCGGTCACGGTCGTCGTCGAGGCGGTGGCAATGGCGGGCACGGTGCTCCGTTCGCTGGCGGTCGGGTGCGGCGGCGTCACTCGATGCGGGACGCCGACATGGTCGGACGTCCTACTGTCGCGGTTACTGCGGAGTAGGACCAGCGGCCGGACGACGGCCGCGCTGCGTCCAGGCCAGTACCGTCGGCGGCACGGCACATGCCAGCGCGAGCAGACTGTCGCGGACACCGATCGACCCGGTGTGCAACAGCCGTTGCAGCGGCGACCACCACAGCGCGGCGGCGAGCAGGCCGAGGTTCAGCACCACGGCGCCGAGCAGGGCGGGGTTGCGCTCGCCCCGACGCCACGAGCCGCGCAGCCCCAGCGCGACGCCGAGTTGCGCGACGGTGAGGCCGGCGAAGACGGTGCCGGACGCATCGTGTGCCAGCACGCCGGCGACGAGGGACACGGCCGAGACGACGACGGCGAGCACGGTGATACGACCGGCGACGCCTCGATCGACCAGCCGGGTCTGCGGCGGGCGCGGCGGCCGGCGCAGCACGTCGTGGGCAGCCGGCTCGTTGCCGAGCGCGACGCCGGGCAGCCCGTGCGTCAAGAGGTTGATCCAGAGGATCTGCCCCGAGCGCAGCGGCACGCCGAGCCCCACGGCCGGACCGAGCAGCATGATCACCACCTCGGCGACGCCGCCGGTCAGTGCGTAGTGCAGGAAGCGACGCAGGTTGTCCCAGGCCCGGCGCCCCTCGGCCAGGGCCGGGACGAGCACGTCCAGGTCGTCGCGGGTGAGCACCAGGTCGGCCGCCTGCTTCGCCACCTCGGTGCCTCGCGCCCCCATCGCGACGCCAAGGTCGGCCGCGCGCATCGCCGGCGCGTCGTTGACGCCGTCGCCGGTCATGGCGACGACCTCGCCGCGCCCACGCAGGTCGCGCACGATCGCGGCCTTGTCGTGCGGCAGCACGCGGGCGTGCACGTCGGACTCGGCGATGCCCGCCGCGCGGGCGACGGCGGTCGCGGTGGCCGGGTGGTCGCCGGTGATCATCACGATGCGCACCCCCGCCCCACGGAACGTGGCAGCGGTCGCAGCGGCGTCGGCGCGCACCGGATCGGCGAGGGCGATCAGCCCGAGCGGACGCCACGTCGTGCCGTCGTCGCTGACCGCCACGGCCAGCACCCGCTCGCCGACCGCGGCGTGCCCGCGCGCCGCGTCGAGGATCGTGTCATCCTCCACCACGGACGCGATCGCCTCGGGCGACCCCTTCCGGTACCAGATGCGGCCGCCGCCCTCCGTGCGGTGCTGCGTGGTCATCATCCCGGTCGCTGCGTCGAACGGCACCGATCCCACGCGCGGCCGGTCGTGCCGCACCGCGGCGACGTCGATGCCCGCCTCGCGCGCCGCCAGCACGAGTGCAGTCTCGGTCGGGTCGTCGCGGGGGCCGACATCCTCGGCCGCCGCGTCGTTGCACAGCGCGGCCGCGACGAGCAGCTCGTGCCGGTCGTCGCCGACCACGGCCGCCGGGCGCATGCGCCCCTCGGTGAGCGTGCCGGTCTTGTCGGCGGCGAGCACGGTGACCGATCCGAGCGCCTCGACGGCCGAAGGTCGGCGCACCAGCACGCCCCGTCGGCTCATCCGCCGCGCCGCGAGCGCGAGCGACAGGGCGAGCACCGCCGGCAACGACTCGGGGATGGCGGCGACCGCGAGGCTGAGCGCGAGCACGATGCTGGTCTCGACGTCCTTGCCGAGCGCGAGCGCGACCGCGGCGAGCACGAGGGCCGCCGCGCTCGCAGCGACGGCCAGCTGCCGGCCCAGCACACTCAACTGGCGTTGCAACGGGGTGACGGTGGCGCGGCCACCGAGCGAGGCTCCGATGCGTCCGAGGGCCGTCGCCGCACCGGTCTGCTCGACGACCGCCAGGGCGCGACCCCGCGTCACGACGGTGCCCGCCTGCACCGGCTCACCGGCCCGCCGGTCGACCGGCAACGACTCACCGGTCATCGCCGACTCGTCGAGCTGCAGCGCCTCGGCCTCCGTCACCGACCCGTCCGCCGCGACGATGTCACCGGCGTTCAGGACGAGCAGGTCACCCCGCACCACCTCGGCTGCCGGGATGTCCCAGGGGCGGCCGTCCCGCCGCACGGTGGCACGTGGGGCGGTGAGCCGGCCGAGCGCCTCGAGCTCCTTGCCGCTGCGGTACTCCTGGCCCGCACCCAGTGCGGTGTTGAGCACGATCACCGCGATGATCACCGACATGTCGGTGACGTCGCCGATCACCGCGGTGAGCACGGCGGCGACCAGCAGCACGACGATGACGCTCGACCGCAGCTCGTGCAGCACCAGCCGCCACAGCCGCACCGGCCGGGCGAGCTGCAGGGCGTTCGGCCCGTCCGCCTGCAGCCGCGCCGCGGCCTCCGCCGACGACAGCCCGTCCGGCCCGACCGGCGTGGCCGGCCGCACCGCGGCCGTCATGCAGGCGGCGGCGAGCGCCTGGTCGGCCGCAACAGACCGACGACGCCGGCGAGCAGGGCGAGCGCGCCGATCGCGACGGTGAACCAGGCGAGCGGCTGGAAGGACACCGACCGCACGTCGCGGTAGTCGCCGAGGTGGCGGTCGAAGCGGCCGACCAGGTCGTGCAGCCGCGCCGAGGCCGCGGGCCCATCGGCGATCAGCGCGCCGGTCGCCGGTGCGACGCCGGCGAGGTTGCTCACGAGCACCTGCGGGGTGGTGTGCATCGCCGACGCGAACGCCGGCAGCATCTGGTCGCGCAACTGGGTGCCCATGCGGTCGATGGCCGTCGCTTCAGCGCCGGCCCGCGCGACGAACTCGCTCGTGTAGACCGGGCGCAGCCGGTCGTTCAACCGGTCGGCGTCGCCCGTCTTCGTGATCAGGTCGGTCGCGAGCGGCACGGTGATCAACACGACGCCCAGCACCGCGGCGCATGCCGCCGCCGCACGCGGGCGGAACCACGCCAGCACGCCCGAAGCGACGAGCAGCACGCCGCCGGCGAGCAGGAACCAGGGCACGGTGGCGGCGGGCACGTCCTTGGTTGGGATGGCGTCGGCCGAGGCGAACATCCCACGATCGGCCTGCAACTCCGTGAGGGTCCGGCGGAAGTCCGCCACTGCGGTGGGGGCGATCTGCAGCCCTCGGGCGAAGTCGGGGAACTGGCTCGCGAGCTGCGTCTGCAGCTGGGCCGGTGTGGTCCGAAGCTGCGCGGCGAGCAGCGGCAGCACCGTCGTGCGCAGTTCGCCGACCGCGGTGTCGAGGCGGTTCAGGTCGGTCTGCGAGGCGGTGATCGACTGCGTCGTCATCACCGGCCGGAAGCCGTCGGTCAGGCGGTCCCACGCAGGGGCCGCGGTGGTCAGGTGGGTGATCAGCACCCAGCCGGCGAGGGCCACACCCGAGGCCGCCAGCAGCACTGCCGTCAGTCCGACGCGCAGGCCCCCGTGACCGCGCAGTGCGCGCGCCGACGGACGGTGCCAGTGGTGGGTGGACAGCGACGCGGTGGTCATCGTGGTCGTCCGATCAGGTGATGGGTTCGGTGAGGCCGGCCAGTTCGGCCATGGCCGTGCGGTAGGTCGCGCCGTCGATCCGCCCACGGCGCAGGTCCGCGGTGAGCTCGAGCTCGCGACGTTCGGCGTCGCCGGTGGGTGCGTCGCCCCGGCGGCCCGCGCGACGGCACGGGCACCGCTTGACGAGCCGGTCGACGACCGGGATCTCGGCGATGCTGAGGGTGACGACCACGGTGTACGCCAGCACCACGAGCAGCGCGATCATGTCGGTTCCCCCACCGTGCGCAGCAGGTCCGCCTCGTCCTCCTCGTCGGCGCGTGCCAGCCGGCCCAGCGAGTCGGTCTCGGGGACGAACAGCACCGGGCACCGGGCGAGCGCCTCGGCGCCGTCGACCAGCCGCAGCGAGTGCGTGCTCGCGGCCAGCATCCGGCTGCTGTCGGCGACGCGGGTGACCGCGGCGAGCGGGTCGTCGACGTCGATCTCGCCGACGAAGGCGACGTCGGGGTGCTGCTCACGCAAGGGGTAGAGCAGCTCGCCGAGCCCGACCTGTTCCTCCGCGATGAGCTCGGACGGTTGCCGCGCCGGGTGCCGCAGGGCTCCGTGCAGTTGCAGCACGCGCAGGGCGACGTGCTCGCGTTCGGCCTCGTCCACCGCGATCTGCAACAGGCGTTGCGGGATGTCCGGTGTCGGCAGCAGGACCGTGACGGGCAGGTCCCGATGCGCCTCCCACTGCGGTTGCGGCGGCAGCACGAGCACCGGACACCTGGAGCCGGCGACGACGTCCCGCGCCACGACGCCGCCCGCGACGTCGGCACCCATGACGACGAGGTCGGCGACGGCGGACAGGTCGGTCAGCACGTCGCTCGGCTCGCCGGCGACGGCCGAGCCACCGACCTCGGCCGCGACCCGCGCCGCGCGGAGCGGCACCTCGGTCCGCGACACGACCCGCAGGGCGCCCTCGAGGCGCAGGGTGCGCTCACGCTCGACCGGTTCCCAGTGACAGTCGGCCAG
>NZ_JBQCEE010000289.1:0-2669 GCF_051960575.1 Jatrophihabitans sp.
GGTCGTCGGCGCCGGACAGATCTGGGTCGTCGACCGCAACGCCGGCACCCTGACCGCCTACAACAAGGTCACCGGCCACAAGAACGCGACGGTGTCGGTCGGCGCGGTCGGCCACTTCCCGACCGCAGCCCTGTACGGCCAGTACATCGTCGTGCCCACGCAGAGCGGCCTCACCATCGCTAAGGAGTCATGACCGGACGCCGCCCCGTGCGCCCCAGTGATGCGACGGGCCATCGAGTGACGCGATGTTCCGCACCACTCGGTGCGACATCGCATCACTCGCGTCCCCGTTAGGCTGCTCGCTCGTGCGCGTCCTCGTCCTCGGTTCCGGCGCCCGCGAGCACGCCCTGTGCCTCGCCCTGGCCCACGACCCCGCCGTCACGTCGCTCGTGTGTGCACCGGGCAACGCCGGCACGGCGGCGGTCGCCGAGCAACGCGGCGTCGACGCGACCGACGGGGCCGCGGTCGCCGCACTGGCCCGTGAGCTGGACGCCGACCTCGTCGTGATCGGCCCCGAGGCGCCGCTGGTCGCAGGGGTCGCCGACGCGGTGCGCGACGCCGGCATCGCGGTCTTCGGGCCGTCCGCGGCCGCCGCGCGGCTCGAGGGCAGCAAGGCGTTCGCGAAGGACGTCATGGCGGCCGCCGGGGTACCGACCGCGGCGGCGAGGGTGTGCGAGACGCCCGACGAGGTCGCCGCCGCGCTGGACGGGTTCGGCGCGCCGTACGTCGTGAAGGACGACGGCTTGGCCGCCGGGAAGGGCGTCGTCGTCACGTCCGACCGGGACGAGGCGCTCGCCCACGCCGCCGCCTGCGGACGCGTCGTCGTCGAGGAGTACCTGGACGGCCCGGAGGTCTCGCTCTTCTGCGTCAGCGACGGCACGTCGGTCGTGCCCCTGCTGCCGGCGCAGGACTTCAAGCGCATCGGCGACGGCGACACCGGGCCCAACACCGGCGGCATGGGCGCCTACGCCCCGCTCGACTGGCTGCCGGACGGCTTCGTGGACGAGGTCGTCCGCACCGTCGCCGAACCCACGATCGCCGAGCTCGCCCGCCGGGGGACGCCGTTCACCGGGCTGCTCTACTGCGGTCTCGCCGTCACCCGCCGCGGCGTGCGGGTGATCGAGTTCAACGCCCGGTTCGGCGACCCGGAGACGCAGGTGGTGCTCGCCCTGCTCGACTCGCCGATCACCGAGCTGCTGCTCTGGTCGGCGCGCGGCGGTGCCGTGCCCGCGCCGCGCTGGCGCGACGCGGCCGCGGTCACCGTCGTGCTCGCGGCGTCGGGGTACCCCGGCACGCCACGCACGGGCGACGTGCTGACCGGTGCCGAACAGGCCGGGGTGATCCACGCCGGCACCCGGCGCCGCGACGACGGTGCGATCGTCGCGAGCGGCGGGCGGGTGCTGTCGATGACGGCCACCGGACCGACGCTCGCCGAGGCACGCGACGCGGCCTACGCCCTGGCCGGCACCGTGCACCTCGACGGCGGACAGCTGCGGCGCGACATCGCCGCGCGGGCCGTCGCCGGCGACATCCGCCTGCCCTGACCCCGTCCGCACCCCGCACCGCCGCTGGTTGCCGCACGCCACGCGCGCGGCGCACCCTGTCGTGGTGGGGCGCGTCGAGTTCCTGGACGACGCCGGCAGCGACCTCCCGGTCGAGGAGGAGCTGACCGGCGGGCTGCCCCGCGGCCTGGGGTGGTTGTTCGGCGTCGGCGCGCTCGTCCTCGTCGTGGTCCTGAGCATCGTCGCCACCCACGACGGCTCGAAGCCGAAGCGACGCGAGGCGATCTTCATCGCGCCGTCGCCCTCGGTGACGACGTCCGACGACCACCGCTTCGACCAGCCGCTCGTCGATCCGGCCCGCGTCGACGCCTGCCCGAAGCTCGTCCTCTGCTCGCGGCTCGACCACGTCTCGGACAACTTCGTCGCCGCCGTGCGCGAGGCGCTGCCCGCGGCGCGGCCGACCCGTGCGCTCAACGTCGAGTTCGTCCGCAAGGGCGACTTCGGGCTCTCGGTCTGGTACCGCAAGGCCGACTTCGTCGCCGGCGCGCGCAAGCTGACGGTGATCGTCCAGCAGGTGACGCCCGACGACCAGACCCACGAAGACGCCTACACGATCGGACGCGAGCGCCTGCGCCGGGTCGAACGGGTGCTGCCCGGCCGCACGGTGATCGTCATCGTGTCCGGCGGAGGTCGATTCCCGAGCTTCCAGCAGATGGAGGCGCTCGCCTTCGACCTGCGCCTCATCACCGTCTGACGCGGCCCGGCGTCCGGCAAGGGACAATGGCGCGGTGAAGCCTGCGATCCCCGACGTCCTCGCCGCGCGCTACGCCTCGACCGCCATGGCCACCATCTGGTCGCCGGCGCACAAGGTCGTGCTCGAGCGCGAGCTGTGGCTGGCGGTGCTGCAGGCCCAGGCCGAGCTCGGGGTGCCGGTGCCCGACGGCGCGATCGAGGCCTACCGCGCCGTCGTCGAGCGCGGCACCGACGCCGTCGACCTCGACAGCATCGCCGCGCGCGAGCGGGTCACCCGGCACGACGTCAAGGCGCGCATCGAGGAGTTCGCCGCGCTCGCCGGGCACGAGCAGATCCACAAGGGCATGACCAGCCGCGACCTCACCGAGAACGTCGAGCAGCTGCAGGTGCGCCGCTCGCTCGAGCTCGTGCGGC
>NZ_JBQCEE010000290.1:0-7396 GCF_051960575.1 Jatrophihabitans sp.
GGTCGTGCCGTCACCGAGCGCCAGCCGCACGTGATCACCGGCGGGCGTCAGCGCGCGCACGACCGTCGCGGTCTGCACGTCCGCGCCGTCGGCCTCGGCGAGCCGCAGCATCGCCGCCGCCGCGGCGTCGGCGTCGACCGTGCCGGCCTCCGGGTGGAACAGCACCTCGCCCTCGAATCGCATGCCCGGCCAGCGTTCCTCGGCCGCCCGCGCCGACAGCACCTCGTGCGGCACGCCTGCGGTGGCGAGGTGCCCGGCGATCCGGGGCACGTCGCGGGTCGGGCCGAAGTCGATGCCGCCGAGCCAGCGGATCAGGGCCGTGCCCGACGCCGCCTCAAGCTCCGCCCACTGCGCGAAGGCGGCGCCGGTGAGCTGCACGTAGAGCGCGTCGGAGTACGCGCGGCGCACGATCCGCGCCGGGCCGTGCGAGCTGCCGTGCGGGTGCCCGGGCGTGTACTGCTCGACCACGACGACGCTGCGGCCACGGCGGGCGAGCGACCGCGCGGCGGCCGCACCCATCAACCCGGCGCCGACGACGACCACGTCGACCGGTGTCACAGCCTCACCCGCACCTCGTGCAGCCGCTCGTACACGGGTCGGCTGCGCTCGGCCGCCTCGAGCGCGGCGCCGTGCAGCTCGACCTGCCGGGGGCGGTAGGGCTCGAAGCCCGTCGACGCGAGCACCGCGTCGTACCAGTACGGCGCCCAGACGCCGTCGCTGTCGCGCGGGCCGGCGGGCCAGTGCAGCATCGCGTCGGTGAACGGCACGCCGACGTGGGCGCAGAGCCACCGCAGGTAGGCCTCGGGCGCGCGCAGGAAGTCGGCGGCGTCGATCACCGGTACGTCACCGCCGAGCAGGTCGTACAGCTCGCCCTGCTGCACCAGCCCGATGTCCTCGGCGACGACGTCGGCGCGCGAGCGCACGTAGCTCGCGACCACCTCGGCCGGGTCGCGGATGAGCAGCACGTTGGTGAGGCGCGGGATCCAGTCGCGCGGCAGTTGCGGGATGAGGTGGTGGGTCATGTGCTTCTGGTAGTACACGCCCTCGCACGGCGCGGTGATCTCGTCGACGACCTTGCGCCACGACGTCTCCCCCGCTGCGATCACCTCGTCGTGTCCGGGGTGGTTCAGCTGCGTCTCGTGCAGGTAGTAGGCGTAGAGCGGCTCGTCGACCACGCGCGTGTCGGGCCGGTTCTCCCACGAGCGCATGAGCGCGGTCGAGATGTTGCGCGGCCCCGACCACATCGCCAGCCGGACGCCGGTCACGGCGCCGCCCGCCCGGCGACGTCGTCGCGCACCAGCTGCCTGTACAGCTGTTGCAACCGCTCGACCATCGGCCCGCGCGCGCCGGTGCCGATGCGCCGTCCGTCAACGGTGTGGACGGGCACGACGCCGGCGAACGTGCCGGTCACGAACGCCTCGTCCGCGCTGTACACCTCGGTGAGGCTGAACCGCTTCTCGAACGCCGGGATGCCCGCCTCGCGGCAGACCCGCAGCACGTTGGCCCGGGTGATGCCGTGCAGGCAGAAGTCGCCGTTGGACGTCCACACCTCGCCCCGCCGCACGACGAAGAAATGCGTCGAGTTGCACGTGGCGACGAACCCCTGCGGGTCGAGCATGAGCGCTTCGTCCGCCCCTGCGGTGTAGGCCTGGATGCACGCGGTGATGTCGTTGAGCTTGCTGTGCGCGTTGAGCTTCGGGTCGAGCGTGTCCGGTGTCGCCCGGCGCACGTGCACGGTGAACAGCGACAGCCCGCGCTCGACGGTCGCCGGCAAAGGGTCCTTCCACTCGGCGATGATCACGACGGTCGCCGGGCCGGCGGACATGCGGGGGTCCTGGTACGGCGTCGACTTCGGCCCGCGCGTGACCATGAGCCGGATGTGCACGCCGTCGCTGGTCATGCCGTTCGCGGCGAGCACCTCGTCGATGCGCGCGGCCAGCTCGGCACGGGTCAGGCCGATGTCGAGCATGATCGCTGCGGCGCCCTCCCAGAGCCGGTCGAGGTGCTGGTCGAGGAACGCCGGCCGGCCGTCGGCGACGCGCAGGCCCTCCCACACCCCGTCGCCGAGCACGAAACCCGCGTCGAAGACGCTGACGACCGCTCGCGCTCGCGGCACCAGCTCGCCGTTCACGCTGATGAGGATGTCGGCGTTGCGCGGGTCGTCGACGAAGTCATGGGTGCCGTGGGCAGTGGTCACCCCGGGATCATGCCGCGTGGGCGGGTGCGGGCGGCAGAGGCGGCGCCGGACGCGACGCCGCCGGGCTAGGTTCGCTGCGTGGACACCGACTACCTCGTCGTCGGCGCCGGCGCGATGGGCATGGCCTTCGCCGACGCGGTCGTGACGCACGCCGACGTCCACGTCACGCTCGTCGACCGGCGCCCGGCACCGGGTGGCCACTGGCTCGACGCGTACCCGTTCGTCCAGCTGCACCAGGCGTCGCAGTTCTACGGGGTGGCCTCGCGGCGGCTCGGCACCGGCGCGGTGCAGACCTCGGGGCCCGAGGCCGGGCTGCACGAGCGGGCGCGGCGGGTCGAGATCGAGGCCTACTACGACGACGTGCTGCACCGCGTGCTGCTGCCGTCCGGACGCGTCACCTTCCTGTCCGAGCACGAGTACGGCGCCGACGGTGGCGAGCACGTCGTGCGCTCGCTGGTCTCGGGCCGGCGTCAGGCGGTACGGGTGCGCCATCGGGTCGTCGACGCCACCTACCTCGCGCCGCGCATCCCGGCGCTCGTGGCGCCGCCGTTCGCCGTCGCCGACGACGCCCGCGTCGTGCCGGTGAACGGGCTGACCGCGCTGGACGCGGCGCCGGGCCGGTTCGTGCTCGTCGGTGCCGGCAAGACGGCGTCGGACGCCGTGGTCTGGCTGCTGCGGCACGGCGTCGACCCCGACCGGCTGACTTGGGTGCGTCCCCGCGACCCGTGGATGCTGAACCGCGCGGTGATCCAGCCCGACCCGGCCGTGACGGCCGGCTTCAGCGCCGACCTGCTGGGCGCGGCTGCCGCGGCGACCTCCGTCGACGAGCTCTTCCTCGGCCTCGAGGCCGCCGGCGTCATGCTGCGCATCGACCCGACCGTGCTGCCGACGATGGCTCGCGCGCCGACGCTCGGCACCTGGGAGCTCGACCTGCTGCGGCAGGTGGAACACGTCGTGCGGCTCGGCCACGTGCGGGGTGCCTCGGCGCGCGAACTGGTGCTCGACCGGGGCACCGTGCCGCTCGACGCCGACACCGTCGTCGTGCACTGCGCGGCCGAGGGCCTGCGCAACCCCGGTCTGCAGCCGATCTGGCAGCCGGACGTGATCCGGCTGCAGACGATCCGACCCGGGTTCCCGTGCTTCTGCGCCGCGCTCGCCGGCGTCGTCGAGGCGACCCGCGACGACGACCGCGAGCGCAACCGGCTCTGTGCGCCCAACGCCTACGGCGACACGCCCCGCGAGTGGGCGGCGATGCAGGCGCGCGGCATCGCGACGACGGCGCGCTACATGGCCGAGCCGGACCTCGCGGCATGGGCCGACGACTGCCTGCTGACGCCCGCGTGGCAGCTGCTCGCGCGCCGCGACGAACCGGCCGTCGCCGCGCAGCGCGCCCGGCTCGCCGAGGTCAGCGGGCCGGGCCTCGACCGGCTGGCGGCGCTCGCCGGTGTGTGATCAGGCGCCGAAGCGCCGCTGCAGGTCGGCGTACGGGATCGCGCCGTCGAGGAAGCCGAGCGTGCCGGGGCCGAGCAGCTCGCGCGCCGCACGGTCGAGCAGGCCGTAGGACGCCCGGGCGATGCTGCCGCCCAGGCTGACTCGCCGCACGCCGAGCGCGAACAGGGTCTTCGCGTCGATCGTGTTGGCCAGCCCGGCGACGATGTTGAGCGGCGCGGGGATCGCCTGCGCGAGCCGTTCGATCGTGTCGGCGTCCCGCACCCCGGGCACGAAGATACAGTCGGCCCCGGCCGCGAGATACCGCTCGGCCCGCGCGACCGTCTCGTCGAACGGGTCGCCGGCCGCGCCGCCGAAGTAGGTGTCTGTACGAGCGTTGAGGACGAAGGTGCCGTGCGGTGCGGCAGCGCGCGCCGCGGCGAGGCGGTCGGCCGCCTCGTCGACGGCGAACAGGCCGCCACCGGGCCGCGCATCCTCGATGTTGGCGCCGACGACGCCGACCTCGACGGCCTGGCTCACCGTCCGCGCCACCTCGGCGGCGGTGTCGCCGTAGCCCTCCTCGACGTCGGCGGTGACCGGCACGCCGACGGCGCGCACGATGCGGGCGACGTGCTCGAGCATCTCGTCGCGACCGACCCGCCCGCCGTCGGGCACCCCGAGCGACCATGCGATACCCGCGCTCGTCGTGGCGATCGCCGCGAACCCGGCCTGTTCGAGCACGCGCGCACTCCCCGCGTCCCAGGCGTTCGGCAGCACGAAGCCGGTGCCGTGGTGCAGGGCGAGCAGCGTTGCGGCGGCGTCGGCCGGCGCGGGACGAGCGGTCACCGCGCCATCATCCGCGGCGCGGGCGGTCAGGCCTCGCCGGGGTAGCGCACGCCCAGCTGCGCCCGCACCTCGTCCATGACCTGCATGATCCGCAGCGTCTCGTCCAGGGGCAGCAGGGTCGACTCGGTGGCGCCGGACGAGAGCAGCCGGGCGAACTCGGCCGACTGGTACGCCAGCCCGTGCTCGCGGCGGGGCGGGTCGTAGCGGTCGACTTCGCGGTCGTCGGTGTCGACGAGCCGCACGGTGTTCGGCTGGTAGAACCACCCGTCGATCTCGAGCCGCGCCTTCGTGCCGGCGATGGACGCGCGGCACGGCGTCTTCGCCGCCATCGTGGACGACAGCGTGCCGATGGCACCGCTCGGCCCGGTGACGGCGATCGTCTCGCTGCGATCGACGCCGGTGTCGGCGAGCACGCCGGTCGCGCGCACCTCGGTGAACGAGCCGAGCGCGAGGTGCGCGAACGCGATCGGATAGACGGCGAGGTCGAGCAGCGCGCCGCCGGCCAGCGCCGGGTCGGCCAGCCGCTGCGGACCGTCCGGGTACAGCAGCTGGCCGTGGTCGGCCTCGACGGCGACGATCTCGCCGAGTACGCCGTCCTCGAGACAGCGGCGCACCACGTCGATGTGCGGCAGGAACCGCGTCCACATCGCCTCGACCAGCAGCAGGCCGCGCGACCGCGCGGCCTCGATCACGGCGGCGGCCTCGGCGGCGTTGCGGGTGAAGGCCTTCTCGACCAGTACCGGCTTGCCGGCCCCGAGCGCGAGCAGCGCGTGGTCGTGGTGCTCCGAATGCGGGCTCGCCACGTAGACCGCGTCGATGCCGTCGTCGGCGACGAGGTCCTCGTAGCTGCCGTACGACCGCTCGACGCCGAAGTCGGCGGCGAACGCCTGCGCCCGCTCGAGCGACCGCGACCCGACGGCGTGCACGCGCGACGCGGTCGTCGCGTGCAGCGCCGCCGTCCAGTCCCGCGCGATGCCGCCCGGCGCGAGCACGCCCCACCGGATGGCGGGCGCGTCCTGCGAGTCGGGCACACGGGTCGGCGGCAGCGAGATCATCCGCCCATCATGGTCCACCGCCACTCGTGACGGATTCCCGGACCTCGTCACGGTTTTCGGATCTGCTGGCGCGTCAGACGATGGACGAGGCCGCCAGTCCCGCTCGAGCGCGGCGAAGGTCGAAGACGTTCAGTCCCTCACGTCAGGCAGCGCCCCGGGCGCCCTTCGAGCGGCGCCGGAGCATGATGTCCCCAGCGGGCGCTCGATCCAACACCCGATGGCTCGCTGCTGGAGCCATCGTCGGAACGATGGCGCCGGACCCGCCATGTACGCCGGTTGATCGCCGAAGCAGTGGCATGGTCGCGCGGTGCCGCGGTAGCGGCATGGTCGCTCACAGACTTCGGAGCAGCGGGTGCGCCTCATACTTGGCGCGTGACGCAGGAGCACCCGCCAAGGCATGCTGCGGCGAAAGGCAATCAACCGCTGGCACTTGCAGGGCGGGCACTGGCTCGGCTCAACGTCCGGCTGCTCATCCTCTTGGCTGCTGTACCCGTGTTCTTGGTAGCTTTCGGGGCGCGACTGGTGACGGGTGGGTGGTCCGACCACCTGAGCCACTCGGAAGGTGTTGTGCTCGGCGTTCTCGCGCTCGCTGCTGGGGCTGCCGCTGGCATCGCCTTCATCGCGTTGATGTTGATCGGACACCGATCCCGACGAGGGTGACTCCGCCAATACTCTCCGCGCGACCCAGGAATGCAGATCCGGCGTGCTGTTCCGCGTAGGAGCGGCATGATCACGCAGTGCCGCGTTGGCGGCATGGTCTGCAGCCGGCTGGTTAGCCCCCGCCGCTTCCGTCGTTCCCGACGTTGGCCACGGCGAGCCAGTCTCGTAATTCGAGAAGCTCGTGCATCACGGAGGGGATGAGCCAGGCAGCCGTGCTCCCACCTGAACGATCCACCTGTTCCGCGAATTCATCGCGGTCGAAGTCGGCATCAAACATCCGAAGCATGAGATCGACGAGAACGTCGGACGGATTGTCTCGGCAGGGCTCGGGAAGCTGAAGAAGTACCTCGTAGCGAACCCCCGGCCGCAGGACCGATCCCGTCATCGCCGCCCAGCTGTGACGGGCGACCAGCGCCTGCGCCACGTCTGCACGGCTCACCGAACCCCGACACACGAGTGTCTCGACCGTTGCAGACGGGAGAGCGGCAATCTCGGCCAGCATGAGGGTGGCTGGTGCAAAGCCGGAACCCGCTGCACCGCCCTTGATGACGCCGTCACGCTCGATGATGAGCCGCGCACTTGCAAGATCGATGAGCAGCGCTGCTCGAACCGCTGCATCGACAAGGCGTCCCCGCTTGAGCCGCCCACGCGGGTTGAGAAGCGAGTACAGAAGTCGCGTGGTCACTGGCCAGTCCACCGGATCATGATGCCTTCTCCGGCCACTGGCGCGACCAGCTCTGTCCTTCGCAGGACGACAGATTCAAGACCGGCTTCTCCGCCCCGAACTCGGCATGACGGCACGGCGGGCAAGATCGTCCAATCCGCTCGGAACTCGGCATGACCGAGGGGTTGGGTCGCGTCGGTACCGGCGGCGTGGGTGGTCGAGGTGCTCGACCCGCCGAGATGGTCATGTTCCTGGTGCGGAGATGACATTCTCGGGCGGTCGATGGCGTCGGCCCGCCGGGTGCGACGACAGCACCCCACTCGGGGGCGCGATCAGTCGAGGTCGGGGTCGTTGTCGGTGTCGAGGCCGGTGAGGTCGGTGGGGTCGAGGCGGCGGCGGAGGCGGTTGAACCGCGGTGTCCGTTCGGGGTCGAGCCAGGCTGGTGGTCGCCAGCCGACCCTGCCGTTGACCATGACCGGTTCCCAGCCGTGGGTTCGGGCCCAGCGGTGGTGGAACACGCAGGCCAGGTGCCCGTCGTCGACGCTG
>NZ_JBQCEE010000291.1:0-5032 GCF_051960575.1 Jatrophihabitans sp.
GCCCCCCCCCCCCCCCGGGGGGGCCCGCCCGACGCGCGAGACGCCCGAAATCGCCCATCCGGACCCATCAGCGGGACTCAAGACCCTGCCCGATCGGCCGATGGACAGAGCAGAGCAAGAACCCGTCGGCCACGGATGGCCGATGGCAACGCACACCAGCCAAGGACGGATCATGGTGCACCTCACCAGGCTCGGCGGCCCGGTCTTCGCGCTCAACCCCGATCTGATCGAGCGCGCAGAGGCCACGCCCGACACCGTCGTGACACTCGTCAACGGATCGAAGTACGTCATCCGCGAGTCGCTCGAGGAACTCACCGAGCTCATCACCGCGTTCCGTGCGCGCGTCATCGGCGCCGCGCACACGCCCGACCTGCGGGTCGTGGCGCCGGCGGCCGACGACCACGACGGCGACGTCGACGCCCCCGCCGCCACCGACCGCCCGGAGCACCTCACCAACGTGCTCCCGCTTCGCCACGGAGAGCAGTGATGGACCCGGCATCGATCATCGGCATCGGCCTTGCGTTCGCCGCGATCGTCGGATCGACGATCATGGAGGGTGGCGACATCATGGCCATCTTCCTGCCGGCCCCCATGATCCTCGTCTTCCTCGGCACCATCGGCGCCTCCGTCGGCGGCACGATGATGAAGGACGCCATCAACCTCCCGAGGTCGCTCATCAAGGCGATGACGGCCAAGCCCGTGGTCGCCACCGACGACGTCGAGGTGATCGTCAAGCTCGCCGAGAAGGCTCGCCGCGACGGCCTGCTGGCGCTCGAGGGCGAGATCGCGAACGTCGAGAACCCCTTCCTCAAGCGGGCGCTCGAGATGGCCATCGACGGCACCGACCCGGACGAGGTCGCCGACATCCTCGGCGCGGAGGTCGACGCCAAGCGGGCGGCCGACGCCGCCGAAGCCAAGATCTTCAGCGACATGGGCGGCTACGCACCGACCATCGGCATCATCGGCACGGTGCTCGGTCTCGTGCACGTGCTCGGCTCGCTGAGCGACCCGTCGTCGCTCGGCGAGAAGATCGCCGGCGCGTTCGTCGCGACGCTCTGGGGCGTCATGACCGCAAACTGCCTCTTCTTCCCCATCGGCAACCGGCTCAAGCGCCTCAGCGCGGTCGAGTGCGAGCAGATGGAGCTCTCGCTGGAGGGCGTGCTCGCCATCCAGGCCGGCTCCAACCCGCGCATGATCGCCCAGAAGCTGCAGAGCATGTTGCCGAAGGGTGAGGCACCGGCCAAGAAGGCCGCCTGATGTCCGGCGGCGGCCGCGGGCACGGCAGTGCCGTCGCGCGGTCGAAGCAGCGCCGCAGCGGCGGCCACGCGGAGGAGCACGAGGAGGGCGGCGCCGAGCGCTGGCTGGTCACCTACGCCGACATGCTGACGCTGCTGCTCGTGCTGTTCATCGTGCTGTTCTCGATCTCGGTCGTGAACACCTCGAAGTTCATCGCGCTGAGCCAGTCGCTGTCGAACGCCTTCGGCAACGGCCACAACTCGGTGCTCGACGGCGGCGAGTCGCTGCTGCAGAGCTCGACGCAGGGCCAGGGCCAGACCGTCGTCGACCCGGGCCAGCCGATCTCGACGCTGAACGGCATCGGCGGCATGGACAGCAAGAAGCCGCAGTTCACCTCCGGCGTCATGTCCGAGCTCGAGGACTACCGGAACATCGAGAAGGCGGTGAAGGACGGCCTGGCCAAGAAGGGCCTGACCAACGCCGCCATGTTCAAGATCGACCGCCGCGGCCTGGTCATCACCGTGCTCACCGACGAGCTGGTCTTCCCCGGCAACAGCGCCACCCTGCTGTCCGGCGGGTCGGCCATCCTCTCGGCGGTCGCACCCTCACTGGCCAAGGACAAGCACAACGTCGAGGTCGACGGGTTCACCAACCAGCTCAACGTCAGCACCGGCCCCTACCCGAGCGGCTGGGAACTCTCGTCCGCCCGCGCCTCGTCGGTGGTGCGATACCTCATCGCCGCCGGCGTGCACCCCGACCGGCTCTCGGCGGTCGGCTTCAGCGACCAGAAGCCGCTGCTGCCGGCGTCCGACCCGCGTTCGGTCACCCGCAACCGCCGGGTCGAGATCGTCGTGCTGACCTCCCTGCCCGCCGCCGACCAGGCCACCCTGCCGGTCGCCGACCAGACCATCCCGGCGAACTGACGCCCCCGACCCACCGTCCACCAGGAGAACACCATGCCCGCCGTGAAAGACAAGGCGAAGGCCGAGGGCGACGCCACCACCGAGGCCCCCGCCAAGAAGAAGCTCGACGTCAAGTCGCCGAAGTTCCTCGTCATCCTCGTCGTCCTCATCGCCGGCGGCTACTTCGGCTACTCGAAGTTCGCCGCCCCGGCCGCCCCGACCAAGCCGGCGGCCCCCAAGGCCGGCGAGGTCGTGAAGATGGACAAGCAGATCGTGAACCTCGCCGACGGGCACCTGCTGCAGATCGAGGCCGACATCCAGCTCGCCGAGGGCAAGACGCTGCCGACGACGTCCGAGAAGCTCCCGCAGACCAGCCAGGCCGAGGAGACGGTGATCAACACCTACAGCAACGCGACGCTCGCCAACCTCGCGAAGGCCGGGACGCGGGAGGCGCTGAAGCAGCAGCTCGTGACCGCGTTGCAGAAGGACTACGGCAAGGACGTGATCTTCGGCGTGTTCATCAGCGTCTTCACCACGCAGTGACCCCCGCCGGGCACCTCGACGGACCGGTGGGACGCACCAGGACGGCTCCCACCGGTCGCTGACAGGACGTGGACCCGCGCCCACGCCGCGCGGGTCCAAGGTCCCGAATCATCTGCCCGACCGGACAGCCGCTCAAGCGACGCGCGAGGGCCGCCGATAGGTTCGGCGTGCAACCGAGCCTGCGTGAGACCCCCACACGCGCGAGCCGCACGAGCGGGGTCACACCGTACGACTTCCGTCGCCCCACGAAGTTGTCGCGTGAACACCTGCGCATGCTGCAGATGTCCTACGACACCTTCGCCCGGCGGGCGACGACGCTGCTGACCAGCGCGCTGCGCCAGGTGTGCCAGGTGACGCACACCGAGATCGTCCAGCAGAGCTACGAGGAGTACATCGCCGGTCTGCCTCAACAGACGTTGATGGCCATGCTGGACGTGCCACCGCTGCCCGGCACCGGCATCTTCGAGTTCTCGCTGCCGACCGCCCTCGCCTCGATCGACCACCTGCTCGGCGGCCCCGGTGGGCCCCAGCAGCTGCGCACGCTCACCGACGTCGAGCTCGTGCTGATCAAGGGGCTGCTCGAGCAGATCCTGGGCAACCTGCAGTACGCGTTCGAGCTGCTGCTCGGCATGAAGCCCGCGCTCAACGACATCGAGTACAACCCCGCCTTCGCCCAGGCCGCCGGCGCGACCGACGCCGTGGTCGTCGCCGAGTTCGACATGGTGATCGGGACCGAGCAGTGCCGCGCGACGCTGTGCCTGCCGCTGACCCCGATGCTGCCGCGGCTGGCCATGCACCGTGCCCGCGGCGAGGACGCCGTCGACGCCGGCATGGTCGGCACCAGCGCGGTGCGGCGGCTCAAGGACCGGCTCGGCAACGTGCCGCTCGACGTCAGCGTGCGTTTCGCGCCGACCACCCTCTCGACGCACGAGATCCTCACCCTCGCCGTCGGCGACATCGTGCCGCTGCGCCACAAGCTCGGCGCCCCGCTGACCGTCGAGGCCGCCGGCGAGGTCTTCGGCCACGCCATCGCCGGCCGCACCGGTCAGCATCTCGCCGCCCTCGTCACCACCCCGCCAGCCACCGCAGGAACCCAGGAGCGCCCCCGATGACCACTGCCCCCACCGTCGCCGTCGCGCTGGCGTCACAGGCTGCCGCCGCCGTCGCCGCGACGCTGGCCAGCGCCGAGCCGCTGACCGCGGGCGAGCCGACGCCGGACACCGGCATCGTCGCCGCGGGCGGCCAGGCCGTGCTGGTGCCCTTCACCGGACGCGAGTCCGGTGAGGTCGCGATCGTGCTGGACGAGCAGCTGGGCAGCGCCCTGGCCGGCTCGGAGCTCGGCCCGCTCGACCCCGGCCAGGCCCTCGGCCCCACGCTCGACGCCGTGGCCCTCGCCCTCGGCGACGTGGTGCTCGGCCGGCCGCAGACGGTCACGGGCGCCGACGCCCTGGCCCGCGTGATGGCGCACGACGACGCGGTCGTCGTGCCGCTGCTCGCCGCGGACGTGCCGCAGGCCGCCGTACTGGTCGGCATCGACGCCCCCGCCGTCGTCGAGGAGGGCCCCGGCCCGAGCGACACCGAGCGCATCCAGCGGCTCGAACTGCTGCGCGGTGTCGAGATGGAGGTCTACGCCGAGCTCGGCCGCACCCGCATGACCGTGAACAACCTGCTGGCGCTGCGCCCCGGCGCGATCATCGAGCTCGACCGCGCCGCCGGCGCCCCGGCCGACCTGCTGGTCAACGGCCACCTCATCGCCAGGGGCGAGGTCGTGGTCATCGACGAGAACTACGCGCTGCGCATCACCCAGATCCTCTCCGAGGACGGGGGCCGCTGACGTGGAGACCGTCTCGACGATCGGCCGCCTCCTCATCTCGCTGGCCGCGGTGCTCGGCCTGATGTGGGTGATCGCTCGTAAGGCCGGCAAGCGCACCGGCGCCGGCAAGTCGACCCGCGTGGTCGAGGTGCTCGGCCGCCAGCAGCTCACCCGCTCGGCCTCCGTCGCCGTCGTGCGCATCCTCGACCAGGCGCTCATCGTCGGCATCACCGACGGACAGGTGAACCTGGTCGGTGAGACCGAGCTCGACCGCGTGCAGGCCGTGCTCGCCGCCGGCGGGACGCCGGGCAAGAAGACGAAGCTGCGCACCACCCGCGTCCCGATCGAACTCGGACGCAGCACCGCCCCCGCCGCCGCGCCCGCAGCGGTCGCCGTGGCCGACCGACCGGACGGTCGCCCGACGGTGAACCGCCGCACCCCCGACCCGGCAGCCGGCAAGGGCGGCGCGCTCGCCGGCTCGGCGCTCTCGCCGGCGACATGGAAGCAGACGGTCGAGGCGCTTCGCGACATGACCGTC
>NZ_JBQCEE010000292.1:0-2470 GCF_051960575.1 Jatrophihabitans sp.
CTGCTGTTTTTTTTTACCCTAACCCCCCCTCTCCTCCAAATTTTTGGGGTGTTAATCGGTCTTGTTGTGGGTGTTTCCCACCAAACCTCGTCATCGGCGCTTCGCCGGGAGTTCGCGTCGCCGTTCCGTGATGTCCGGACGCAGGCGCTTGGCTCGCGGCCATGACCACCGATGACGCAACGCTGTTCCGTGCCGCGCTGTCGCGCCGCGGGTTCCTGACCGCGGTCGGCGCGGCCGGCGCCGCCGCGACCGCGGCCACCGCCCTCGGCGCGCCCGATGCCGCCGCCCGCCCGGTACGCCCGGGCTCCTCGCCCGACGACCCGACCACCACGCCGGCCGTGCACGGCCTGCACCTGCAGTTCGGCTCGGACGCGTCGTCCGAGGTCGTCGTGTCGTGGCACAGCCTGCAGCCCGTGCGCAATCCGCGCGTGCTGCTCGGGCGCACCGACGGCCGCTTCGAGCGCTCGGCGCGGGCCGAGGTCGTTTCGTACGTCGACGCGAAGTCCGGCCGGACCGTCTACGCCCAGCACGCGCGCCTCGACCGGCTGCACGCAGACGAGCAGTACCTCTACGGCGCCGTGCACGACGGCGCCGAGGTCGAGTTCGGCACGTTCCGCACCGCCCCTCGCGGCCGCGCCGCGTTCACCTTCACCAGCTTCGGCGACCAGGGCACGCCGACCACCGGCCGCAAGTACGTGCCGCCGGCCGGCGTGACCATCGCGAACCCGCCGTACGTCAACGACAACCTCGGCTCGCCCGCCGCCGCCGACGTGACCGCGGGTGTCGAGCGGGTGCAGCCGCTGTTCCACCTCTTCAACGGCGACCTCTGCTACGCCAACCTGGCGAACGACCGCGTGCGCACGTGGTCGGACTTCTGGAGCAACAACACCCGCAGTGCCCGCAACCGCCCGTGGATGCCGTCGGCAGGCAACCACGAGAACGAGCTCGGCAACGGGCCGATCGGCTACGCGGCCTACCAGACCTACTTCGCGCTGCCGCCGCAGCCGGGCCAGACGGACGTCACCCGCGGCCTCTGGTACTCGTTCACCGCGGGGTCGGTGCGCGTCATCAGCATCGCCAACGACGACGTCTGCTACCAGGACGGCGGCAACAGCTACGTGCGCGGCTACAGCAACGGCGCGCAGAAGGCGTGGCTCGAGCGCGAACTGGCCGCCGCCCGCGGCGATCGCGACATCGACTGGATCGTCGTCTGCATGCACCAGGTGGCGATCAGCACGGCCGACCAGTTCAACGGCGCCGACCTCGGCGTCCGCCAGGAGTGGCTGCCGCTGTTCGACCGGTACGAGGTCGACCTCGTGGTCTGCGGCCACGAGCACCACTACGAGCGCTCGCACCCCATCCGCGGGCAGGAGTCGAACCAGACCCTCACGCCGATCCCGCAGGCGACGGCGACCGACGTCGTCGACACCAGCAAGGGCACCGTGCACATGGTGCTCGGCGGCGGTGGCACCTCGGCGCCGTCCAACGGGCTGTTCTTCGTGCCGCCGGCCTGCCGCGTCATCACCGCGGTGACCGCGCCCGACCCGACCACGGGCAAGCGCGCCCCGGTCTACGTCAAAGAGCCCGCCCCGTGGTCGGCCGTGCGCGACCAGGCGCAGCCCTACGGCTTCGCCGCCTTCCGGGTCGACCCGGGCACGGAGCGCGGCGGCATCACCAAGCTCGAGGTGACCTACTACGAGGTCGTCGGCGTCGAGGGACAGCTCGGCGTCTTCGAGACCTTCACGCTGCAGCGCCCACGCCGCGACTGACCCCTACCCTCGCGAACCCCCTGGTGTGGCCCATTTCAAGCCCAGATCTCGAGCCACAGCAGGGGGTTTCGTGCGTCAGGAGGGCGACTCGTTGACCTTCTTCGGTGCGATCACCAGGATGACGCGGCCCTCCGGGCCGACCGGCATCCGGTAGTCGGTGCTCACGTAGCGGCGCGACAGCTCGTCGATATGCGCGCGGGCCTCGTCGCCGGTGATCTCGCGGACGAGCTCGCCGCGCACCTCGGCCCAGTCGAACTGGTTGTCGTGCCGCATGATCGAGACGGTGACCTTCGGGTCGCGGCGGGCGTTGCGCACCTTCTGCCGCTGCGGCTCGGTGTTGACGAGCAGGTGTTCGCCGTCGGTGTCGATCCAGGTGATGAGGGCCTGCGGCTGGCCGTCGGGCATGAGCGTGACGACGGTGGCCGGGTTCGGGCCCTTGGCGAGGGCGACGACGTGCTCGGACAGAGGCATGGCTGGCTCCTTGGGATGACTCGTTGCCATGTCATCCAACCGCACGTGAGCGTCGTTGCTTCCGTCAGCGCGCCGTGACCACCGGCAGTTCGTCGAGCATGTCCCGGACGAGACGGGGCAGCGTCCGCCGGTTGGTGGGCACCACCCAGCGGGCGAAGGCGACGTGGAACGCCGCGAGGCCGGCCTGGGCCGTCAGCCCGGCCGCCGGCTCACGCACGCCGCGCGCCCGC
>NZ_JBQCEE010000293.1:0-17009 GCF_051960575.1 Jatrophihabitans sp.
CGAGCTCGATGGCCAACGGCAACCCGTCGAGACGGCGCACGATCTCGACGACGTCGGCGACCGTGTCGTCGTCGACCGCGAAGCCCGGACGCACCGCGGCCGCGCGGTCGGCGAACAGCCGCACCGCGGCGAACCCGCCGGCCTGCGCCGCCGACGCGCCCGGCTCGGGCAGCCCCAGCGGCGGCACGGCGAGCAGCGTCTCGCCGGTGACGGCGAGGGCCTCACGGCTGGTGGTGAGCACGCGCAGCGCGGGGCTCTGCTCGAGCAGCTGCACGGCCAGCTCGGCGGCGGCGTCGAGCAGGTGCTCGCAGTTGTCGAGCACCAGCACCGCCTGCTGGTCGGCGAGCACGTCGAGCAGGCGCGCGGTGGCGTCGCGGCCGGTGCGGGTGCCGGTGCGCTCGAGCAGCTGGTTCTCGCGCAGACCGAGCGCCGCGAGCACCGCCTGCGGCACGTCGGCGGCGTCGGTCACCGGCGCCAGCTCGGCCAGCCAGACGCCGTCGGCGGCGTCGAGCCGCCGCGCGGCCTCGACGGCGAGCCTCGTCTTGCCCGCGCCGCCCGGGCCGACGAGGGTCACCAGCCGGTGCTCGGTGAGCGCCTTCGCGATCGCCGCGAGCTGCTCGTCGCGGCCGACGAAGCTGGTGAGCGCCGCCTTGAGGTTCGAGCGCCGCGCCGCCGTCACCGGCGCGGCGGCGACCTCGCCGCGCAGCAAGGCGAGGTGCACCCCCTGCAGCTCGGGCGACGGGTCGACCCCGAGCTCGTCGGCCAGCGCCGCGCGCACCCGCTCGTAGCGCGCGAGCGCGTCGGACTGCCGCCCGGCCGCCGCGAGCGCGCGCAGCAGCTGCCCGGTCAGCCGCTCGTGCAGCGGATGCCGGTCGGTGAGCAGCTCGAGCTCGGGCACGAGCGCGTCGGCGGCGCCGGCCGCCAGGTCGGCCTCGATCCGCTCGACGGTCGCGGCCAGCTGCAGCTCGCCGAGCCGGGTCGCCGTCGCGTCGTCGACGTCGGACGGGTCGCCCCGCCAGAGCGACAGCGCGGCGCGCAACTGCTCGCCGCCCGCCACCGTGTCGCCGCGGCGCACCGCCGCGACGCCGTCCCGCACCGCCGCCTCGAACCGCACGACGTCGACGTCGTCGGTGCTGCCGACGGCCAGCCGGTACCCGGCAGCGGTGGCGGTGATCGCGTCGGCGCCGAGCGCGCGGCGGGCCCGCGACACCAGCGTCTGCACCGCGTTCACCGGCTCGGCCGGCGGCTCGTCGCCCCACACCGCCTCGACCAGGGCCCCGACCGACACCGGCCGGCCCGCGTCCAGCGCGAGTCGGGCGACGAGTCGCCGCAGCCGTCCGCCGGCGATCGGCACCACGCGTCCGGACGCGTCGCGCACCTCGAGCGGGCCGAGGATCGCGAGCTGCACGCAGCCACTCTGGCACGCTGCGAGGGCACGAGGCGGGTGCCGGGAAGGATCGGGGCATGCGCACCGACACCTTCGAGGTCCGGACGGGCGGCACGGCCCGCGTCCACGACATCACCCGCGACTGCGAGCGCTTCACCGACGGAGCGGGCGACGGGCTGCTGAACGTCTTCGTGTCGCACGCGACGGCCGGGCTGGCGATCCTCGAGACCGGCGCCGGCAGCGACGACGACCTGCTCACCGTGCTCGAGCGCCTGCTGCCGCGCGACGCGTCGTACCGGCACCGGCACGGCTCACCCGGCCACGGACGCGACCACGTGCTGCCTGCGATCATCGCGCCCTCGATCACGGTGCCGGTGGCCGACGGGCGCCTGCTGCTCGGCACCTGGCAGTCGGTCTGCCTGGTCGACACGAACGTCGACAACGCCGTGCGCACCGTCCGGCTCAGCTTCCTCGCGGGCTGAGCCGGACGGCGCGACCGGTCAGGTGAGCTTCTTGTCCGCGGCGATCGCGCCGGCCAGCGCGGCCGCGGTGTGCGGCATGTGCATCGCGGCGGCGGCGAGCTTGCTCTGGTAGTCGGGGGCGCCGGCCACCGAGGCGTCGATGGCGGCGAACAGCGACGACACGTGCGCCTGCAACTCGCTGTCGACCGCGCCCTTCGGCAGTGTCTTGATCACCGAGTCGAGCAGCTGGTCGAAGGACTGCGCGTAGCCGCTGAGGTCCTTGGTCGCCTTGGCCACCATCGCCTTGTTCTTCGTCGCCTTGCCCAGCGTGTAGTTCACGAAGAACCCGATGTGCTGGCGCCACGAGGCCAGGAACGGCTGCTCGGCCGACGGGTACACCGAGCCGACGGTCTTCGAGATCGCGACCGAGTTGCCGTCGAGCGCGGCGACGGCGCCGGCGACGTCCGGCTTCTTGAGGATGCCGCCCTCGCGCACCGCCGTGTCGAGCGCGTTGCCCGCGAGCCAGACGTGGTCGTTGAGCTGCGCCGTCAGGGTGGCGAGCACGCCCGAGGCCTGGCTGTCGGCGTCGCCGGACAGCTTCTTGTTCTTCGCGATCGCTCCGGCGAGCACGTCGGCCGTCATGGTCATGTGCGACGCGGCGGCGGCGAGCAGCGACTGGTAGTTGCGCTTGCCGGCGACGTCGGCGTCGATGGCGGCGAGCAGCGAGCTGACGTGCGGGACGAGTTCCTTGGCCACGGCGTCGGCGGGAAGGTCGGGCACCACCGAGTGGATGAGCTGGCCGAAGGCGGTGCGGTACCCGTCGAGGTCCTTCCTGGCCTTGGCGACCATGCCCGGCTTGTGGGTGGCCTTGCCGAGCGTGTAGTTCACGAAGAAGCCGATGTGCTGGCGCCACGAGGCGAGGAACGGCTTCTCGGCGCTCGGATAGGCGGCACCGATCGCCTTCGACAGGTCGACCGAGTTGTCGTCGAGGGCCTTCACCGCGCCGGCCACCTGCGGGTTCTTCAGGTTGCCGCCGTGGTGCAGCGCGGTGTCGAGCGCGTTGCCCGCGAGCCAGACGTGGTCGTTCAGCAGTCCGGTCAGGTCGGCGCGCAGCTGCGCGGCCTGCGACGTCGTGCCGCTGCCTCCACTGGCATTCGAACCGCCGCCGCTGGACGAGCAGCCGGTCGCGATGAGGGACGCGGCGGTGAGCGTCACGCCGACGGCGGCGAGCTTGGACTTCAGTGCTGGCATGCGGGAGCCCTTCGGGACAGGACCCAGCCGCTGGCCGGCGGGGTCGACCGATCTGCCAGCGGATTCGCCGCCGTCCCGCGTCCCGGTTCGCGCCGTTACCCGTTCGAGACGAACCTCGCCCGCCGAGTCAAGGGTCCAACGTCCCGGTTGCGCCGAATGCCCGGTGCGGACGACGGCACAGGGTTGCCGACGGCGGTCGACGGCGGCCGACGACTCAGATCTCGAAGACCCCGCCCGGCGTCGCCGCCTCGATGACACCGCCGAACGCGGACGCCGCCTGCTCGACCTGCTCGTCGCGGGTCAGCCACGGCGGCACGTGGGTGACGATGAGGCGCTCGACGCCGGCCTTCTCGGCGTGCTCGCCGGCCATGCGTCCGGACAGGTGCAGGTCGGGCACCAGCACCTCGTCGGCGCCGACGCTCGCCTCGCACAGCAGCACGTCGGCCCCCTCGGCGAGCTCGACCAGTTCGGCCGACTCGCCGGTGTCGCCGCTGTAGACCAGGCTGCGTCCGCCGTGGGTGACCCGGATGCCGTGCGTCGGCGTCGGGTGGTTCATCGGCGCGTACGACACGGTGAACGGCCCGAGCTCGCCCGCGACCGGCGTCGAGAACTGGAACAGCTCGTTGAGGCCGAGCTTGCGGGCCAGTGGGTCGTAGGCGGCGGCGAGCCGGTCGTGCGTGCCGGCGGGGCCGATGAGCGGGATGCGCTGGTCGGGGCCGGCGCACCGGAAGCCGTCGCCGCCGTAGCGCAGCGCGACCACGTAGGCGGTGAGGTCGATGCAGTGGTCGGCGTGCAGGTGCGTGACAACGATGGCGTCGACGTCGGCCGGCTGCACGTAGCGCTGCAGCGCGCCGAAGGTGCCGTGGCCCATGTCGAGCACGAGCCGGAAGCCCTCGGCCTCGAGCAGGTACCCCGACGCCGGCGAGTCCGGGCCGGGCATGCTGCCGGAACACCCGAGCACGGTCAACTTCATGCGCGCTGCCCCCACTGTGGTCCGGTGACGATTGCCGTCGCCCCGTCGTCCATCACACCACTCCCCGCGACATGGCGTCACCCGACGGGGTCGGCGTCACCACCGCGCCGTCGATGGCGCCGCCGAGATCGCCGAGGAAGCGACGGCTCAGCCGGGCGAACGGCTCGGGCGCGCCGGTGGCCCGGAAGCTGTGCTCGGGCACCGCGTCGTCGGACGCGAGCAGGTCGCGCCGGGTGAGCTCGCGGTACACGTCCTTCGCCGTCTCCTCCGCGCTCGAGACGAGCGTGACCCCGTCGCCCATCACCACCGACAGCAGGCCGGTGAGCAGCGGGTAGTGCGTGCAGCCGAGCACGAGGGTGTCGATGCCGGCCGCGTTGAGCGGCGCGAGGTAGCTCTCGGCGAGCCCCAGCAACTGGCGCCCGCTGGTGACGCCGCGCTCGACGAACTCGGCGAAACGCGGGCAGGCGGCGGCGGTGACCTCGACGCCCGGGGCCGCGGCGAAGGCGTCCTGGTAGGCGCCGCTGGTGATGGTGGCGGTGGTGCCGATGACCCCCACGCGGCCGGTGCGGGTGGCGGCGACGGCCCGGCGGACGGCGGGCAGCACGACCTCGATCACCGGCACGTCGTAGCGTTCGCGGGCGTCGCGCAGGCAGGCGGCACTGGCGCTGTTGCAGGCGATCACGAGCGCCTTGACGCCGCTGCGCACCAGGTCGTCCATCACCTCGAGCGCGTACCGGCGCACCTCGGCGATCGGACGCGGCCCGTACGGCGCGTGCGCGGTGTCGCCGACGTAGCGCAGCGACTCGTGCGGCAGCTGGTCGAGCACGGCCCGCGCGACGGTGAGGCCACCGACCCCGGAGTCGAACATGCCGATCGGCAGGTCGGCTGCGGCAGGCGCGGCGGGAGGCACGGTGCTTCAGGATACGGACGCGCGCCCGAACCGCCGGGTCGTGCCGCGGCGCGGGTGAAGGACGCCACCGGTGAGCGCGCCCGCGAGGAACCCGCACACGTGCGACTGCCAGGACACGTGCGTGTGCACCGTCGGGAAGAGCCCGTAGAGCAGCGTCCCGAAGAAGAACAGCACGAGGACGGCCTCGATGATCCACACGACCCGGCGCGCGAACCAGGCGCGCGCGAGCAGGTAGCCCAGCCAGCCGAACACCAGCCCGCTGGCGCCGACGATGACCGCACCCGACGGCCCGACCAGCCAGGTGGCGGCCCCGCCGACCACCACCACCGCGGCGGTGACGATCGCGAACAGCCGCCGGTCGCTGCGCAGCAGCACCCAGCCGATGAGCGCGAACGGCGCGCTGTTCGACAGCAGGTGCTCGTAGCTCGCGTGCAGGAACGGCTGGGTGACGATGCCCCAGAGCCCGTCGACCGTGCGCGGGCGCAGGCCGTAGCGGTTGAAGCCGTAGTCGTCGGCGGCGTTCGCGAACTGCACGACCCAGAGCACGGCGAGCAGCACGCCCATGGCGGCGAGCGCGCCGCTCCAGGTCGTGAGCGACCACCACGGCCGCTTGCGCGGCGACGGGCGCTGTCGCTCGTTCCAGATCTGCTTGCGGACGTCGACGGCCTCACGCAGGCGTCGACGCAGCGGATCGGTCACGGCGTCAGGGTAGGGGGTCGGGCTACGCGGTGACCTGGACGGTGATCGCGTGCAGGCCGGTCGCGCCGCCGGGGCCGGGGTCGGCGGCAGCGTCGGTCTGCACGTTGCCCTGGGCGTCGGTCGCGCGCACCCGCAGCCGGTACGAGCCGGACTGCTCGGGCGTCCACGGCAGCACCCACTGGCGCCAGGTGTCGGTCGAGGGCACGGCCGCGAGGGTGGCCGCACGCCACGGGCCGTCGTTCACCTGCACCTCGACCTTGCTGACGCCGACGTGCTGGTCCCAGGCGACGCCGGCGACGTAGACGGTCTCCCCCTTGCTGATGCTCCTGCCGCTCTTCGGGCTGTCGATGCGCGAGGTCAGGATGATCGGGGTGCGTTGGTCCCACCCGTTGTCGACCCAGTAGGCCGCCTCGCTCGCGAACGTCGTCGCCTTGAGGTCGATCACCCACTTGCAGGCCGAGACGTAGCCGTAGAGCCCGGGGATCACGACGCGCACGGGGAAGCCGTGCTCGATCGGCAGCGGGGCGCCGTTCATGCCGACGGCGAGCATGGCGTCGCGGCCGTCCATGATCGCCGCGGTCGGCGCGCCGATCGTGGTGCCCTCGGCGCCGGTGAACAGGATCTGGTCGGCCTCGGGCTGCACGCCGGCCTCGCGCAGGATGTCGGCGAGATGGGCGCCGCGCCAGAGGGCGTTGCCGACGAGCGGCCCGCCGACCGGGTTCGACACGCAGCACAGCGTCACCCACCGCTCCATCAGCGGCCGGGCGAGCAGGTCGTCGTAGCGCAGGGTCATCGGCTTGTCGACCAGGCCGTGGATGCGCAGCACCCAGTCGCCGGACGCGATCTGCGGGATGGTGAGGGCGCGGTCGATGCGGTAGAAGCTGCCGCTGGGCGTGGCCCACGGGGCGCCCTTGCGGAGGTCGACGCCGGCGGGCAGGGCGGCGGCGGCCTGGGTCGGCGGCGGCAGGGTGACCTTGGCGCGGTCGGCGCTGACGTCGAAACGGGCCGACTGCGTGCTGCGGCCGACGACGGCGCTCACGGCGGCGACGGCGGCCGTCGCGGCACCGGCTCGCAGCACCGCACGGCGGTCGACGCCCGCGGTGGGCGTCGTGCGGGTGTCGCCCCCGGCGGCGCGGACGAGCAGCAGCAGGGTCACGGCGGCGGCCGCGGTGGCCACGATGGTGGGGATGACGTCGGTGCCGCGGCTCGCGTCGGCGGTGATCGCGCAGTAGAGGGCGGCGGCGCCGAAGATGCCGATGCCGACCAGCCCCCAGCGCCGGTCACGCAGGGCCCACTGCCCGACGACGGCGCCGAAGACGAGGGTGACCGCGATGATGCCGACGACGAGCAGCGGCTTGTCGTTCGTCCCGACCGATCGCTCGGAGGCGCGCGCGACGTCGCCGGGCGTGAGGGTGATGAGCCGGTTGCCGACCGCGATGACCGGCGACGCCTCTGGCCGGACGAACGCCGCGACCAGTTCGCCGACCCCGAGCGCGATCCCGGCCGACAGCAGCCCGATGAGCGCGCCGACGGCGTTGCGTGACCTCACACGTCCATGTTCGCGCGCTGCGGGTCTGCGGGTTCTTACGAACCGGGGACAGCGGCCAGCTCGCGCACAACATCGTTCGAGGCGACCAACGACGCGATGCGCGCTCGCGCGAAGAGCCGGCCCGGCGCGACGCGCCCCGAGCGCTGCGAGCGGGCCACGAGCCGCGCCGTCCAGGGGCCGATCAAGTCACGCCCAGAGCTGGCCCTCGAGGCGCTCGGCGGCCTGCTGCAGCGAGCCGGAGTAGGCGCCGGTCGAAAGGTACTTCCAGCCGCCGTCGCAGACGATGAAGCAGATGTCCGCGGTCGCCGCGTCGTCCTTCGCGATGCGGTCGCCGATGGACAGCGCCGCGTGCAGGATCGCGCCGGTCGAGACGCCGGCGAAGATGCCCTCGTGCTCGATGAGCTCGCGCGTCCGGCGCAGGGCGTCGTAGGACGTGACCGAGAAGCGCCGGGTGAGCACGCTGTCGTCGTACAGCTCGGGCACGAAGCCCTCGTCGATGTTGCGAAGCCCGTAGACCAGCTCGCCGTACCGGGGCTCGGCGGCGATGATCTGGACGTCCGGCACCTTCTCGCGCAGGTAGCGGCCGGTGCCCATGAGCGTGCCCGTCGTGCCGAGGCCTGCGACGAAGTGCGTGATCGTCGGCAGGTCGCGCAGGATCTCGGGGCCGGTGCCCTCGTAGTGCGCCTGCGCGTTGGCGGGGTTGCCGTACTGGTACAGCATCACCCAGTCGGGGTTCTGCGCGGCGAGCTCCTTGGCCGTCGCGACGGCCTGGTTCGACCCGCCCGCCGCGGGGCTGAAGATGATGCGCGCGCCGAACATCTCGAGCAGCTGCCGCCGCTCGACCGAGGTGTTCTCGGGCATCACGCACACGATCCCGTAGCCGCGCAGCTTCGCGACCATCGCCAGCGAGATGCCGGTGTTGCCGGACGTCGGCTCGAGGATCGTGCAGCCGGGCGTGAGCCGGCCGTCGTCCTCGGCGGCGCGGATCATCGCCAGCGCGGCGCGGTCCTTGATCGACCCGGTCGGGTTGCGGTCCTCGAGCTTGGCCCACAGCCGCACCGGGTTCGGCCCCTCCCACCGCGGCGAGAGATGCGGCAGGCCGACGAGCGGGGTGTCCCCCAGCGCGTCGACGAGGCTCTCGTAGCGGGTCATGGAAGGGCTCAGCCGCCCGCGACGGCCGGGAGGATCGTGACGCTGTCGCCGTCGGTCAGCTTCGTGTCGAGCGAGCCGGTGAAGCGGACGTCCTCGTCGTTGACGTAGACGTTCACGAACCGGTGCAGCGCGCCGTCCTCGGTGATGAGGCGGCCCTTGAGCCCGGCGTGGTTCGCGTCGAGGTCGTCGATGAGCGCGCTCAGGGTGTCACCCTTCGCCTCGACGGACTTCGCGCCACCGGTGTAGGTGCGCAGGATGGTCGGGATCTTGACCTCGATGGCCATGGATTGCTGCTCCTCGATCAGGACGGCGTGCTCGCACGGGATTCAGTTCGGCAACACCGGGAACGGCCTCCATCGTCCCACGCGGCGACGAGACCCCTCCCACACACCTCAGACGAGCTCGACCGGCTCCTCGGTGACGGCCCCGTCGACGATCCGGAACGACCGGAACTCGACGGTGTCGGGCTCGCGCGTGGACACGAGCACGTAGTGGGCGTTCGGTTCGGACGCGTAGGAGATGTCGGTGCGTGAGGGGTAGGCCTCCGTCGCGGTGTGCGAGTGGTAGATGACCACCGGCTCCTCGTCGTTGGCGTCCAGCTCCCTGTACAGCCGCAGCAGGTCCGCCGAGTCGAACTCGTAGAACGTCGGCGAGCGGGCCGCGTTGAGCATCGGGATGAACCGCTCGGGCCGGTCGCTGCCCTCGGGGCCGGCGACGATGCCGCACGCCTCGTCCGGGTGGTCGCGGCGGGCGTGGGCGACGATCTCGTCGTGGAGGGCCCGCGGGATGCTCAGCACGGCGTCCGAATCTACCGAAGGGCTACATGAGTGCTCGGACGAGCGCGTCCTGGACGCCGGTGAGCCACACGTAGGCGGCCTGCGGGAACTGGGTCGGGTCGTCGGGGTCGACGTGGTGGTCCCAGTCGTCGGTGACGCCGATGCGGGTGCCGAGGGCGAGCCGCAGGTCGTTCAGCACACGCAGCCAGCGGTCGCCGGCGTCGTCGGCCAGCTCGACCACGTCCGAGCCGGTGGTGAGTTCGGCCTCGCACAGCTCGATCCGCTCGACCCGCTCGTCGCGCAGCCCCGTCTCGGTCAGTTCGCGGAACTCGTCGGCCGGCCCGTCCTCGGCGTAGGCGGCCGGGTAGAGCCGCTGCCGCACGGGGTCGTCGGCGTCGTCGGAGGCCACCATGACCCGCAGCTCCTCGAGCAGCGAGAGCAGGATCGGCGCCTCCCCCGCGTCCAGGCGCAGTTTGAGGCCCCCACGCTTGACGACCTTCACTGCTGCTGCAGGGTGGCCCAGAGGCCGTAGCCGTGCAGGACGTTCACGTCGAGTTCCATCCGCTCGCGGGTGCCGGTCGAGACGGTGGCGCGGCCCTTGTGGTGCACGTCCAGCATCAGCTGTTCGGCCTTCGCCTTCGGATAGCCGAAGACCGTCATGAAGACGTGCGTGACGTAGGACATCAGGTTGATCGGGTCGTTCCACACGATGGTGACCCAGGGGCGGTCGGGGTCGGTGCTCGACTCGACCTCGTCCCGCTCCTCGACCTCAGGGAGAGCGGTGCCGGCCATGCCGACCATCGTGACACGATCGGGCGGTGACCTCCCCGTCCGTCTCATCGACCGCGCTGCTCACCGACCGCTACGAGCTGACCATGCTCGGCTCGGCCCTGCGCGACGGCACGGCCTCGCGGCGCTGCACCTTCGAGGTCTTCGCGCGGCGCCTGCCCGACGGCCGCCGGTACGGCGTGGTGGCCGGCACCGGCCGGCTGCTCGAGGCGATCGTCGGCTTCCGGTTCGACGGCGCGATCATCGACTTCCTGCGGTCGAACGACGTGATCGACGGGCCGACGGCCGAGTACCTCGCGGGCTACCGGTTCAGCGGTGACGTCGACGGCTACGCCGAGGGCGAGCTGTACTTCCCGCACTCGCCGATCCTCACCGTGACGGGCACCTTCGCCGAGGCGGTCGTGCTCGAGACGCTCATCCTGTCGGTGCTCAACCACGACAGCGCGATCGCCGCCGCGGCCGCCCGCATGGTCACCGCGGCGGCGGGACGGCCGATCATCGAGATGGGATCGCGGCGCACGCACGAGCAGGCGGCCGTGGCGTCGGCCCGGGCGGCGTACCTGGCCGGGTTCGCGTCCACGTCGAACCTCGAGGCGGCGCGCGCCTACGGGGTGCCGACCGCGGGCACGGCCGCGCACGCGTTCACGCTGCTGCACGACGACGAGCGCTCGGCGTTCGCCGCGCAGGTGGCCGCGCTGGGGCCCGGCACGACGCTGCTCGTCGACACCTACGACATCACCCGCGGCATCGAACTGGCCGTCGAGGTCGCCGGTCCGTCGTTGGGCGCGGTGCGGATCGACTCGGGCGATCTGGGCGTGCTCGCCAAGCAGGCGCGGGCCCAGCTCGACGGGCTGGGCGCGCTCGGCACCAAGATCGTCGTCAGCGGCGACCTGGACGAGTTCGCCATCGCCGCGCTCGGCGCCGCGCCGGTCGACGCGTACGGCGCCGGCACCGCGGTCGTGGTCGGGTCGGGCGCGCCGACGGCGGGGCTGGTCTACAAGCTGGTCGACGTCGACGGGCGTCCGGTCGCGAAGCGCTCGGAGGACAAGGCGAGCACCGGCGGACGCAAGGTGGCCCTGCGCACCCACAAGCCCACCGGCACCGCGCTCGCCGAGATCGTGGCCGTCGGCTCGGCGCCGGAACCGGCCGATGCTTCGCGCCCGCTGCAGATCGCGCTCATGCGCGGCGGTGAGCCGGTCGACGGGCTACCCACGCTCGAGCAGTCGCGCCGCCACCTGCGCGAGGCCACCGTGACCCTGCCCTGGGACGGCCTGAAGCTCAGCAAGGGCGACCCCGCCATCCCCACGTTGCGCTGACCCCGCGTCGCCCCGCTGCACCAGGTTCGACCGCCGCCCTGCCCCGCAGCCCCGGCAATTCCGGGCGCCTTGCCCCGCAGCTCCGGCAAGACCGGGCGCCTTGTCCCGCAGCGCCGGGTCTGCAGGGCCGATGTCCCCGGTGCTGCGGGACAAACCGGCACCCGGGAGGGGCGCCGGCCGCGGTCGAGGGGCGGCTCACAGGGCGGGTCGCGTCCGGCAAAGGGGCAAAGCGGGCATGTGTAGCGTCAGGTCATGGCCAAGGCAGTGATCGTGGTGGACGTCCAGAACGACTTCTGCGAGGGCGGATCGCTCGCCGTCGCCGGCGGCGAGCAGGTCGCGCGCGACATCAGCGTGCGCCTCGGACTCGAGGACTACGACCACGCCGTCGCCACGCGCGACCACCACATCGACCCGGGCACGCACTTCAGCGACGAGCCCGACTACGTCAGAACCTGGCCGCGGCACTGCGTCGTCGGCACCGAGGGTGTGGCGCTGCACCCGAAGCTCGAGACCGAGCACATCGAGGCGGTGTTCGACAAGGGCGAGTACGACGCCGCGTACTCGGGGTTCGAGGGCTGCTTCGACGGCGAGCACCTCGCCGACTGGCTGCGCCGCCACGACGTCGACACCGTCGAGGTGGTCGGCATCGCGACCGATCACTGCGTGCGCGCCACCGCCCTGGACGCCGCCGCGGCGGGCTTCGCCACCACGGTGCGCCTCGACCTGACCGCGGGCGTCGCCCGGGCCACGACCGACGCCGCGCTCGAGCAGCTGCGGCAGGCGGGCGTGCGCCTCGAGGGCGAGCCGGTCGTCCGTTCCTAGATCGTCACTTCCGGGCCCGCAGCCGGACGGGCTAGGTTCTGGCCATGAGCGAACCAACCGATCCGGCCGAGCGCGACGCCGACCGCACCACCGTGTTCCGGCCCGGTGAGTTCGACTTCAACTCCACCCCGCCGTTCGGCGGGCAGGGCGCGACGAACGCCCAGCCCCCGGGCGGCTACGGCCAGCCGCCGCAGGAGCAGCCGGCCTACGGCCAGCAGCCCCAGTACGGCCAGCAGCCGGCATACGGCCAGCAACCGCAGTCCGGACAGCAGCCCGGCGGATACGACCAGCAACCGGCGTACGGGCAGCAGCCCCAGGGTCAACCGGGCTACGGGCAGCAGGGCGGGTACGGACAGCAGCCGGCGTACGCCCAGCAGCCCGGCGCCTACGGCGAACAGCCCGGCTACGGCCAGCCCCCCGCCTACGGCCAGCAGCCCGGCTACGGCCAGCAGCCGGCGTACGGCGGCTACGGCCAGCCGTCCGGCGCCCGACCGGGCGCGGCAGGTCGCAGCCTCGGCATCGTCGCCCTCGTCCTCACCGTCCTCGGCGCGGCGGCCGTCGTGGTCGGGTTCACCGCGCTGAACTGGTTCACGGGCAGCGACCGCAGCCACTTCAGCGACATCGGCAAGGTGACGAAGGCACTGGGCGACCAGGCGAACTCGTTCTCCGACGCCTACTTCCACTGGCTCGGCTGGGTGCTGCTGGCGGTCGCCGCCGTCGTCGCCGTCGTGGCCGCCCTGCCGTCCGGCTTCGCCGCCGCGGCGCGCACCCTCGGGGTGCTCATCGGCCTGGCCGCGGCCGGGGCGACGGTCTGGGCGCTCAAGTTCGAGGGCACCGGCGGGCCGGCCTTCTCGGAGTACATCAAGCACGCCCGCGCCGGGTTCTACGTCGCCGGTGGCGGCTTCCTGCTCATCGCGATCGGAGCGGCCGTCGGGCCACGCAGGGCCCGCTGACGCTCACTCGGCGGCTGCCTCGTCGACCTCGTCCCGGGAGATGCCGAGGACGAACAGCACGGTGTCGAGATAGGGCAGGTTGACGGCCGTGTCGGCCGCGTGGCGGGCCGCGGCCTTGGCGTTGAACGCGACGCCGAGGCCCGCGGCCTGCAGCATGTCGATGTCGTTCGCGCCGTCGCCGATGGCCACCGTCTGGGTCAGCGGTACGCCGTGCTCGGCGGCGAAGCGCCGCAGCGCCGCGGCCTTGCCGGCGCGGTCGACGATCTCGCCGCGGATCGCCCCCGTCACCCGGCCGTCGACGATCTCGAGCTCGTTGGCGGCGACGAAGTCGAGGTCGAGCTCGGCGACGAACCGGTCGGTGAAGTAGGTGAAGCCGCCGCTCACGACGCCGACGAGGTAGCCGAGCCGCCGCAGCGTGCGGACGAGGGTGCGGGCGCCGGGCGTCAGCCGCAGCTCGTCGCGCACCTCGGCCAGCACCGACTCGGGCAGCCCGGCCAGCTGGGCGACCCGCGCCCGCAGCGACTCGCTGAAGTCGAGGTGCCCGGCCATCGCGCGCTCGGTGATCTCGGCGACCTGGGCGCCCACCCCGGCCCGCTCGGCGAGCACATCGATCGCCTCGTCGCGGATGAGGGTCGAGTCGACGTCCAGGACGACGAGACGCTTCGCGCGGCGCCGCAACCCCGCCGGCTCGACGGCGATGTCGATCCCGGTGTCCTCGGCGGCACGCACCAGCGCGGCACGCAGGCTCTCGTCGTCGGCCACCCGCACCTGCATCTCCAGGCTCGAGGCCGGCTCGCTGCCGAGCTGCACGATCGACTCGATGTTGCCGCCGGCGTCGGCGATGGCTTGCGTGACGTGGCCGAGCGCGCCCGCCCGCAACGGGTGACCGATGACGATGACGTGCATGCGCTGGCCGCCGGGGCGCCGCCCCGGCTCGTCCTGCACGGTGACGTCGCACTCCATGCCGAGCGCGTCGGCGGTCGCCGCGATCGACCCGCGCAGCGCGCCCGGGTCGCCACGCAGCTCGATGAGCACGGCGAGGATCAGCCGGTCGCGGATGACGACCTGCTCGACGTCGCGCACCTCGACGTCGTGGGCCGCGAGCGCGGCGAAGAACGCGGTGGTGACGCCCGGCCGGTCACGTCCGGAGACGGTGGCGAGCACGGTGATCGGTTGCATCAGCGGTCCAGCGATTCCCTCGAACAGGCGAACAGCCCGCTCCCCGCCGCCGGCGGCGGCTGGCGCGGGCTGCCCGTCGAACCCGGTGCGGTCCTAGTTCGCCGCGTGGACGAGGTCGGCGTCGCGCGCCTCGGGACGGTGCTTGCTGCCCGCGTGCGCCTCGACCTCGAGTCGCTGCAGCAGGTGCGGGTAGTGCGCCTCGAAGGCCGGACGCTCCGAGCGGATGCGCGGGATCGAGGTGAAGTTGTGCCGCGGTGGCGGGCTGGACGTCGCCCACTCGAGCGAGTTGCCGTAGCCCCAGGGGTCGTCGGCCGTGACGATCTCGCCGTAGCGGTAGCTCTTGTACATGTTCCACATGAACGGCAGGAACGAGGCACCGAGCACGAACGAGCCGATCGACGAGAACGTGTTGAGGAAGGTGAACCCGTCGCTCGCGAGGTAGTTCGCGTACCGGCGCGGCATGCCCTCGGCGCCCAGCCAGTGCTGGACGAGGAAGGTCATGTGGAAGCCGATGAAGGTCAGCCAGAAGTGCAGCTTGGCCAGGCGCTCGTCGGCATAGCGGCCGGTGAACTTCGGGAACCAGAAGTACACGCCCGAGAACACCGCGAACACGATCGTGCCGAAGAGCACGTAGTGGAAGTGCGCCACCACGAAGTAGCTGTCGGACACGTGGAAGTCCAGCGGCGGCGAGGCCAGGATGACGCCGGTCAGACCGCCGAACAGGAACGTGACCATGAAGCCGACGGCCCAGACCATGGGCGACTCGAAGGTCACCGCGCCGCGCCACATCGACCCGATCCAGTTGAAGAACTTGATGCCGGTCGGGACGGCGATGAGGAAGGTGAGCGCCGAGAAGAACGGCAGCAGCACCTGGCCGGTGGTGAACATGTGGTGCGCCCACACGGTCAGCGACAGCGCCGCGATCGACAGGGTCGCGAACACCATGCCCTTGTAGCCGAACAGCGGCTTGCGGCTGAAGACCGGGATGACCTCGGTGATGATGCCGAAGAACGGCAACGCGATGATGTACACCTCGGGGTGGCCGAAGAACCAGAACACGTGCTGCCAGAGCAGCGCGCCGCCGTTCTGCGGCTCGAACACCTGCGAGTGCAGGTGCCGGTCGATCCAGAGCACCAGCAGGCCCGAGGTCAGGATCGGGAAGGCCAGCAGCACGAGCAGGCTCGTGACCAGGATGTTCCAGGTGAAGATCGGCAGGCGGAACATCGTCATGCCGGGCGCGCGCAGGCACAGCACCGTGGTGACCATGTTCACCGCGCCGAGGATGGTGCCCAGACCACCGATGGCCAGACCGATGATCCACAGGTCGGCGCCGGCGCCCGGCGAGTTCGTCGCGTTCGTCAGCGGCGAGTAGGCCGTCCAGCCGAAGTCGGCCGCGCCGCCGGGCGTGATGAATCCCGACATGACGGTGAGCGCGCCGAACAGGTACAGCCAGTACGAGAAGGCGTTGAGGCGCGGGAACGCGACGTCCGGGGACCCGATCTGCAGCGGCAGCACGAGGTTCGCGAACGCGAACACGATCGGCGTCGCGAACAGCAGCAGCATCACGGTGCCGTGCATCGTGAACAGCTGGTTGTACTGCTCGGGCGTGAAGACCTGCAGGCCCGGCCGCGCCAGCTCGATGCGGATCAGCAGGGCCAGGATGCCGCCGACGCCGAAGAAGAACAGCGACGTCACCAGGTACATGCGCCCGATCAGCTTGTGATCGGTGGTGCGCAGGACCTGACTGAACATCGAGCCCTTCTGCGTCTGGTGGACGGGGAAGGGGCGGGCCACGATCGGCTGCGGTCCCGCTGCTGCGGGTGCGCCGGCCGGGGGCTCAGCGGTGGTGGTCACAAATCCCTCGCTCGGGTTCGCTCAGGCTGTTCTGTTCTCGACGTGCTCCTCCACGGAGAATAGTCGCTGCCACGGACGGCGCTACGTCCCGGCCCGCCCCCTGCGCAGGTTCGCCGGGATGCCGGTACAGGTTGGACGCACCAGAGCGTCCGTATGTTTGCTCTATGTGAAATGTCCGGGTCCTCGTCTACCCTGACACCGACCAAGGACGGTGCTGGGCTCCGACAGGAGGGGACGGACGTGGCGCGACGCTGGCGTGACCCCGCCGCGTTCCTCGTCGATCCCACGCAGGCCGGCGGCCGTCCCGGGCGCCGCCAGGCCGTGGCCCTGCTCGTCGTGCTGCTGCTGGCCGCCGCCGGCGCTGCCGCCGCCTCGTGGCTGGTGCGCCCGGCCCAGGCCCAGGCGTTCGACCTCTTCGCCGGCTCGGTCTACATCAACGACGTGCGGGCCCCGGTCGCCGTCGACCTCGCCACCGGGAAGCCGACGGTCCGGCTGCGCCAGGCCAACGACCAGGTCGGTGCGACGACCTCGAGCGACCTGGCCGTCTCTCCCGTGACCGACGGCACGCTGCTGCTCAACCGCGCCAGTGGCGAATTCAACATGGTCGACAGCACCGGCTTCGTGATCAAACTGACCGGCGGCGTGCCGCTGCCCCCGCGCAGCGACGCCACCCGGTCGCTCGGCGTGGCGGCGGGCCCGCTGGCCTACATCGTCCGATCGCCGACCGACCAGACCGTCACCACGACCACCCAGACCGACGTCTACCTCGTCGGGCCGGCGACCGTGCAGGCCGCCGCGAGCAGCGGCGCGGCGGTGAACCCGCGCGCCTTCCGCACGGTGCCCGGGCGGCTCGCCGGCGGCGACGCCCCGGCGGTCGCGGCGAACGGCGACCTCTGGCTCGTGGTGGACACGGCGAGCGGTCGCCGGGTCGAGCACCT
>NZ_JBQCEE010000294.1:0-3368 GCF_051960575.1 Jatrophihabitans sp.
TGGCGCTCGACCGCACCCCGCACGTCGGCGACCTGGTGCTGCTCGGCCGCGTCGACCCGGACACCGACGAGGTGGCCGCGTTCGAGGAACTCGTCGGCTCGCACGGGGGTCTCGGGGCCGACCAGACCGAGGCGGTGCTGGTGGTGCCCACGGCATGGCCCGCGATCACGCCGTCGTCGCCCGGCGCGCCGCTCACGGGCGTCGACGTCTTCGGCGCCCTCGTCGGGCGGCTCGAGCAGCTCGGGCTGCGCTCGTCGGGTACTGCGTCGAGACTCCCGGTGGACGCATGACCGTCGGCGTCACGTGGTGGGGGCACGCGTGCGTGACCGTGGCGCTCGGCGGCCGGCGCGTGCTCACCGACCCGCTGCTGACCGACCGGCTCGCGCACCTGCGGCGGTACGCCGCCCCGGTGCCCGCCGAGGCCGCCGACGCCGACCTCGTGGTCGTGTCGCACCTGCACGCCGACCACCTGCACCTGCCCTCGCTGCAGCGGGTGCGTCCGGACGCCACCGTGCTCGTGCCGGCGGGCGCGCTGCGGCTGGTGCGGAAGGCAGTGGGTCGCGACCGCGTGCGCGAGGTGGCGCCCGGCGACGAGTTCACCGTCGCCGGGGTCTTCGTGCGGGTGGTGGCCGCCCATCACGACGGGCGGCGGCTGCCGGGTTCGCGGCACCGCGGGCCCGCGGTCGGGTACGTGCTGTCAGGCGCGTCCGATCCCGCCGACAGCGTCTGGTTCGCCGGCGACACCGGGCTGTTCGACGGGCTGTGCGACATCGGCCCGGTGCGGACGGCGATCGTCCCGGTCGGCGGTTGGGGTCCGACGCTCGGCCCGGAGCACCTCGACCCGGTGCAGGCGGCCGAGGCGGTGCGTCGGGTCGGCGCCGAACACGCCGTGCCGATCCACTTCGGCACCTTCTGGCCGGTCGGGCTGCGCACCGTCGCGCCGGCGGTGCACCGGCACCGCTTCGTCGAGCCGGGCGAGGCGTTCGCGCAGGCGCTCGACGGTGCGGCGCAGGCGCACGTGCTGGCCCCGGGCGGGTCGGTGGCGCTGTGAGCGGCTTCGGGGTCGCCTACCTGGCCGGTGTCTTCGGCGTCGTCGCGTTCGGCGCCGTCGTGCCGGTGGTGCCGACGGGGGCCGCCGTGAGCGTCGGGGCGGTGCTCGCGGTCGAGGACCACTGGTGGCTGCTGCCGGTGCTCATCGGGGTCGGCGCGCTCGGCGCCTATGTCGGCGACCTGATCGTCTACGCGGCACTGCGCTTCGCGGGCGACCAGCTGTCCCGGCACGTGCGCTGGCTGCAGGAGGAGTCACGGCAGGCGGCGCTCGACCGCTTCCAGGAACAGATCGAGCGGCACGAGCTGCGCACGCTGCTGCTCTCGCGGCTCGTCCCGGCCGGACGCATCCCGGTGCTGCTCGCGGCGGCGCTCGGCGGCTACCCGTTGCGCCGGTACGCCTCGGCCGACGTCGGCGCGGCCGCGCTGTGGTCGGCGGTCTACGCCGGCATCGGCGTGGCGGGGCGGTCGGTGTTCCCCGAGACGTGGCAGGGCGTCGTCGCGGCGATCGTGCTGGTGCTGCTGGTCAGTGCCGCGCCGGCGATCACGCGTCGGCTGCGGCGTCCCGCCGGAAGTGCTCCTCCGGCGTCTCGTTCGGCACGCGGGTAGGCGGGAAGATCGCGGCGACGTTGTCGGCGGTCAGGGCGACGAAGACGCCGCGGGCCTCGACGGTGGGCGTGCCGTCGATGCTGATCCCGGCCATCAGGTGCAGCTTGCGGCCGTCCTGCCGGTCGAGGCGGGCCGTGACGTCGAGCGGCGTGCCGATCGGCGTCGGCGCCCGGTAGCGCACCTCGAGCGAGACGGTCATCGCGGCGTGTCCCGCGACGTAGAGCGCCTGTCCCATGACGTGGTCGATGAGCAGGGACAGGATGCCGCCGTGCACCAGCCCGGGGCCGCCCTCGTACATGGGGCCGAGGGTGACGGTGCCGGCCACGCCGTCGCCGATGTCGCGGACGAACAGCTGCGGGGCGACCGGGTGCGCGCGGCCGCCGACGAGGCTCATCGGGTGGAACGGGCTGTCGTGGAGGCGTTCGTGCTCGCCGGGCGCGGCGAGCGTCGCGCGGATGCGCTCGAGCTCGGCGGCCGCCGCGTCGACATCGGTCGGGTCGGCGCCGCAGCGCACGACGGTGTCGGCGAGCGCCCGGATGGCCGCACCGAGGCGGTCGGCAGCGGCGTCGGCGGCGGCAGCGGCGTCGGCAGCGTCGGTCATGTCGGCAGCCTACGAGAACGTGTTCTACCGTGCCGGACGAGTGTGATCAGGTAGGCGGCCAGGCCGAGCGCGAGCGGCACGGTCAGCCAGGCCGGGCCGCGGCCGAACGGATGAAGGTCGGCGTTCGCGACCAGACCCAGCACCGTGAGGGCGGCGAACGTCGCGGCGCTGCTGCGGCGCAGGCCGGTCGCCGTCGCCAGCACCAGCCAGGGCAGCGGCCAGACGAGGTACTGGTCGAGCACGACCTTGCTGGTCAGCAGGAATGCGACCAGCACGGCGAGCACGTACCGCTCGAACAGCTCGATCCAGAGCAGTGCGAGCGTCGCCACGGCCAGGACCACGAGCAGGGCGTCGCCGACCAGCCGCAGCGCGTGGTCGTCGAGCCGGCCGAGCAGCACGGTCTGCCACGACAGTGCCTGCGGGCCCTTGGTGGCGTCGTGCCGCACGATGTCGTCGACCATCGCGTGCCACGAGCGCAGGTAGGGCGCCGACTGCACGAGCGTGACGAGGACGAGCGTGCCGAGCCACACCCACCGACGCCGTCCCGCCGCCCGGAGCACGCCCGGCAGCACGAACACCGGGAAGGTCTTCGCGGTCACCGCGATCGCGTACCAGGCCGGTCCGCCGGCGTGCTTCGTCCGCAACAGGCGTTGAGTCATCAGCAGTGCGGCGACGGCGAGGCTGTCGAACCGGCCGTACCAGGCGCCGTCGTAGAGCACGAGCGGGTTGAGGAACCACAGTGCGACACCTGTCGTGACCGCCCGGTCGTCGAGGTCGTGGGCGCGCAGCTCGCCGCGCAGCACGACGGCGGCGATGACGTCGCCGGCCATGATCGGCAGCTTGCCGAGCACGGTGAACGCCACGCCGGTGTGCAGGGCCAGCCACTGGAACGGCAGCTCGACGTAGAGAAAGAACGGAAAGTAGGCGTACGGCCCGGCCGGATACGCCGGATGGTGGGCGTAGACGTCCGTGCCGTGCAGCGTCGCGCGCGTGGCGAGGTCCCAGACGACGAAGTCCTGGCCGTGGGTGACCGGGACGAGCACCGCCCGCACCAGCAGCCCGAGCGCCAGCACGGCGCCGACGCCCGACCGCCACGGTCGGCGACGTCCGG
>NZ_JBQCEE010000295.1:0-16228 GCF_051960575.1 Jatrophihabitans sp.
GGCCTCGGTGAGCGGCACGATCGCGTAGGCCCGGTCGTCGAGCAGTTCGGTGGCGACACCGGCGAGGCCGAACGCGAGGAGCGACCCGAACGCGCCGTGCTCCTGCAACGCGATCCGCACCCCGACCGCGTCGACCGGCACCTCGGACGACAGGTCGAGCCCGTACGCCGCGAGCAGGCCCGACACCTCGCCGGCGTCGAGCTCGCGCCCGTCTGGGGTCGCGGCGAGCACCCCCTCGACGAGCGCCCGCGCAGCGGCACGGTCGATCCCGGCCGGCGTGGGCACCGGGCTGATCGGCCGACGGCGCCACGCGGCGTACCGCGCCGCCCGGGCCAGCGCGCGCACGGCCCGCTCGGGCGACAGGAACGACGGCACCGAGCCCGGCGCGGGATGGGTGTCGCCGGGGGCGGCGAGCGCCTCCGGTACGCCCTGGATGCCGAGGAAGGTCGAGACGATCGGCTTGCCGCCCTGCGGCGCCAGCCGCCGCACCACCTCGGCCACCCGCTCACCGCTCGCCGGGGGCAGGGCGGGCGCGAAGATCACGATGACGGCGTCGACGTCGTCGTCGTCGAGCGCCTCCTGCAACGCCTGCTCGTAGAGCTCGGGCGGCGCGTCGTTGCCGAGGTCGCGCGACCAGGCCGCGGTGAGCCCCTCGGCCGCGCAGGCGTTCGCGACGAGCACGCCGAGCGCGGCCGAGTTGCCGACGACCGCGACACGGTCGCCCTTCGGCAGCGGCTGCGAGGTGAGCAGCAGCGCGATGTCGAACAGGTCGCCGACGACGTCCACCCGGATCACGCCGGTGCGGTCGAAGAGTGCGCGCACGACCTGCGGCGGCAGCTCGGTCGTCGTCGCCGCGAGCCCGGGCACCACCACACCTGCACCGCTGTTGAGGGCGATGATCGGCTTGGTGCGCCCGACGCGTCGGGCGAGCCGCGCGAACTTGCGCGGGTTGCCGAACGACTCGAGGTACATGAGCACGACGTCGGTCGAGTCGTCGGTCTCCCAGTACTGCAACAGGTCGTTGCCGGACACGTCGGCGCGGTTGCCGGCCGACACGAACGTCGACATGCCGAGCCCGCGGCGGGCCGCCTCGTTCAGCACGACGATGCCGAGCGTGCCGGACTGGCAGAAGAACCCGGCCCGCCCGCGCAGCGGCGCCACCGGCGCGAGCGACGCGTTGAGCGACACCGTCGGGTCGGTGTTGACGATGCCGAGGCAGTTCGGGCCGACCAGCCGCATGCCGTTGCGGCGCGCCTCGTCGAGCAGCGCGACCTGCCGGTCGTGCCCGGCCGCCCGCTCGTCGTCGTCGCCCCGCTCGCCGAATCCGCCCGACACGACGACGATGCCCCGCACCCCGGCCTCGCCGCACTGGCGCACCACGTCGTCGACCCGGTCGGCGGGGATCGCCAGCACGGCGAGGTCGACCGAGCCGGGGATGTCGCCGATCGAGGCGAACGCCGGGACGCCGCTGACATGGCGCTCGCGCTCGTTGACCGGGTACAGCGGGCCCTGGAAGCCCGCGCGCAGCAGGTTCTGGAACACCGCGTGCGCGATCTTCGTGTCGTCGTTGCTCGCGCCGACCATCGCCACCGACCGCGGGTGCAACAGGCGTTGGATCGAGCGTCCCTCGGCGTGCCGCTCACGCTCCTGCGCCACCGCCTCGGTGACCGCGGTGGCGTCGATGCCGAACTCGAGCGTCACCTCACCGAACTCGAGATGCCGTGCCACCTCGTACCCGGCGTCGCGGAAGACCCGCATCATCGCGCCGTTCTCGGCGAGCACGATCGCCTGGAACCGCTCGATGCCCGACTCGCGTCCGGCGGCGGCGAGGTGTTCGAGCAGGATCGAGCCGATGCCGCGTCCCTGGTGGTCGTCGGCGACGACGAAGGCGACCTCGGCCTCGACCGGCGTCGTCCCGGGCGGCGTGATCCGCTCGTAGCGGCCGACGGCGATGATCTCGTCGCCGAGCACGGCCACGATGCCGACGCGGTCGTGGTGGTCCATGTGGGTGAACTTGTAGAGGTCGCGCTCGGGGATGCGCGGGTAGGCGCTGAAGTAGCGCAGGTAGCGGGTGCGGGCCGACAGGCCGGCGTGGAAACGCACCAGTGCGTCGGCGTCGGCCGGCCGAATGGGACGCAGCCGCACGACCCCGCCATCGGCGACGACCACGTCGGCCGACCAGTGCGCGGGTGGTTCCGGGTCGACGTCGGGGAACTCGTCCGGGTCGAGCACCTCGTCGGTCGGCTCAGTCACGTGGATCGTCCGGGTCGAGGCTGTGCAGCGGGTATACGGCGCGGCGGGTCGCGGCGATGGCGCCGTCGAGCCAGCCCTCGCCGCCGGGCTGCCACGGTTCGTACGGACGCAGCACCGTCTCGCCCATCGACTCGGGCAGCCGGCCCTGGTAGCCGATGTCGCGCAGGTGCTTCGTCCACTCGGCGGGGATCGGCGTGCTCGGCGCGACCTGCACGCCCGTGGCCTCGGCCAGCAGGTGCGTCCAGGTGCGCGGCACGCAGCGCACCAGCCCGTACCCGCCGCCGCCGAAGGCGAGCCAGCGTCCGCCCGCGGTCTCGTGCGCGAGCTGGTGCAGCGCGGCGATCGCGGCGCGCTGCCCGTCGATCGACAGCTCGAGGTTGGCGAGCGGGTCCTCGTGGTGGGTGTCGCAGCCGCACTGGGTGACGAGCACGTCGGGACGGAAGGCGCGCAGCAGTCCGGGCACGACCGCGTGGAACGCGCGCAGCCAGCCGCGGTCGTTCGTGCCCGGGGGCAGCGCGACGTTCACCGCGGTGCCCTCGGCCGCGCCCTCGCCGATCTCACTCGCCATGCCGGTGCCCGGGAACAGGGTGCGGGGGTCCTGGTGCAGGCTGATCGTCAGCACCCGCGGATCGCGGTAGAAGGCCGCCTGCACGCCGTCACCGTGGTGCACGTCGATGTCGACGTAGGCGACCCGCTTCGCACCGGCGGCGAGCAGGGTGGTGATGGCGAGCACGACGTCGTTGAAGACGCAGAACCCGGACGCGTACCCGCGCATCGCGTGGTGCAGCCCGCCGGCGATGTTCACGGCGTGCTCGAACTCGCCGCGCCAGAGCATGGTCGCAGCGGCGGCCGATCCGCCGGCGACGAGCGCCGACGCGTCGTACATGCCCGCGAAGACAGGGTCGTCGGTGGTGCCGAGGCCGTAGCCGCTGAACGTCGGGTCGTCGCTCGCGCGCCGCACGGCCGCGAGGTAGTCGGCGTCGTGCACCGTCAGCAGCTGCTGCTCGTCGGCCGCGTGCGCCGGGCGCAGTTCGAGCCGGTCGAGCACCCCGAGCGACCGGGCCAGGCGCATGGTGAAGTCGAGTCGGATCGGGTTCAGCGGGTGGTCGCCGAAGTCGTACGCCAGGTACCCGTCGTCCCAGATCGCGCCCGCGCGGCACTCCATGCGTCCGACGGTAGCGTGCGGCTGTGACGTCCACCGGCCTGCATCCGGCCTATCCGATCGGGACCGAACGGCTCTTGTTGCGGCCGGTCACCGCGGCCGACGTCGACGACCTGCACGCCTACAAGCAGCTGCCCGATGCGGTGCGGTACGTGCCGTACCCGCCGCAGACCCGCGCGCAGGTCGCCGAGCGGATCGGGTCGGGTGGCTACCCCGCGAGCATGGACGCCGCGCCGGCGCACCTCTGCCTGGCGGTCGAGCGCCGCGACGAGCCCGGCGTCATCGGCGACGTCGTGCTGATGTGGCACAGCGCCGAGCAGCGCAGCGGCGAGATCGGCTACATCTTCCACCCGCGTGTCGCCGGCCAGGGATACGCCACCGAGGCCGCCCGCGCGCTGCTGCGCCTCGGCTTCGACGACCTCGGGCTGCACCGCATCGTCGCCCGCCTGGACGCCCGCAACACCGCGTCCGCCCGCGTCGCCGAGCGCCTCGGCATGCGGCGCGAGGCGCACTTCCTGCGCGACGACTGGTTCAAGGACGAGTGGACCGACACCTTCGTCTACGCCCTGCTCGAGGACGAATGGCGCGCCGCCTCGACCGGCTGACGCCACCCCGCCTCGCACCCGCTCGTCCGGACGCGTTGTCCCGCTGTACCGGGAGATGAGGCCGGGATGTCCCGGCGCTCCGGGACGACGCAGCCCGATCTCCCGGAGCTGCGGGACAAGGCGCCGACAGTTGCCGGAGTTGCGGGACAAGCCGGGGGGACGCGGGCGATTACGCCAGGGCGGACGCGAGGTCGGCGAGCAGGTCGTCGACGTCCTCGATGCCGACCGACAGGCGGACGAGGTCGGACGGCACCTCGAGCGGCGAGCCCGCGACCGACATGTGGGTCATGCGGGCGGGGTGCTCGATCAGCGACTCGACGCCGCCGAGGGACTCGCCGAGGGTGAAGACGTCGACGAGCCCGCACACCTTGAGCGCGGCCTCCTCGCCGCCCCGCATGCGGAACGACACCATGCCGCCGTAGTCGCGCATCTGCTTGCTCGCGACGGCGTGCCCGGGGTCGGTCGGCAGGCCGGGGTACAGCACCTGCGACACCCCCGGGTGCTCGACGAGGAACTCGACGATGCGCTGCGCGTTGGCGCAGTGCCGGTCCATGCGCAGGCCGAGCGTCTTGATGCCGCGCAGCACCAGCCACGCGTCGAACGGCCCGGCCACGGCGCCCATCGCGTTCTGGTGGAATGCCAGCTCGTCACCGAGCTCGGCGGACGCCGCCACGAGCGCTCCCCCGACGACGTCGCTGTGCCCGCCGAGGTACTTCGTGGTCGAGTGCACGACGACGTCCGCACCGAGACTCAACGGCTGTTGCAGGTAGGGCGAGGCGAAGGTGTTGTCGACGGCGAGCTTCGCGCCTGCGTCGTGCGCGATGGTCGCAAGCTCGGCGATGTCGGCGATGCCGAGCAGCGGGTTGGTCGGGGTCTCGCACCACAGCACGGTGGTGTTCGGCCGCACCGCGGCGCGCACCGCGTCGAGGTCACCGAGCGGCACCGGCGTGTACTCGATCCCCCACCGCGTCAGCACGCGCGCGACGAGCCGGAACGTGCCGCCGTACGCGTCGCCCGGCAGGATCACGTGGTCGCCCGGCTTGCAGACGGTGCGGAAGAACGCGTCCTCGGCCGCCAGCCCGGACGCGAACGCCAGCCCCCGCGCACCGCCTTCGAGCGCGGCCAGCGCCTCCTCGAGCGCGGTGCGGGTCGGGTTCGCCGAGCGGCTGTACTCGTAGCCGCCACGCAGCCCGCCGACGCCGTCCTGCTTGTACGTCGAGGTCTGGTAGATCGGCACCGCCACCGAGCCGGTGAGCCGGTCGGGCTCCTGCCCCGCGTGGATCGCCCGGGTGTTGAAGCCGGGGCCCTCGAATGTGCTCATGCCGTCACGACCTCCACGTCGGGGATGCGCCTGCTGATGATGTCGACCGCGTCCGGGTTGCAGTCGACGAGGACGAACCGCCGCCCGAGCGCGCGGGCAACCGCTCCGGTCGTCCCGCTGCCGGCGAAGAAGTCGAGCACCCGGTCGCCCGGACGCGACGACGCCGACACCACCCGCCGCACCACGCCCTCCGGCTTCTGGTTCGGATACCCGGTCTTCTCGCGGCCGTTCGTCGGGACGATCGTGTGCCACCACACGTCGGTCGGCAGCTTGCCGCGCGCGGCCTTCTCGGGCGTCACGAGATTCGGAGCCATGTACGGGATGCGCTCGATGGCGTCCTGGTCGAAGAAGTGCCCGCCCGGCGTGCGCACGTACACGAGGATCGTGTCGTGCTTGGCCGGCCACCGGTCACGCGCACGCCCGCCGTAGTCGTAGGCCCAGATGATCTCGTTGAGGAACGCGTCGCGGCCGAAGACGCCGTCGAGCAGCAGCTTCACGTACGCGGCCTCGCGCTGGTCGACGTGCACGTAGATGGTGCCGCTCGCCGTCAGCAGTCGTCGCGCCTCGACGAGCCGCGGCTCGAGGTAGCCGAGGTAGTCGTCGAACACGTCGAGGTAGGCGTGCCTGGCCGTCTCGACGGTCGTGTAGCGCAGCCCGTGGAAGCCGACCCGGTCACCGTCCGCCGACGGCGTCGTGCGCAGCGTCCGCCGCCGCTGCACCCCACCGGTGTTGAACGGAGGGTCGATGTAGATCAGCTGCACCGACTCGTCCGGCAGCGTCGGCAGGACGGCGAGGTTGTCGCCCAGCACCACCCAGTCGCGCTCGCGCGCGAGATCGAGCACGGCGGTCAGGCGCGGGCGAGGTGACCGAGCAGGTCCTGCCGCGTGAGCACGCCGGCCGGCTTGCCGTCGACGTGCACGAGCAGGGCGTCGGCGTGCCCGAGCGCCGTGACCGCCGCGGACACCGGCTCGCCCGAGCCGATGATGGGCAGCGGCGCCGACATGTGCTTCTCGAGCGCGTCGGCCAGCGAGGCGGTGCCCGCGAACAGCGCGTCGAGCAGCGCCTTCTCCGACACCGAGCCCACCACCTCGCCGGCGGTCACCGGCGGCTCGGCCCGCACGACCGGCAGCTGCGAGACGCCGTACTCGCGCAGGATGTCGATCGCGTCGCGCACCGTCTCGTTCGGGTGGGCGTGCACGAGCGTGGGAGTGTCGCCGGACTTCGACCGCAGCACGTCCTCGACGCTCGTGGCACCCGGGGTGCCGAGGAAGCCGTAGTCGGCCATCCACGCGTCGTTGAAGATCTTGCTGAGGTAGCCGCGTCCGCCGTCGGGCAGCAGCACCACGACGACGTCGTCGGGCCCGAGACGCTCGGCGACCCGCAGCGCGGCGGCGGCGGCCATGCCGCACGAGCCACCGACGAGCAGCCCCTCCTCGCGGGCGAGACGACGGGTCATCGCGAACGAGTCGCCGTCGCTGACGGCGATGACCTCGTCGACGATCGCCGGGTCGTAGGTGGTCGGCCAGAAGTCCTCGCCGACGCCCTCGACGAGGTAGGGACGCCCCGTGCCGCCCGAGTACACCGAGCCCTCGGGGTCGGCGGCGATGACGCGCACGTCGCCGTGCTCCTTGAGGTAGCGCCCGACGCCGGACAGCGTGCCGCCCGTGCCGGCGCCCGCGACGAAGTGCGTGATGCGTCCCTCGGTCTGCTCCCAGATCTCGGGGCCGGTGGTCTCGTAGTGCGACCGGGGGTTGTTCGGGTTCGCGTACTGGTCGGGCTTCCAGGCGTTCGGGGTCTCGCGGGCCAGCCGGTCGCTGACCGAGTAGTACGAGCGGGGGTCCTCGGGAGCGACGGCGGTCGGGCAGACGACGACCTCGGCGCCGTACGCGCGCAGCGTGTTGATCTTGTCCTGACTCACCTTGTCGGGGCAGACGAAGATGCAGCTGTAGCCGCGCTGCTGCGCGACCAGCGCCAGCCCGACGCCGGTGTTGCCGGACGTCGGCTCGACGATCGTGCCGCCGGGCTTCAGCTCGCCGGACGCCTCGGCGGCGTCGATCATGCGGACGGCGATGCGGTCCTTCACCGAGCCGCCGGGGTTGAAGTACTCGACCTTGGCCAGCACGGTCGGTGCGAGGCCGTTCGTGACGGTGTTCAACCGGATCAGCGGGGTGTTGCCGATCAGGTCGACCACGGTGTTGGCGTAGCGCATGACTCGCACGGTAGTGGTTTGGCTAGGGTGCCAGCGATGACTCCCGACCCTCGACGCGCGGCGACCGCGGCCTGGCGTGCGCGGCTCGCCGACCGTCGGGTGCGGCGGGCGGCGCTGTGGGGCGGGGCCGGCGTCGGCGCCGGGGTCGCCGGACTCGGCGGGCTGGCCGGCCTGCTCGTGCTCGACACCAAGATCGCCCGCCGGCGCATCCCCGTCGCCGCCGTCGCTCCCCCGGTCTCGCACGACACGGTGTGGACTGCGGCGGGTGTGAGCGCGCGGCGTCCGCCGATCCACATCGCCCTGCTCGGCGACTCGACGGCGGCGGGCTACGGCGCGAAGAGCGAGCGCGAGACGCCGGCGGCGCAGCTGGCCACCCAGATCTCGCTGGCGGCCCGGCGTCCGGTGCACGTCACCAACGTCGCCGTCGTGGGCGCGCAGTCGAGCCAACTGCCCGACCAGCTCGCCCGCCTGGACGCCCGCCGCTGGCCCGAGCTCGCGCTCATCATGATCGGTGCGAACGACGTGAAGGATCGCGTGAGCCCGGCCGACGCGTGCCGGCACCTGGACGCGGTGGTGCGGGATCTGGTCGAGCGCGGCTCGGAGATCATCGTCAGCACCTGTCCCGACCTGGGCACCGTCGCGCCGCTGCCGCAGCCGCTGCGCTTCTTCGCACGGCGCTGGTCGCGGCAGATGGCGCGCGCGCAGACGGTGACGGTGGTGCAGGCCGGCGGACGCACGGTGTCGATGGCCGACCTGCTGGGGCCGATCTTCGCCACGCGCAAGGACCTCTTCGCCGAGGACCGCTTCCACCCCAGCGCCGAGGGCTACGCCGAGGCCGTCCGGGCGCTGCTCCCGTCGTGCCTCGACGCGCTCGGGCTGCAGACGCGGGCCCGCTCGGCGAGCGCGTTCACCACCCGGCGCATGAAGCCGGTCGAGAAGGCGGCCGCCCAGGCGGTGTCGCGTCCGGGTGCCGAGGTCGTCGCGGCCGAGCCGCGCACGCCCTGGCACCACGGCGTGCAGGCCCGGCTGCGGCGCCGGCGACCCGCCGGGGGCCTGGTCGACTGACCCGTCCGGCCGGGCGGCCGGGTGTTCCGTGCGCCGCACTCGCGCCGAATGTGTCGGTGGTGTGTCCTAGTGTCGGTTGATCGCGCCGACCCCGAGGAGTAGCCATGCCCGAAGCCGTCATCGTCTCTGTCGCCCGCTCGCCGATCGGGCGCGCCGGCAAGGGCTCGCTCGTCTCGATGCGTCCGGACGACCTGGCCGCGCAGATCGTGCGGGCGGCCCTCGACCAGGTGCCCGCGCTCGACCCGCGCGACATCGACGACCTCATCATGGGCTGCGGCCAGCCGGGCGGTGAGAGCGGCTTCAACATCGGCCGAGCGGTGGCCGTCGAGCTCGGCTACGACTTCCTGCCCGGCACCACGGTGAACCGGTACTGCTCGTCGTCGCTGCAGACCTCGCGCATGGCGATGCACGCCATCAAGGCCGGCGAGGGCGACGTGTTCATCTCGGCCGGCGTCGAGACGGTGTCGCGGTTCGTGAACGGCAGCTCCGACGGCTGGCCGAACAGCCAGAACCCGTACTACGACGAAGCGAAGGCGCGCACGGCCAAGGTCGCCGAGTCGGGCGCGGCCGAGTGGCACGACCCGCGCGAGGACGGCAACGTGCCCGACCTCTACATCGCGATGGGTCAGACGGCCGAGAACCTCGCGCTGCTCAAGGACGTCAGCCGCGAGGACATGGACCACTTCGGCGTCCGCTCGCAGAACCTCGCCGAGCAGGCCATCGCCAACGGATTCTGGGCCAAGGACATCACCCCGGTGACGCTGCCCGACGGCACGGTCGTCTCGAAGGACGACGGCCCCCGCGCCGGTGTCACCTACGAGGCCGTCTCGCAGCTCAAGCCGGTGTTCCGCCCCGACGGCCGCGTCACCGCGGGCAACTGCTGCCCGCTGAACGACGGCGCCGCCGCGGTGGTCATCATGAGCGACACGAAGGCCGCCCAGCTCGGCCTCACCCCGCTCGCGCGGATCGTGTCGACCGGCGTCTCGGGCCTCTCACCCGAGATCATGGGCTACGGCCCGGTCGAGGCCTCGAAGCGCGCCCTCGCCCGCGCCGGGCTCAGCATCGACGACATCGACCTGGTCGAGATCAACGAGGCCTTCGCCGCCCAGGTGCTGCCCTCGACCCGCGACCTCGGCATCGACATGGACCGGCTCAACGTCAACGGCGGCGCGATCGCCGTCGGCCACCCGTTCGGCATGACCGGCGCCCGCATCACGAGCACGCTCATCCACTCGCTGCAGCACCACGACAAGCAGTTCGGCCTCGAGACGATGTGTGTCGGCGGCGGCCAGGGCATGGCGATGGTGCTCGAGCGCCTCTCCTGAGGCGTCCGCCCGCACGACAGGACGCCCCGCCGCGCGGCACCAGAAATCTGCCGCGTGGCGGGGCGTCACCTTCTTCCGGGCGCCTCGTTGGACTGGATGTCAGCGCATCGCCGGACGTTCCGTGGGGGAATGGCCGGCAGAGTGGGACGGCGCTGAGCGGTTCGATTCCGGAGATGTCCAATGGGGGAATCGCCGGCGCGGACCAGCTGAGCCCGGACGTTCGTGGGGAGCGTCCGAGCTCATAGCAGTGATCAGCAAGAACCAGCAGCGGCCAGGGCGTGGGGCCCGGCGGTTGCGACACCGAGGCGGCGGCCGTGGCGTCCCGTGAGGGGACGCCGGCCGCATCGCCCGGCGATCACCGAGGGGAATCGCCGGATGGCCCGCCCGATGCCGGACGAGGAGCAGCCCGCTGTGCGGGCCGCTCCTCGCGGCATTGAAGACACCGACGGGGCGGCACCGCGGGGTCGCGGGCCGCCCCGTCCGGGCGTGCGGTGGAACGACTGGTCAGTTGTCGCGCAGATACCCGAGCAGGCGCAGGATCTCGAGGTACAGCCACACCAGCGTGACGGTGAGGCCGAACGCGGCGTACCAGGCGAACTTCTCGTCGGCGCCGCGGCGGATGCCCTGCTCGACCATGTCGAAGTCGAGCACCAGGTTCATCGCGGCGATGACGATGCAGACCAGGCTGAACAGGATCGCGACCGGGCCGCCCGACCGCAGGCCGAGGCCGTCGCTGGTGAACAGGTAGGCGACGAGGTTGACCAGCATCAGGCCGAAGGCGCCGATGGTGGCGCCCACGACGACGCGGGTGAACTTCGGCGTGACCCGGATGGCGCCGATCTTGTAGACGAACAGCATGCCGACGGCCACCATCACGGTGCCGGTGAGGGCCTCGACGACGATGCCGGGCTTCCACTGCTCGAAGGCGTGGCTGATGCCGCCGAGCAGGGCGCCCTCGAACGCCGCGTACAGCAGCGCGGTGACGGCGTTCGCCTTCATCGTGAAGCTCATGTAGAGCCCCAGGCCGACGCCGCCGAGGGCCGACACGAGCAGCACCGGCCCGTAGTTGGCGGTCGGCACGGTCACCCAGGTGACGGCGCCCGCGGCGAGCAGCACGAACAGCATCGCGGCCGTGCGCTGCACCACCGAGTCGAGCGTCATGTAGCGCTGGCCCGGACGCGGGCCGGTGTACGCGGGGCTGTCGTACATGCCCTGCAACTCGGTCACGGACGGAGTCGGCAGGCCGTTCCCGCCGGACGCACCGCCGAAGCGACGGATGACTGGGTTCTGCGCCATCGGTGACGCTCCTCCTTCTGCACGGACTGCTCGGGGACGCCGCAGGCAGTGCACGGACGTCCTGATGGGTCAACGGTCTCACGTGCCGCCGAGTTCCCCTGCAGCCTGTGCACCGGTGCAGCAGATCACCTGGAACCGACGGTTGGCGATACGCCGAGTTTCGGGTAACTTTCCTGTGACAGCCCGTCCGTTCCCGTTCCTCCTTGGAGTGTCATGTCAGGGCGCAACCGTCGCGGTCGCGACGCCATGGGCGTCGGCCTGGCCGCGCTGAACCGACTCGCCGGCGCCGGCGTGATCGACCGCTTGAACCTGCGCAAGCCGGTCGAGCGTGCGGTCTACGAGGGCACCAAGGCGGGGTTCCGCTCGCTCGCCGTCGCGAACCGCACCTTCGCCAAGGTGCAGGGCAAGGGCCCGGCGCAGCGGCCCACCACCTCGTCCGGACGCGATCTGTTCGACCTCACCCCGAGCGACGAGCAGCAGATGATCGTCGGGGCGACCCGCGAGTTCGCCGCCGAGCTGATCCGTCCGGTCGCCCAGGAGGCCGACGCCGAGTGCGCGACGCCCGGCGAGCTGCTGAAGCGATCGGTCGCCGAGCTCGGCGTCACGATCGTCGGCGTGCCGGAGGCCCTGGGCGGCATGGGCAGCGAGCGCTCGGCCACCACGAGCGCGCTCGTCGCCGAGGCCCTGGCGCACGGCGACATGGGCATCGCCGTCGCCTGCCTCGCGCCGGCCGCGGTCAGCACGGCGCTCACCCTCTGGGGCGACCCGGCCCAGCAGGCCACCTACCTGCCGTCGTTCGTCGGCGACGACGTGCCGGCCGCCGCGCTGGCGATCACCGAGCCGCGCCCGCTGTTCGACCCGTTCCAGCTGCAGACCACGGCCCGCCGCGTCGGCGACGGCTACCTGCTGAACGGCGTCAAGTCGCTCGTACCGCGGGCGGCCCAGGGCGAGCTGTTCGTCATCGCGGCCGACCTCGAAGGCGTGCCGGCGCTGTTCCTCGTCGAGTCGGGCAGCACCGGCATCAGCGTCGAGGCCGAGCCCGCGATGGGGCTCCGTGCCGCGTCCACCGGCCGGTTGATCCTCGAGGACGTCGCCGTGCCCGCAGGCAACAAGCTCGGCGAGGCCGGCGACTACACCGAGTGCGTGCGGCTCTCGCGCATCGCGTGGGCGGCACTCGCCTGCGGCACCGGCAAGGCCGTGCTCGACTACGTGATCCCCTATGTCAACGACCGGCACGCGTTCGGTGAGCCGATCAGCCACCGGCAGGCGGTGGCGTTCATGGTCAGCAACATGGCCATCGAGCTCGAGGGTGCGCGGCTCACCATGCTGCGCGCGGCGGCGCGGGCCGAGCAGGGCAAGCCCTACGCCCGCGAGGCGGCGCTCGCCCGGAAGCTCTCGACCGAGTACGGCATGCAGATCGGCTCCAGCGGCGTGCAGCTGCTCGGCGGCCACGGCTACGTCAAGGAACACCCGGTCGAGCGCTGGTACCGCGACCTGCGCGCGATCGGCGTCATGGAGGGGGTCGTCCTCGTATGAGCATCAATCTGGAAGTGCCGAAGAAGTTCGGCGTCCTGGTCAACCAGGCGCACCAGGTCTCGACCGAGATCTTCCGGCCCATCTCGCGCAAGTACGACCGTGCGTCCGACATCGAGCCCGGTGGCCCGATCAAGGAACTCGACATGCTCGCGTCGCTCATCGACGGCATGAACGCCTCGGGCGAGCAGAGCACCGGCGCGCGCGGCGTGCGGCGCAAGGGCGGGGGCGGCGAGAACGTCAACGGCGGCAACATGTCCGGCGTGCTCTCGATCATCGAGGCGTGCTGGGGCGACGTCGCCATGGTGCTCTCGATGCCGCGCCAGGGGCTCGGCAACGCGGCGATCGCGTCGGTCGCCAACGACGAGCAGTTGGCCCGCTTCGACCACACGTGGGCCGCGATGGCCATCACCGAGCCGGGCTTCGGCTCGGACTCGGCCGCCGTGTCGACCACGGCCGTGCTCGACGGCGACCACTACGTGCTCAACGGCGAGAAGATCTACGTGACCGCCGGTGGGCGCTGCGACTCGGTGGTCGTGTGGGCGACGCTCGACAAGAGCAAGGGCCGGGCGGCGATCAAGTCCTTCGTCGTCGAGAAGGGCACGCCGGGCATGGTCGTCGAGCGGCTCGAGCACAAGCTCGGCATCCGCGCGTCCGACACGGCGACCATCCGGTTCACCGACTGCCGCGTGCCGAAGGCGAACCTCCTCGGCTCCCCCGAGATCGAGGTCGAGCAGGGCTTCGCCGGGGTCATGCAGACCTTCGACAACACGCGTCCGCTGGTGGCCGGCATGGCCGTCGGCTGCGCGCGGGCCGCGCTCGACGAGATCGAGGACCTGCTCGAGCAGGCCGGCATCGAGGTCGACTACGACCGCCCGGCCAACACCCAGCACGCGGCGGCCGCGGCGTACCTGCAGATGGAGGCCGACTGGGAGGCGGGCTACCTGCTCACCCTCGAGGCGACCTGGATGGCCGACAACAACAAGCCGAACTCGCTGCAGGCCTCGATGGCCAAGGCGAAGGCCGCCCGCGTCGGCGTCGAGATCACGACCAAGTGCGTCGAGCTCGCCGGGTCACTGGGCTACAGCGAGCACTCGCTGCTCGAGAAGTGGGCCCGCGACTCGAAGATCCTCGACATCTTCGAGGGCACGCAGCAGATCCAGCAGCTCATCATCGCCCGCCGCCTGCTGAACAAGACGAGCGCCGAGCTGAAGTAGTCGGCCCGACCCGGTCGCGTCCGACCCGCACGGTGACGGACCTCAGGATCGGGTGACGGACCTCAAGATCGGGAGACGGCGAATTCGCCGTCTCCCGATCTTCCGTTTCGTCACCCGCGGGATCGATCCGTCACCCACGGGGTCGGTCCGTCACCGTGCGCGCCCGGGGCGGGCGGGTCAGTGCAGGTGGAGCTGCTGCTGTGTCTGCAGCGCCATCTGCTGCTCGCCGAAGGCGTTGGGGTGCACGATCACCGGGTTCGTGCCGAGCAGCACGGGCTCGATCCACCGCGTGCCGATGCCCTGGCACGCGTCGTGGCCGTCGGACGCGACGCTCATGTCGACGTAGGTCGCGCCGGTCGCCGCCGCAGCCCGCTGCACCGCGTCGTTCAGCGTGGCCTGCTCGTGGCGCAGGTAGGGCACATCGCCGGACGCGACCGGCATCTGCGGGAAGCAGCCGCCGGACGCGGGCAGGATCCACGGGTAGCCGAGGATCGCGACGCGCGCGTGCGGCGCCTTGGCCCGCACCGCCCGCAGGGCCGACACGAGCGCCGGGTAGGTCGTGGTGTTGATCGTGTCCTCGAACTGCGAGCCGTACTTGTCCTTGCACGGGCTGCCCTGTCCCAGCGTCGACAGCCCGGCCGCCCCGCAGTCGAGGATCGAGTCGATGAACACGCCGCTGTCGTTGCCGCCGATCGTCATCGTGATCAGCTGCGTGCCCGCCTGCACGGCGTCCAGCTGCGGCGCGGTGCCGGGGTACTGGCCCGTGGTGAAGTCCTTCGTCTCCGCGGCTCCGCAGGTGACGTCGGTGAGGTTCGCCCCCAGCGCGGCGGCGAGGTCGTGGGGGTAGTTCGCCGTCGAGCGCAGGCACTGCGGCGCGGTGAGGTCGATCGGCAGCACGCCGGACGCCGCGCTGTACGAGTCGCCCAGCGCGACGTACCGCAGCGGCGCCGTGGACGCACCCGTCGGCGCCACGCCCAGGCCGACCGCCGCAGCGGTGACGGCGGTGATCGCGGCGGCGGTGGCGAACAGACGGCGCATGGGTGCTCCCGGGGTGCTGCGGTGGGGACGAGGACCGGTCACCGGACCAACGATCGGCAGGGCGTCGGGTCACGCCGGGCGACGTAAGGTCGAGCCCATGAGCAACCTCGACACCACGCCGCCGCTGACGACGTGCGGCGGCCGGGCGGGTGTGCCGGCCGGCCCGGTGGTCGAGATCTTCGAGGGCAAGACGGTCACGCTCGGCGAGGCGTCGGGGGTGCGGCGGCTGCTGCCGAACCTGGGACGCCGGCTGGTTGGGCCGTGGTGCTTCGTCGACCACTACGGGCCCGACGACATCGCGGCCGAGCCGGGCATGCGCGTGCCGCCGCACCCGCACATCGGGCTACAGACGGTCAGCTGGCTGCTCGAGGGCGAGATCCACCACCAGGACAGCCTCGGCAGCGACCAGGTGCTGCGGCCGGGCACGCTCGGACTGATGACGTCCGGACGCGGCATCACCCACGCCGAGAACTCGCCACCGGTGCACCCGACCGAATTGCACGGGGTGCAGCTCTGGGTCGCCCTGCCCGACGCCGCGCGGCACACCGCGCCGACGTGGGAGTACCACGCGGCGCTGCCGGTGCACCGCGACCGCGCCGGGTCGATCACCGTGATCATGGGCGGCCTCGGCGGCGCCGAGTCGCCGGGCACCGCCCACTCGCCGATGGTCGGCGCGGACATCACCCTGTCGGGCCGCGACGACGTGCACATGCCGCTCGACACCGAGTTCGAGCACGCCGTCCTGGTGATGTCCGGTTCCGTCATGGTGGACGAGACCCCGCTGGCCCCGGGCGCGATGCTCTACCTCGGCTGCGCGCGCAGCTCCATCACCATCACCGGCGCGGCCGGCGCGCGGGTGCTGCTGCTCGGCGGCGAGCCGTTCGACGAGGAGATCGTCATGTGGTGGAACTTCGTCGGCCGCACCAACGACGAGATCGTCGCCGCGCGCGCCGCGTACCTCGCGCGCGACGCCGCGTTCCCCGACATCGACGGCTTCGACGGCTACCGCATGCCGCCGCCCGAACTGCCGGCTGGGCGGCTCAAGCCCGGCGGCGCCGTCCGCCACCCCTGACCGCCGCCCCGAGCGGGGGCGGGGGCGCGCCTGGGGGGGCGGGGGCGCCGCCCCGGGCCGCCCCCCCGCCGCGTGAGGCGACCGCCCGCGCCGGCTCCGGCCCGCGGGGTGCGGTGGGGAGGATTTGGCGCA
>NZ_JBQCEE010000296.1:0-9533 GCF_051960575.1 Jatrophihabitans sp.
CGCCCCCCCGCCGCTGCACCGGGGGCCCCCCCCCGGGGGGGGAGACCGCGGTCGACGTCCGGTGGGGTTGGTCAGTCGCGCCGGGCGCGGCGCGCCGCCTCGCCCATCTCGAAGGCGTCGGTGGCCAGGCCACCGAGCTCGTGGACGACGTCGCGCACGGCACCGGTGATGATCGTCGCGATCCGTCCGACGTGGTTGGCGGTCGACTCGAGCAGCACCTGCGCGGTGTCCTTCGCGACCTCGCCCCTGCTGACCATGACTGTTCCCTCCGGCATCGCTGACATCAGGCGGCGCTGACGGCCCTGACCGTACTCGGCACGACCTTGACCGCGGGCTCCGTGCGGCCGGACCGCGTCGGCAGCGACAGCTTGAAGATCTTCTTCCAGGTCGAGCCGAGCTGCTTGTACAGCGGGCCGGTGTTGTACGGCAGGCCGTACTTCTCGCAGAGCGCCTTCACCTCGGCCGCAATCTCCGGGTAGCGCCGCGCCGGGATGTCCGGGAACAGGTGGTGCTCGATCTGGTGCGACAGGTTGCCGGACAGGATGTGGAACAGCTTGCCGCCGGTGATGTTCGCCGAACCGAGCATCTGCCGCACGTACCAGTGCCCGCGCGTCTCGTCCTCGCACTCCTCCTTGGTGAAGGTCGCGACGGCGGTTGGGAAGTGGCCGCAGAAGATGATCGAGTAGGCCCAGATGTTGCGGATCAGGTTGGCGGACGCGTTGCCGGCGAAGGTGAGCGGGGCCAGCGGGCCGGACAGCGCCGGGAACAGGACGTAGTCCTTCATCCACTGCTTGCCGACCTTGCGCCAGATGCCGTCCCACAGCTCCTTGTTGTCGGCCAGCGACCGCTCGCCGGTGACGAGCTTCTCGGACTCGAGGTCGTGCAGCGCGACGCCGTACTGGAACAGCACCATCAGCAGGAACGCGTACACCGGGTTGCCCAGGTAGTAGGGGTTCCACTTCTGGCCCTCGTCCATGCGGAGGATGCCGTAACCGATGTCGCGGTCCTCGTCGAGGATGTTCGTGTACGTGTGGTGCATGTAGTTGTGCGAGTGCTTCCACTGGTCGCCCGGGCAGGCGGTGTCCCAGTCGAAGACGCGGGAGTTCAGGTCGGGGTCACGCATCCAGTCGTACTGGCCGTGCATGACGTTGTGGCCGATCTCCATGTTGTCGAGGATCTTCGACAGCCCGAGCGCCGCGACGGCGGCCGGCCACAGCGGCGGCAGGAACATCGCGGCACGACCGCCGACCTCGAGGCCGCGCTGCCACTTCACGATCTTCATCAGGTACTCGCGGTCGGCCTCGCCGAGGTCGTTCGCGATGCGCTGGCGCAGGGCGTCGAGCTCGGCGCCGATCTCGTCGATCTGGGCTTCGGTCAGGGTGATGCTCATGGCGTTCTCCTTCTGGTCGTGGAGATCGGACGTGGGAGGTCTCAGATGTCCAGCGCGACGTCGCCGTTGGGCACGGAGATGCAGAGCTGGATCTCGCGGTCGGGGTCGGTGTCGACCGCGCCGGTGAGGACGTTGGTGGTGCAGCCGCTCTTCTTCACGGCCGTGCAGCTGAAGCAGATGCCCATCCGGCAGCCGTACTCGGGCGTGAGACCGGCGGCCTCGGCCTGCTCGAGCAACGAGCTGCCGCTGTTCTCGGCGGTCACCCCGCTGCGGGCGAAGGTGATCGCGCCGCTCACCTCGCCGTCGGGCAGCGCGACCGGCGCCGGAGCGAACTCCTCGACGTGCAGCTTCGCCGCGAGCCCGGCGCCCTCGTAGAAGTCACGGACGGAGCGCATCAGCCCGGGCGGGCCGCACAGGAACGTCTCGGCGCCGGCCCACCACGGGGCGACGGCCTCGAGGTGCGCCTTGCCGAAGAAGCCGTGCAGGTCACCGCCGACCTGCTGGTCGGTGTAGGCGAGGACGACCCGGACGTTGTCGTGGCGCTCGGCGAGGGCGAGCAGCTCGTCGCGGTGTGGCACGTCGTTCGCGGTGTACGCGTAGTGCAGGAACACGACGTCGCCGGTGTACCCCTCGTCGCACAGCGTGTGCAGCATCGAGAGCACAGGTGTGATCCCACTGCCGCCGCTGACGAGCAGCACCTTCCCGGGGCGGCGCTGCGGCAGGGTGAAGGTGCCGTCGGCCGCACCGAGGTCGAGCACGAGACCGGGCCGGGCGTGCCGCTGCAAGTGATTCGAGACGATCCCCTCGGGGTGCGCCTTGATCGTCAGCACGATCCGGCCGTCGCCGCGGTACTGCGAACAGGCCGGCGAGTAGCAGCGGGTGTGCCGTACCCCGTCGACCACGACGCCGAGCTGGACGAACTGGCCGGCCTCGAAGCCCTTCCACTGCCGGGTGGGCTTGAGCGTGAGGGTGACGCTGTCGGCGGTCGGGTGCTGCACCTCGGTGACGACGGCGCGCATGCGACGCACGGTCAGCATCGGGTTGACCAGCGCGAGGTAGCTGTCGACCGCATGCGGCGTGGCGAGCGACTCGACCAGGCTCAGGGGCGACTGCTTGAGCGGCGACAGCCACCGCGCGGGCGACAGCCGCTGCGCGGTGCGCGGGGCCAGCTGGACCATGGTGACTCCTTCGGACGCTCGGACAGTTTCGGTGCACGTTCGTACACTCAAACTAGTGAAGCGGAGTTTGGATACGGTCGTCAACGCCGGACACGCGTGACGACCGGCACGGTGTCCCGGGCCACGTCGCCGGGTAGACCTACGCTTCGTCGGGTGACGGAACGTTCGCGCTCGCCCCGGGCACCGCGGCCCGAGGTCGCCGCCGCCCGGGCGGGGGTCGAGTCGCGCGCGGAGCGCAAGGAGCGCACGCGGCAGCGACTGCTGGACGTCACCCTCACCCTCATCGCCGACCGCAGCCTCGCGGGCATCAGCCTGCGCGAGGTCGCCCGCGACGCCGGCCTCGTGCCCACGGCGTTCTACCGGCACTTCGAGTCGATGGACGCGCTCGGTGTCGAACTGGTCTATCAGTGCATGGGCTCGATCCGGCGCATGGTGCGCGACGCCCGCCGGGGCCGCGACGAGCACGACGACATCATCAAGTCGACCGTCGCCACGCTCGCCGAGGCGGTGCGCGACTCCCCCGAGCAGTTCCGCTTCCTCAGCCGCGAGCGGTACGGCGGTGTCGCAGCCGTCCGGCGCGCCATCGACACGGAGCTGCGACTGGTGACCAGCGATCTCGCCGTCGACCTCGCCCGCCTGACGGCCGGATTCGACTGGTCGACCGACGACCTCGAGATGTCCGCCCACCTGATGATCACGGTGATGCTCGCGGCGGTCATGGACCTACTGGAGAGCGGCGGGCGGCGCGAGGTCGAGCGCGACATCCTCGACCGGTCCGAGCGGCAGCTGCGCCTCGTCGCGCTCGGCATGGCGTCCTGGCGAAGCCGTCCCTGATCCCCCTGCAAACGCCCGACCGGCCGGCGTCCGCCCCCGGATCAGGACGCGAGGGGCAGGGCCGCGGCCACGTCGTCGACGACCGCGGCCAGCTCCACGTCCAGGGCGGTCACGCCGCCCGTGCTGTGCGTCACGAGCGTCAGTTCCACCCGACGCCAGCTCAACCGCAGGTCCGGGTGGTGGTCGAGGCGCTCGCAGTGGGGTGCCAGCTCGTCGATGAACCGTACCGCGGTGAGGAAGTCGGCGAACTCGATCGTGCGCTGCAGCCCGGCGGCCGAACCGGTCCATCCCGGACGCTCGGCGAGGGCCGCGGCGAGCTGGTCGTCGGTCAACGGCGCCGGACGCGAGGACATTCGCCGACAGTAGCCCGGACGCGACGACCCGGCACCGCGCCGGCGCGAGGCGATAACCTCGGCCGGGTGACCGAGCGACTGGTGTGGATCGACTGCGAGATGACCGGGCTCGACCTGCGGCGCGACGCCCTGATCGAGGTCGCGGCGATCGTCACCGACGGCGACCTCGAGCCGCTGGACGACGGCGTCGAGGTGATCATCAAGGTCGCCGACGACGTGCTCGACACGATGATCCCGTTCGTGCGCGACATGCACGCCAAGTCCGGGCTCACCGAGCGGGTGCGCGCGTCGACGATCTCGCTCGGCGAGGCCGAGACGACGGTGCTCGACTACGTGCGCGGCCACGTGCCGGAGGTCAACACCGCGCCGCTCTGCGGCAACTCCATCGCCACCGACCGCGGCTTCCTCGCCCGCGACATGCCGTCGCTCGACGAGCACCTGCACTACCGGATGATCGACGTGTCGTCGATCAAGGAGCTCGCCAAGCGCTGGTACCCGCGCGTGTACCAGTCACAGCCGGAGAAGGGGCTCGCGCACCGCGCGCTCGCCGACGTCCTCGAGAGCATCCAGGAGCTGCAGTACTACCGGCAGACCCTGTTCGTGCCGCTGCCCGGGCCGACGAGCGACGAGGCGAAGGCCGCCGCGACCGCCGTGCTGAACCGCTCGCGGCAGTCGCTAGACTGAGCTGGCTCGGCCGCGCGCGGCCGGCATGGTGGGTGTAGCGCAGCTGGTAGAGCACTTGGTTGTGGTCCAAGATGTCGCGGGTTCGAGCCCCGTCACTCACCCCAAGCGAAATCCGAAGTATCGCCGTGGTCAAGTGCTGACCACGGCGATGTCGTTGGCCTCCGGGTGAAGTGACGTATCCGGCTCTTCCGTTCACACCGACCTTGCGCAAGTATGGCGAGCGTGAACTCCCGGGACCAAAGTCCTTCAGTCCCGGTCCCTTCGGCCGATCGGGCTTTCATGCGTCGAAGCCTTGCTCAGCGTCCGCGGCGGCGTGCCGCGCTGCTCGCCCTCGTCGTCGGCGTGGTGGCCTCCGTGGTGAGCGTGCTGCCCGGCAGTGCCGGCGCGGCCCGGTTCGTCGCCACGCAGTCCGCCGGCTCGTGCGGCGGCACCGTGCTGGTCAAGGCCGACGGCACGCCCTGGACCTGCAGCTTCGACGACGAGTTCGACGGCACGGCGCTCGACCGGCACAAGTGGCTGGTGCAGACCACCTCGTCCTACGGCTACCACTCCGGCGCCGAGTGCTTCGTCGACTCGCCGAGCAACGTCTCGGTGAGCAACGGCGTCCTGAACCTGACCGCGCGCCGCGTGTCGCAGCCCTTCACCTGCCCGGCGCCGGGTCTGCCGTACACGACGCAGTACACCAGCGGCATGGTCGACACCGCCGGGCTCTTCGCCCAGGCCTACGGCCGCTTCGAGTTCCGCGCGAAGGTGCCGGCCGCCGCTGTCGCCGGGCTGCAGACCTCGCTCTGGCTGTACCCGGTGAACGGGACCAAGTACGGGTCGTGGCCGGCGTCCGGCGAGATCGACGTCGCCGAGACCTACAGCCAGTACCCGAACCTGGCCGTGCCCTACATCCACTACAACTCGCTGCTCGGCGACCCGAACGCGACCAACACGAACTGCACCATCGACGCGGGCCAGTTCCACACCTACACGCTGGTGTGGACGACGCAGACCCTCACCGTTTCGATCGATGGTCAGACCTGCGTCAGCGACAACTGGAACCCGTTCCTGCTGGCGAAGCCGGCCCCGTTCGACCAGCCGTTCATGGTGCTGCTGACGCAGGCGCTCGGCATCGGCACGAACGCGTTCGACCCGGCCACCACACCGCTGCCGGCCACGACGCAGGTCGACTACGTGCGGGTGTGGCGCTGAGCTGACCGCCCCGCCGCGGCCGCCCGGGTCGGGTCGCGGTCCCGGCGCCGCGACCGCCAGGATCGAGGCATGCGGGTGCTCGCCGCCCCGGACAAGTTCCGGGGCACCCTGACCGCCGCCGACGTGGTCGCGGCGATCGCCGCAGCGTGCCGGGACCTCGGCGTCGAGTGCGTCGGACGACCGATGGCCGACGGCGGCGAAGGGCTGTTGGACGCCCTGGGCGGCGGCAACCGGGTCGACGTCGTCACCGGTCCCCTCGGCGCGCCGGTGCGCGCCGCCTGGCGTTACGACACCCGCACCCACCGCGCCGTCATCGAGTCGGCGGCGGCGTGCGGACTGCACCTGGTCGGTGACGGCAACGACCCCGAACGCGCGACGACCGCCGGCGTCGGCGAGCTGCTGGTCGCGGCCGCGCGCGCCGGCGCCGAGCACGTGCTGCTGGGCCTCGGCGGCTCGGCCACGACCGACGGCGGACAGGGCGCCCTGCGCGCACTCGAAGCAGCCGGCCTCGCCGACGCGTTCGGCCGGGTGCGGCTCGACGTGGCCTGCGACGTCCGCACCCCGTTCACGCGCGCGGCAGAGGTGTTCGGGCCGCAGAAGGGTGCGGACGACGCCACGGTGGCACGCCTGACCCAGCGACTCGAACGGCTGCGGGACGAGGTGCGTGCGCGGCGCGGTCTCGACCTCGACCTGGTGCCGGGCTCGGGCGCGGCCGGTGGGCTCGCGGGCGGCCTCGTCACCGTCGGTGCACGGCTCCTGCCCGGCGCCGACCTGGTCGCCGAGGAGGTCGGCCTCGACTCGCTGATCGCCGACGCCGACCTCGTCATCCCCGGCGACGGACGCCTCGACCGCACCTCGTTGGCCGGCATGGTGGTGTGGGCGGTCGTCGCACGGGCGCGCGCCGGCGACCGGCCGGTCGTCGTGATCGCCGGTGCCGTCGAGCCCGGGCTCGAGGTGCCCGGCGCGGTCGTGCGCTCGCTGGTCGACGAGCACGGCGCCGACCGGGCGTGGCGGCACGCCGCGGGGGCGCTTGAGGAGACGACGCGGGCGGTGGTGGCGGCGCTGCGCTGAGCACCATGCCGCCACCCCCGGATACGTCAGGTGCCCGTCGGACGCGGCGGCAGCGGTGGCGCCGACCGGTCGGGCCGGGTCGCGGCCGCGGGCATCTGCAGCGGCTCGTACCGCTCGAGCGCCTCGCGCAGCACGTCGACGGCGGCGTCCAACTGCGGGTCGTCACCCGCCGCCCAGGCCTGCGGCGGGAACGGCACGACCACGTCCGGGTCGACGCCGTAGTTCTCGACCGACCAGCCGGCGTCACGGAACCAGAACGAGTACCGCGGTTGGGTCACCGATGTGCCGTCGACGAGGGTGTACCGGCCGTCGATGCCGATCACGCCGCCCCAGGTGCGCTCGCCGACGATGGTGCCGAGCCCGAGCTCCTTGAACGCCTCGTTGACGATGTCGCCGTCGGACCCGGCGAACTCGTTCGCCACCGACACGACCGGCCCGTGCGGCGCCCCGGTCGGGTACTCCTCGTCGACCGCGTGCCGGCTCAGCCCGCCGCCGAGCAGCCGCCGGGCCACCCGCTCGATGACCAGTTCGGACACGTGCCCGCCGCCGTTGTCGCGGGTGTCGAGCACCAGCGCGTCGCGCCGGGCCTCGCGCCGCAGGTCGCGGTTGAACTCGGCCCAGCCGGTGGACATCATGTCCGGCACGTGCACGTAGCCCATCCGTCCGTCGGTCGCGACGTGCACCGCCGCGCGGCGACCGGCGACCCAGTCCTGGTAGCGCAGCGGTTCCTCGTCGGCGGTCGGCACGACGACGACGTCGCGTGGCTCGTCGCCGCGGATCACGGTGAGCAGCACCGGCTTCCCGGCCAGTCCGGTCAGCAGCGGCGCCGGGCCGCGCTCGTCGAGCGGCTGCCCGTTGACCGCCACCAGCCGGTCGCCCGGCCGCACGTCGACACCGGCCGCACGCAGCGGCGAGCGCGCCGCGGGTACCGACGACTCGCCCGGCAGCACCCGGGCGATGCGCCAGCCGCCGTCGGCGTCGCGCTCGTAGTCGGCGCCGAGGAACGACGCCGTGCGTCCGGGCGGGGCGGGCGGGAAGACCTGCCGCTCGTAGGCGTGCGACGACCCGAGCTCGCCGATCATCTCCCACAGCAGCTCGGACAGGTCGTCACGCGTGGCGATGCGGTCGACGATCGGCAGGTAGCGCTCGAGCACGTCGTCCCAGTCGACGCCGCCCATGTCCTCGATCCAGAAGTGGTCACGCATGAGCCGCCACGTCTCGACCGTCATCTGACGCCACTCGGCCACCGGGTCGACCCGCACCTGGATGCGGTCAAGGTCGACGGTGACCAGCTCCTTCGGGCCGTCGGCCCCGTCGTCCTTGACAGGGTGGTCGGCCGGCCCGACCCGCAGCTCGTCGCCGTCGCGCACGACGATGCGCGTGCCGTCGCGCGAGACGCGGTACCAGTCGAACCGGTCGACGAGGGTCAGGGCGCGACGCGACGCGAAGTCCCACCGGGTGAGGGCCGGCCGCGGCGCCTCGGCGCCGGCCGGTAGCCCGGCGCCGATCACCCCGCTGATCGGGTGCGTGGCCCACAGCAGGCCCCCCGCGGCGGCGGACAGGTCGGTCAACCGCCCGACCGGGACGGGCACGACGACCGCGCGGTCGACGATGCCGTCGAGGTCGATCCGGACGCGGGCCGGGGCCGGGTCGGGCGCCGGCTGGTCGTCGCCCTTCGGCGGGGCGACGCTGCGGCCGCCCGGCTCGGGGTCGAACGGCGACGGGGTGTCGGCGGCGAGCGGCACCACGTACGGCCGGGTGCCGACGACGAACGAGAGGTCGAAGTTGTGGGTGTCGTAGGTCGGGTCGAAGGTGCGCGCCGACAGGAACGCGAGGTACCGCCCGTCGTGGGTGAAGACCGGGTCGGTGTCGACGAAGCGCTCGGCCGTGAGCTCGTGCACCGCCCCGGACGCGACGTCGGCGAGCCGCAGCGCGCGCAGGCCGGACGCGAACGGCTGCGACCAGGCCAGCCAGGCGGAGTCGGGGGCGAAGGCGAGGCCGCTGACGTCGCCCTGGTCGCTGCGGGCCAGTTCGCGGACGTCACCGCCGTCGAGGTCGACGAGCAGCACCCGCCCGTCGTGCGACGCGACCGCCGCATGCTTCGCATCGGGGCTGACGACCAGTTCGAGCACGCGGCCGACCCGGCCCGCCGCCAGCCGACGGGTGGTGCCGGCGTCGGTCAGTTCGAGGGCGTCGTCGCCCTCCGCGTCGGTCACCCAGACGGCCGCCGTGGACCCGCGGCCGGGTCGCACGCGCGGCAGCCGGGTGCGCACCCCGGGCGCCGCGGCGAGCGTGGGCACCGGCCCGTCGCGGTGGGTCAGCCACTGCACGGTGCCACGCACCTCGACGACGCTGGCCCGACCGTCGGCATCGACGTCGAGGCGCTCGGCCGCGTCGAGCGCGGCCTTGACGTCGATCACGGTGGGCTGCCGCGCCGCCCGGGTGCCGGGCAGCTCGACCTCGACCTCGACCGGCTCGGCGTCGGCGGCCAACGAATCGAGCCGGTACAGCCGGCCCGCGCGCTGGTAGGCCAGGCCGTCGCCGGTGCCCTCGAGGTCGCCCGCGAGGTCACGGGCGTAGTTGCCGGTGTGGTCGCTGTGCCGCCGCAGGTCGCCGCCGCCGAGGTCGACCGAGTAGACGTTGCCGTGGCCCTCGTGGTCGCTGAGGAACACCAGCCGGTCGCCGACGAACACCGGGTCGCTGAGCTGGCCGGCCAGCTCGCTCCGGTGGCGGACGAATCGACCCTCGCCGGCACGGTCGCTCCACAACCGCCCCCCCGGGCCGCCGCGGTAGCGCGTGCCGGTGGGCGGCGCGCGGTGGAGCGCC
>NZ_JBQCEE010000297.1:0-2109 GCF_051960575.1 Jatrophihabitans sp.
CACAAGCGGGGCAATGTGGGGAAGCGCGTGCTCCCCCCCCGCCCCCCCCTTGGGGTCGTGCGGCGGGGCGGGGTTGTGGGGGCCTCCCCCGACCGGGGTGAGCTGGGTCGGGCCCCAGACGCCCGGCTGCAGCGCGGGCCCGCCGAGGTCGGCGATGCCGTAGTGCCGCGCCAGCCATGGGACGAGCCGCGCTCCACCGGCCTGCGGATACAGGGCGTACGCCGCGGCGTTGTCCGACAGCCGGATCATCCGGCCGGCCTGCCGCGCGGTCGCGCCGGTCATGCGGCCGGCCAGCAGCAGCCGCGTCGCGATGAGCACCTTGGCAACGGACGCCGCCGCGAACGCCCGCCGTGACCGCCCCGCCGTGACGAGCGTGCCGGTGACGGTGTCGATCACCGCCACGCCGGCCACCATGCCGCGGTGCTCGGCGTAGGCGACTGCTGCGCGGGCGCCCGACTCGGGCGTCACCGCGCCCGCCGGCACGGGCGCGGCCAACGGCTCGACGAGTCCGACGGCGGCAACCGCGACCACCGCCGACACCAGCGCGCGGCGGACGCGCCCACGGCTCATCGACCGAGGTAGGCGAGGATGCCCGACGCGACGGCGCGGGCGATGCGGGCACGTCCGGCCGGCGAAGACAGCAGCGCCGCGTCGTGGGCGTTGCGCATGTTGCCGAACTCGAGGAAGGTGGTCGGGTTCGTGCTGAGGTTCAGCCCGGCGAGGTCGTCGCGGAGGTAGTACCCGTTGCGCCCGATGTAGGTCGACGGCACGAGCCCGGAGCGCGCCGCGAGCGCGTCGTGCACCAGGCGGCTCAGCCGTGCCGACCGGCGCTGCGTCGCGGCCGTCGCGCCCTCGGGCCGGCGGCTGTCCTCGCAGACGTGGAAGCCGTGCCCGGCCGCCGGCGCGCCGTCGGCGTGCAGCGCGATCGCCGCGGCCGCGCCGCGGGTGCTCTCGAGCTGCGCGCGCCGGTTCACGCACGGCCCCACACCGGTGTCGCTCGCCCGGGTGAGCAGCACCCGCACCCCGTGCGCCACCAGGATCGTCCGGATGCGGCGGGCCAGATCCCAGGTGAAGGCGTGCTCGGGGTACCCCGCGTTCGTCGCCGTACCGGTGGTGTTGCAGGGCTTGAACCGTCCGTAGCCGGCATAGACCAGACGGTTCACGACGCCCGGGTGGCTCGCGTTGCCGCCGTTGTGCCCCGGGTCGAGCACCACCAGGGGCCCGGCCGGTGCTGCGGTCGACGCCGCCGTGCCCTGCGCGGCGAACGGGCCGAACGCCGCCAGCACGACGAGCAGGACGACGGCGACGACCCGGGACACGCGCATGGGACGTGATCATCCGGCCTGGCGGGGCGCCGCGTCCAGCCCGGCCGTCACCGCGGGCGCGTCGCCTTAGCAGGGCGGCGGCGGTGCGGACGACGAGGAGGTCGAGGAGGACGGGGACGACGGATCGCCCGACGGGTCCGACGGCGACGAGAAGGACGGTGCGGTCGAGGCCGAGGACGACGGCGGTGCGGACGACGACGGGTCCGACGGCGCAGTGCTCGACGGCGAACCGTTCGACGACCCCGACGGCGAGGGCGACGACGCGCAGCTCGACGACGGCGACGGGCGGGGCACGGACGACGACGGCGACGGGTGCGTCGAGGTCGGCCCCGGCGACGACGGGCGGGGCGCCGACGACGACGTGGGCGACGGCGCGATCGGACGCGGACCACTGCTGCTGCTCGGGCTGCGCGGCGTGCGTCCGGGCGCCGCCGAGCGGGCGGCGGGGTCGGGGCCGGCGGTCGGCGGGATGATCGTCACCGGCCTGCCGGCGTACCGGTCGGCGAGGGCGAGCACGGCACGCAGGTAGTCGGTCGAGTGGTTGTAGGCGAGCACCGCGCGGGTGCGACCGGCGAGGGTCGACAGGTCACCGCCGGCCGCGCAGAGGTAGCGGGCGGCCGTCGCAGCCGCGTCGAAGATGTCGAACGGGTCGGCGACACCGTCGCGGTCGGCGTCGACGCCGAACAGCTTCCAGGTCGACGGGATGAACTGCATCGGCCCGCCCGCGCGGGCGTAGCCGGGGTCGCCGTCGCGCCCGCCGTGGTGGGTGTGGCGGCTGCGCGAG
>NZ_JBQCEE010000298.1:0-2236 GCF_051960575.1 Jatrophihabitans sp.
GCGACAGCTACCGCATGAAACAAGCCCGCACGAGAGGAGACACCGCCTCGAAAAAGAAGTGATCACCCGCGAGGAGTGGGGACTTTCAGTTGGCCACCAGCGGGGACCACAACTTGGCCGTTGACACTGGCGCGCCTGGGTCAGGCGATGTTCGGGCTGGGGTCGGTGCTGTTGCTGGTGCAGTCGGGTCGCTCGTTCGGTGTCGCTGGTCTGGTGGCGGGGTCGATTTCGGTGGCGCAGGGTGTCTCGGGTCCGCAGGTGTCGCGTCTGGTTGATCGGCTGCGGCAGCGGACGGTCGTGGGACCGCAGATCGCTATGCATGTCGTGGCGGCCGCTGCTCTGGTCACGGCGTGCGTGAGCGGCGCGTCGACGTGGCTGCTGGTCGGGTTGGCCGGTTTCGTCGGCGCGTCACTGCCGCAGACCGGTGCGCTGTCCCGCGCTCGATGGACGGCGCTGCTCGAGGACTCGGTCATGCTAGAGCGGGCTTTGGCGATCGAATCCCTGATCGAGGAGGCGGTGTTCGTCGTCGGCCCGGTCCTGGTCACGGCCCTCGCGATGGGTGTCACCCCGGCTGCGGGACTGGTGGGGGCGGCCGCTCTGACGGTGGCTGGCACGGTGATGTTGCTGGCTCAGCGCGGCACCGAACCAGCTCATCAGCGCGCCGATCCGCCGTTGCCAGTGGCCGGCGGCGGGGAGGACGGCCGGGGGCGGCATCGTTCAGCGCTCCGCCGTCCCGGCGTGATGGTGTTGATCGCCGCGTTCGCGGCGATTGGCACGATGTTCGGGCTGGTCGAGGTCGGCATCGTCGCCCTGGCTCACGAACAGGATCAGGCAGGAGCTGCCGGCGCAATGTTGGCCTGTTGGGCCGGCGGCAGCCTGCTCGCAGGGGTGGCCTACGGGGCGACAGCATGGCGAGCCGCTCCTGCGCGGCGGTTCCAAGCCGCCGCTTTCGCCATGGCTCTCGCCGCTATTGTGATCGCCGCCGCGGGCGCTTCGCACTCGCTCCTCCTCACCACCGCGGCGCTGTTCGCGGCTGGCTTTACGAACGCGCCAACCCTGATCACGGGCAATTCCCTCGTCCCGACGACCGTGCCTGTCGACAACCTCACCGAGGCTTACACCTGGCTGGGTGTCAGCGTCTTCGCCGGGATCGCCGTCGGCACCGCATTCGGCGGCGTCCTGGTCGATCGCGCCGGCGCCAGTGCGGCGCTGACGGCGGCCATCGTGGCAGCACTCGCCGTCGCCGGCGCGGCACTGCGCGGGCACCGGTATCTGCACGCCCAGTCACCCGGCCCGTAGAACGGGTTCAGCTGAACCCCGCCCAGGCGCCCGACCGACGTTGCGTCGCGGCCCGACCATCACGCTGATTCTGCGGTGCTCCGGATGACCTAGCAGGTCGCGACGATGCTGATTCTCTGGATGGCCTGATACCTCCTTGTGGCGTTGTTGTGTCATGACACGGTGGACAGCATGGACAGTTCGTCCGCCGTTACCTACCGACTCGCAGAGTCGGGGGACAGTGACGCCGTCCGGCGGGTCAACGGCGCAGCCTTCGGCGGCCGACGCGTGCCGGACTTGGTCGACGCGTTAGCCGCGGCAGGCGACGTGGTCGCCAGCCTCGTCGCCTGCCGACTCGGCACTGTGATCGGTCACGTTCAGTTGAGTCGTTGCTGGATCGACGCCCGCGAGCGCCTCGTCGAGGTCGTGACCCTAAGCCCGCTTGCCGTCGCGCCGTCCCACCAGCGACAAGGGATCGGAACGGCTCTGGTCGCCGAAGCCCTGCGAACAGCACGGGAAAGGGGCGAGCCGGCCGTCTTTCTTGAAGGTGACCCAAACTTTTACGGAGCGCGCGGCTTCTCGTCCGCACGTTCCCGAGGCTTCGACCGCCCCTCTCCGCGAATTCCCGAACCAGGATTCCAAGTCGCGCTGTTCGACCCAGGATTGCCCCGCGGCCCGTTCGTTTACTGCCAAACGTTCTGGATCCAGGACTGCGTAGGCCTGCGCGATCCCCAACTCGCCAGTGTCGAGGCCCGATCGCGATACAAGTCCTGACACCCTCATCGAGCCGACATCCCGTCAGCCCACCAGACCTGCCGGCGAATGTCCGTCCGCCGTCGCCGCGGAGCGCGACCATGCCGCTGTCGTCGCGGAGCGCGACCATGCCGCTGTCGTCGCGGAGCGCGACCATGCCGCTGTCGTCGCGGAGCGCGACCATGCCGCTGTCGTCGCGGAGCGC
>NZ_JBQCEE010000299.1:0-2086 GCF_051960575.1 Jatrophihabitans sp.
GACCGGACCGTCCTATGCCGTTGGTGCGTCGGTGCCGATGACGGCCTACTTCGCCAACAACGGCGAGACCGCCGACAAACTCGTGAAGGTGTCCAGTCCGTCGTTCCCGGGCGGCTGGGAAGTCGTGTCCACACCGTCCCTGCTCGCCGGCCCGAGTGGCGCACCGAGCCAGTCGCCGGCGTCGGGCACGAGCAACGGCAGGCCGCAGACCATCCCCGCCGGGTCGGCTGTCAGCTTCGGGCTCGAGAACCTGACCCCCGACGGTGCCGGCTCACCCGAGACGCTCGTGCTGCGCGGATACAAGGGCGACGGTCCGCTGTTCCCCGGCAACTCGGTGCAGGTCACCTTCACCTTCGCCAACGCGGGTCAGGCGACGCTGCGGGTGCCGGTGCAGATCGGCACGGCGCCGAGCGGGCAGACCGTCCCCGAGGTCTCCTCAACTCCCGCGGCGTAGCTGCACAGACTTGTCGTAGCCGGCACCTACGGTGTCGGGCATGACGAAACCGGCCCGCGCGGCCAAGCCCGCTTATCGCTGCACCGAGTGCGGTGCCGATTCGCTCCGCTGGGTGGGCCGCTGCCCCGAGTGCCAAGCGTGGGGATCGGTCACCGAGGTCGGTGCGACGACCCGACGGGCGGTGGCCGCGTCGCCGGTCACCCGGGCCGCCCGGCCGATCGGTGAGCTGTCGCCGGACGAGGCCCGCGCCCGTCCCACCGGCGTCGCCGAACTCGACCGCGTGCTCGGTGGCGGGCTCGTGCCCGGCTCGGTGGTGCTGCTCGCCGGTGAGCCCGGCGTGGGCAAGTCGACGCTGCTGCTCGACGTCGCGCATCGTTACGCCGCGGGCGGCAGTCGAGCACTCATCGTGACCGGGGAAGAGTCGACGGCGCAGGTGCGGCTGCGTGCCGAGCGCATCGGCGCGGTCGACCCCAACCTGTTCCTCGCCGCCGAGAACGACCTCGGCGCGCTGCTCACGCACCTCGACGACGTCACTCCCGGTCTGCTGGTCGTCGACTCGGTGCAGACCATCTCGACCGATGCGGTCGACGGCACGGCCGGTGGTGTGCCGCAGATCCGTGCGGTGGCCGCCGCACTGATCGCGGTCGCCAAGGAACGCGGCATCGCGACGGTGCTGGTGGGGCACGTGACCAAGGACGGCGCGATCGCCGGGCCGCGCGTGCTCGAGCACCTCGTCGATGTCGTGCTGCACTTCGAGGGCGACCGGCACTCGTCCCTGCGGCTGGTGCGCGCCACGAAGAACCGGCACGGCCCTGCCGACGAGGTCGGTTGTTTCGAGATGCGCGAGGACGGCATGGTCGGGCTCACCGACCCGTCCGGACTGTTCCTGTCCGACCGCACCTCCGCAGTCGACGGCGCCTGCGTCACCATCGCCGTCGAAGGACGGCGCGCCCTGGCCACCGAGATCCAGGCGCTCACCAACAAGGTGAACTACGGCGCCTCGCCACGGCGCGCGGTCAGCAACCTCGACTCGGCCCGGGTGGCGATGCTGCTCGCCGTCCTCGCCCGGCACACCCGGCTGCCCATGGGCGAGGCCGACGTCTACGTCGCCACGGTCGGCGGCATCATCGCCAACGAACCTGCGTGCGACCTCGGCATCGCGCTGGCCCTCGTCTCGGCCGTGCGTGAGCTGCCGATTCCACCGACCATTTGCGCGATCGGCGAGGTGTCGCTGTCCGGCGATGTGCGGCGCGTACCCAATCTCGCCCGCCGTCTCGCCGAGGCCGGTCGGCTCGGCTTCACCACCGTGCTGGTGCCGAAGGCCCATGCCGGCGAAGCGCTGCCGCCGGGGCCCGTCGAAGGCGTGCAGACCGTCCCCGTCGCGACCATCAACGACGCGATGGCGTCGATCGAGGCACTGTCACGCCGCGGCGGCGGTCCGCGCCGGGCGGCCCTGCGCCCGATCGAGGGCGGAAATCGGGGCACACCTGTAACACCAACCACATAGACTGCTGGCACCATGGCCACGACCGAACACGACGAGGCGCTGCGCGGCGTCCTCGCCCGGGTTGCGCCCGGCACCGAACTGCGTGACGGTCTCGAGCGCATCCTGCGAGGCAACACCGGCGCGCT
>NZ_JBQCEE010000300.1:0-6697 GCF_051960575.1 Jatrophihabitans sp.
AGACGGCTGGCCCGCGCCGCGGCCGGTGACGTCGTCGGCGCCGGGCCCCGCGCCCGGATGCGGGTGCTGCTACCGCCCGCCTGAACGTCAGCCGGTCGGATCCGGCAGCTCGGGGTGACCCGGGACGGTGCGGTACACCGTGTTGTGCCCCGCGTGCTCGAGCACCCCGTCACGCGTCAGGGCGTGCCAGGACGCCGCGGTCAGGCCGTCCGCTCCGCCCCGCCAGATGATGACGGCGTCGCCCGAGCGCAGGTAGCGCACCAGGTCGTCCTGCCACCGCTGGTTCTGCGAGCGAGCGGTCGGCCCGCCCGGTCGCGGCGCGTCAGGGCCGTAGGTGCGACCGGTGACGTCGACCCAGTTGCGGCACCCGTGCTCGAGGTCGCTGGTCAGCACGTCGAGCTCGATGAGGGCCATGGGGGAGTCGGACATCACGCACCGCTCGCCGCGCACCGCGTCGGCCAGGTCGGAGCGCCCGGTGAACGGCACCGGGCCGTCGAAGTCGGTGCGCACGGACGCGGCCGTCGCTGCCGCCGCGACGACGAGGAACACCCCGGCCGGCACGAGGGCGGCCAGGCGCGGTCGCCGGTCGGCGACGGCGCCACGCACAGCCCGGGACGACGGCACGGCGGCGGCGCCGACGGTGAGCGCGAGCGCGCCGCCGAGGTAGTCCTTGTAGAAGCCGAAGTACGACGGCGCCGCGAGCAGCACCAGCAGTTGCAGCACGAGCAGGCCGACGGCGGGCCGTCCGGCGGGCAGCCGGGTGGCCCGCGCGACGACGGCGACGAGCGCCAGCCCGACGACGAGCTCGAGCGCGACGCGCGCGCCGCCGGTGACCAGCCCGGACGGCGGGATGTCGGTGAGGTCGACCAATCGCCCGGCGAAGCCGGTCGACGCGCGCGGACGCCCGAGCTGGTCGCTGACGATCGAGGTCCACATCGCGCGCGGCGAGGCGAGCAGGAACGGGCCGTCGACCAGCAGCAGCCCGGCGCCGGCGCCCAGCAGCACCCGCAGTGCCGGTCCGCGGCGGCCCGTGCGCACCGCCAGCCAGAGCACCACCGCCACGACCGGCACCGACCACCAGATCTTCACGCAGGTCGTCGCGCCCAGCGCGGCACCGCCCAGGACGAGCGCGCGGGACGACCGCAGCCGGCCCTCCGCGTCCGGTACCACCAGCAGCAGGCCCGTGAGGAACAGCACGGCGCCGAGCGGCTCGAGGCGCGCCAGGTACTCGGCCTGGACGACGCCGAACCAGAGCGCGTAGGTCAGGCCGGCGACCAGCGCGGCACGCCCGAGGCCGATCCGCCTGGCGATCCGCGTGACCAGTACGGCCGCCAGCGCGCCGAGCAGGGCGAAGGCGACGTTGGCGACGGTGAACGCGACCTGGTCGGTGACGATGTGGGCCAGCGCGGCGAACGGCGCGAGGGCGAGTAGCACCCCGGGTGGGTGGATCAGGACGAAGTCCGTGTACGGCATCCGGCCGTGGATCAGGGCGTCCGCGCCGGCGAAGTAGACGGCGGGGTCGTACCCGAAGCTGCCGCGCCAACCGCCGTGCACCAGCACCGACAGGCGGGCCGTCGCAGCGATCACCAGGACGACCAGGTCGACCGCCAGACCGCGGGCGCGGAACCGGCGCGCGATGGACCCCACGTCCCGACGGTAGGAAGGGTCCGCTCGGATCCGTAGGCCGACTGACGTGCTCCTCAGCTTGCGGTCACGGGAGCGGGTCGAGTCACAGGCAACACAGGGTAGGCATACCTAACTTCCTCGGTTACCGTGATGGCATGCGACGCGACGACACCTCCACGCTGGCCGGCACGGCTCCCGGCGTCCCGGTGCGTCTGGCCTCGGTCGACCTGACCGGACCCGTGCGGCTGCGGCTCGCCGAGTTCGGGCTGCGCCGCGGTGCGCTGGTGACCGTGCTGTCGCGCGCCGCCGGCGGCGGCCGGGTGGTCGGCGTCGACGGCAACCGCATCGCGCTCGACCGCGGCACCGCGAGCCGCCTGGGCGTGACGTCCCCCGACGCCGACACCCATCGCGTGGCGTGAGCGCCACCGAACAGCGCACCCGCCGGGCGCCGGTCGCGTCGTGTCACGGCGACGGTGGCGCGGCCGCGGCGGTCACCGGCACGGTCGTGGCCCTCGTCGGCGCCCCGAACTCCGGCAAGTCGACGCTGTTCAACGCCCTCACCGGCAGCCGCCGCACCGTCGGCAACTGGCCGGGCACGACCGTCGAGGTCGGCCGCGCCGTCTGGACGCCGGCCGAGCGCCCGGTCGACCTGCTCGACCTGCCCGGCGCCTACAGCCTCGACGCCTGTTCGCCGGACGAGGAGCTCACCCGCGCCCTGCTCACCGGCACCGACGTGCCGGACGTGACCGTGGTCGTCGTCGACGCCGCGCACCTCTCGCGCAGCCTCTACCTGGTCGCCCAGCTGCGCGAGTCGTCGCAGCGCCTCGTCGTCGCCCTCACCATGGCCGACGTCGCCGCCCGTCGCGGCGTGGAGGTCGACGCCGCCGCCCTCGGCGCCGCGCTCGGCGTGCCGGTGGTCGCGGTCGACCCGCGCCGCCGGCAGGGCGTCGCCGCCCTCGCCGCGGCCGTCGCCCGTGAGCTCGGCGGCTGTCACGCGCCGGCCGCCCGCCACGTCGCCGAGCGCGACGTCGGCGACGAGCTGGCCGTCTCGGACGAGCGCTTCGCCTGGATCACCGCCGCGGTCGACGCCGGCACCACCCGCCGTCCCGCGCCGCCGACCCGCACCGAGCGGATCGACCGCTGGGTCACCGCGCCGGTCGTCGGCCCGCTGCTCTTCCTGCTGGTGATGTGGGGCGTCTTCGAGACCACCACCGCGGTGGCCACCCCGCTGCAGGACGCCGTCGGCAACTTCTTCGCCGGCCCCCTCACCCGCGGCGCGACCTGGGTGCTGCGCCACGTCGGCCTCGGCGGCACCTGGGGTCAGCACTTCGTCGTCGACGGGCTCATCGCCGGTGTCGGCATGCTGTTGAGCTTCGTGCCGCTGATGGTGCTGATGTTCGCGCTGCTGGCGCTGCTCGAGGACTCGGGTTACCTGGCCCGCGCCGCGGTGGTGACCGACCGGGCCATGCGCGCGATCGGCCTGCCGGGCAAGGCGTTCCTGCCGCTCGTGGTCGGCTTCGGCTGCAACGTGCCGGCGATCAGCGCCACCCGCATCCTCGGCGACGCCCGGCACCGGATCATGACCGCGCTGCTCGTCCCCTTCACGTCGTGCAGCGCGCGGCTCACCGTCTACGTGCTGGTGGCGACCACGTTCTTCCCGAACCATGCCGGTTCGGTCGTCTTCGCGATGTACCTCGCGTCCATCGTGATCATCGTGCTGTCGGGCCTGGCGCTGCGCCGCACCCTCTGGCGCGCGGTCGGCAGCGAGCCGTTGCTGCTCGACCTGCCGGCCTTTCAGCGCCCGACGCTGCGGCTCACCGCCGCGGTCACCTGGGTGCGCGTGCGGTCCTTCCTGCGCACGGCGGGCGGCATCATCGTCGCCACGGTCACGGCGGTCTGGCTGCTGCAGGCGATCCCGGTGCGCGGGGGCGCCGGGTTCGGGCACGTCGCCCCAGACGACAGCCTGTTCGCCGCGCTCGCCCGCGCGATCGCCCCACTGTTCGGGCCGCTCGGGTTCGGTGAGTGGCACACGGCGGGCGCGCTGGTCGTCGGGTTCGTCGCCAAGGAGGCGGTGATCAGCTCGTGGGCGCAGACCTACGCCGCCGCCGACCCGACCGCCGGGCAGTCGCCGGGCGAGTTGCAGCAGCACATCACGGCGGCCTTCGACGCCTCGAGCAGCGGCGCGACGACGGCGGCGGTGTTCGCCTTCCTGATCTTCCTGCTCGCCTACACGCCGTGCGTCGCGACCGTCGCCGCGCAGGTGCGCGAGATCGGGCGGCGCTGGACGGCGTTCGGCATGGTCATGCAGATCGGCGTGGCCTGGGGGCTCGCCGCCGTGATCTTCCAGCTCGGACGGCTCGTTCCGTGAGGTCACCGCTGCGTTCGGTGCTGGACGCGATCGCCGACGGGGCGCGGTCGCGGCACGACCTGGTGACCCGCACGGGGCTGCCGCTCGACGTCGTCGACGCGGCGGTCGAGCACCTGGTGCGGATCGGCCGGCTCGAGTCGACCGAGCTGGCCGCAGGCTGCCCGGGCGGCGGGTGCGGATCCTGTGCCTCGGGGGTGGGGGACACCCCGGGGTGCGGCGCGTCCGGCCCGTCGCCCGTGCGCAGCGGGCGCGCGCTCGTCCAGATCGGGCTTCCCGGGCGGCGCTGAGCCGCTCGGCGCCGGCGGTCAGACCGCCTGCAGCACCGCCTTCAGCACCTGCTCGACCTGCGGGCGCGGCAGCGCCTTCGGGCCGACGAGCACCTGGCGCTGCACGAGCCCGTCGAGGACGGTGACGAGGACGTCGGCCTGCTTGGCGGCGTCCTTGCGGCCGAGCCCCTCGAGCACGCTGGTCGCGAAGGCGAGCGCCGCGGTGCGCGAGGTCCGCAGCTTCGTGGCGACCTCCGGGCGGCGCTGGGCCTCGGTGAGCAGTTCGGCGCGGGCGCGGACCAGCGGGCGCACCTTCGCGGCGCTGAGGGCCGCGACGTACTCGGCGAGCCCCTTCGCGGCGTCGGCGATGTTCTTGCTCGGCAGCCCGCTGCGCTTCTGCGCGGCCGCGGCGGCGGCGTCGTCCTGCTCGATCAGGGCGTCGACCGCGGCGTCGAGCAGGGCGGCGCGCGACGGGTGGTAGTAGTTCACCGAACCCGACGGCAGCCCGGCGGCCTGGTCGACCGCGCGGTGGGTCAGCCCGCGCACACCCGCCTCGGCGAGGACGTCGAGGGCGGCGCGCCCGATGAGGTCACGACGGCTGGGAGCAGTGGCCATGCGATCACGGTAACCCGACACCCGGCATTTGTCTCTACAGCCGTTGAGCGGTTGTGATCTCAACACCTGCTGCGAGCCGGCCGGGTGGGCGGTGGACACTGGGGCGGTGGGATTGCCGCGTATCGAGGTGCTCGCCCTGGGCGGCACCATCGCGTCCGTGCCGGCGGCCGCGGGGGAGGGCGTCACCCCGCGCCTCTCGCCGGACGACCTGCTCGCCTCCGTGCCCGGCGTGCGCGCGGTCGCGGAGCTGCGGGTGCGGACGTTCCGGCAGGTACCGTCCGGCGACCTGACCTTCGACGACATCGCGGCCCTCGCCCGCGAGCTGAGCACGGTCGACGCCGACGGTGTCGTGGTCACCCAGGGCACCGACACCCTGGAGGAGACGTCCTGGCTGCTCGACCTGCTCTACGCGGGCGCGATGCCGGTCGTGCTCACGGGCGCCATGCGCAACCCGGCGCTGCCCGGCGCCGACGGCCCGGCGAACCTGCTGGCCGCCGTCCGGGTGGCCGCGTCGCCGCTCGCCGCCGGGCTCGGCCCGCTGGTCGTGTTCGACGACGAGATCCACCTGCCCCGCTACGTGCGCAAGACGCACACGGCGAGCGTCGGCGCGTTCGCGTCGCCGACCGCCGGGCCGGTCGGCTGGGTGGTCGAGGACCGCGTCCGCCTGCCCTTCGTCCCGCGCCGCCGCACGGCGCCGCACGATCCGGGCGCCCTCGTCCCGCCGGTGCCGTCGGTCGGGCTGGCCCTGATCGGTCTGGACGCCGACCTGCCGCCCACCGCGTCGCTCGCCGGGCTGGTCGTGGCCGGCTTCGGTGGCGGCCACGTGCCCGGACGGCTGGCCGATGCCCTGGCCGAGCTGGCCGGTCGCATGCCGGTCGTCCTGGCCAGCCGCACGGGTGCCGGCGAGAACTACCGCGACACCTACGGCTTCCCGGGCTCGGAGCGTGACCTGCTGGCGCGCGGGCTGGTGAGCGCGGGCGGCCTCGACCCGCTCAAGGCCCGGGTGCTGCTGACGGTGCTGCTGGCCGAGGGGGCCGCCCCCGACGCGATCCGGGCGGCCTTCGCGGCGGCGGGCGACTGACGACACCGGGACCGAAGGCCTGTCCAACCGTCACCCGTTGTTCGCCCCGCCTTGTCCGGGCGGTCGGGCGGGCGCACGATGATCGGGTCGGGCGGTCAGGACGAAGCGGCGGCCCGGACATCGCCGGGGGGCATCTGTTGATCATCGACGTCGCACGCTTGCGCCGCCGCACGTCCGAGGCGCGCCACCGGGCCGGCGCGTCGTCCGGGATGGCACGGCTCCCGGTCCTCGTCGCAGCCGGCGCCGTCGCGATCGCCCTGCCGGTCAGCGCGCCGGCAGGCAGCGACCCCGGGCGGGCCGCCGCGCGGCCCGCGACCACCTCGTCGTCCGTGCCGACCTCCGCCGCGCCGGTGGTGTCGGCGGCACCGGTGCTCGGCGCGGGCCTCGACACGCCGCCCGTGCCGGCGCCCGTCCAGGGGCTGCCGGTGACCCTCGTCCGCGACCTGCACCGGCCGCCCGCAGTCGCCGCGTCGGCGCTGGCCGCCGACGGCATCCCGGCGACCGCGCTGCTCGCGTACCAGCGGGCGGCGGCCGCAGTCGACGCGGCGAGCCCCGGCTGCCATCTCGGCTGGACGCTGCTCGCCGGCATCGGGCGGGTCGAGTCGGACCACGGCCGCTTCGCCGGCGCGACGCTCTACACCGACGGCCGGTCGGTGCCGAAGATCATCGGCATCCCGCTCGACGGCGCCGGGACCGAGCGCATCCTCGACACCGACCACGGCGTGCTCGACGGCGACCCCG
>NZ_JBQCEE010000301.1:0-30691 GCF_051960575.1 Jatrophihabitans sp.
CCTGCTCAACCCCAAGTCCGCACCGGCCGAGGAGGTGGCGCCCGCCGCCCTGCTCACGGCATAGTCAGCACCGAACTCGCTGACGTGATCACGAAGCCGAGTTACACCACGCCACGGGGCGCGACCCTGATGGAGCGATCTTGTGTTGGCCCGGTCCTGCCGACCATCGTCCACCCCGGAGCCACGCCCGACGGATGCGAAGCGCGCCTCTAGCCTGAGGCGATGGAACTGTGGCCGCACCCGCGCGTCGAATGCCGCGAGCATGGGTGGCAGGACACAATTCTCGTCACCAGGTCCGACCGACGCGCCAAGCCGAGAAACGTGCCCGACCTTTTTGTCTGCCGGCTTTGCCAAAGTGACGGGGCGGCCCCTAGCGCCACTAACTCGATCAAGATCGCACCGGACACCACAGCGTCAGGGTGACTGACCATGCCGCTGTCGCGGCGCAGCGCGACCATGCCGCTGTCGTCGCAGGGGCGCGACCATGCCGCTGTCGTTGCGGAGCGCGACCATGCCGCTGTCGTTGGGGAGCGCTGCGAAGTCTCTTCCGCGCGCTTCTAGGCTGGTGGCGTGATGAAGGTGGTGCTCTTCGACGCGGACGGTGTGCTCGTCGATTCTTATGCCACCTACCGCAGGATTTGGAACCGCTGGTCGACGGTGCACCTTCTGGATCCCGACCAAGTGTGGGCCGCCACGCACGCCCGTCGTGCGACGGACACCGTCAGGGAGATTGCGCCGCATCTTGACGCCGAGGACGAGTACCGACGACTCCGCAAGTACATGACCGAAGAGAACGACGGATTCCCGCTCTTCGAAGGCGTTCGTGACCTCCTCAACCGACTCCCGAGCGACCGGTGGGCGATTGTCACGTCCGGCCGAGACACGCACGTCCGTCATCGGCTCGCTGCCGGCGGTGCCGCAGGCCCGAGTGTGCTGGTCGACGGCGCGATGGTCACGGTTGGCAAGCCAGCACCAGATGGCTACCTCCTGGCTGCGGAGCTACTGAGCGCCGACCCTCGTGATTGCCTGGTCGTTGAAGACGCACCCGCCGGCATCGAGGCGGCCAAGCACGCCGGCATGCACGTCATCGCCGTCGCCACGACACATAATCGCGAGGACCTGCACCGCGCCGACCAAGTTGTCGACTCTTTTCCGACCGCCGCCGAGCATGTCACCACGTGGATGAACTTGTAACCGGCCTGGACGCAGGCTCGATACGGCGTGTCCATCGGCTCCGGACAACGCGGCGATAGAGCCGTCGCGACCCAGCGGTCGGCTCGGTCATGCCGATGGTTCGGCGAAAGCGCTGGCGAGGTGCACAGCCGGTCGTGGCTAGCATCGAAGCGTGTCAAGTGATCGGCTGGAGAGGGTGCCTAGCGCTGACTTTTCAGCCCGGGAGCTGCGATTGCGACGTGATGGTGTCGACGTTGTCGAGCTCTTCACAGGCGACGGTTCCACCCGAAAGGCGTTCTTCGACGCAGTGCGCGCTGCCGTCCTACTGGATCCACCGGTGCAATCTGAGCGCTCGTGGGATGCGTTAGCGGACTCGCTTTGGGAAGGGCTGTACAACCTGAGTGCGACGAAGCTGCTCATTGTGTGGCGAGATGCAGCGACGTTCTACCACCTCGCTCCGGACGAGTACGAGGTCGCTGTCGAGGTCCTTGCATGGGCGGCCGCTTCGCTTGCAGATCCAGCGCACACCGCAGGAGAGCCGAAGGACGTTCGCGTCTTGATCTCTTCCTGAACTAACCAGCGCGCGACCATGCCGCTGTCGTCGCGGAGCGCGACCATGCCGCGTTCCGCGCGCTCAGCTGAAGGTCGACTCCGCAGGTGCCGGACAGAAGTGAGACACTGAGGCGTCGTCGATCTTGAGGGCCTGTAGGTGTGAATCCGCTAGTAGCCGCCCGAGCAGGGCTACTGAATGCGCTGTCGGCTCGTGGGCGGGCCCGCCGGGCCGAATTTTTCTGGACGCTGATCCTGCTGTACGGCGTGCCGGCAGCGGTGATCGAAGCGGTCCCTCACGCTCGCTGGATCGACATCATTCTCGGACTCGTGCTCACCGTCCCGGTCGCGACAGCGGCGATCCGCAGGATGCATGACATCGGCCGCTCCGGACGTCTGGTGCTGTGGAACCTGGTGCCGCTGTTCGGCTCCTTCATATGGCTTCGGTACGCGTCACAGAACGGCGAGCCAGTCCCCAACAAGTACGGCCCTGCACCGAAACCACCGGTCCGGATCAGCCCGATCGCCGCCTAACTCCCATCGTCATCTGAGGCGCGGGACGGCGACACCCGGCCCTGCTGACGCGCCGCCGGAGCGCGACCACGCCGCTGTTGTCGCGGGGGCGCAGCCACATGCCGCTGCTGGGGCGTGGGCTCTAGTGTCGTCGATGTTGGTGCGGGTTGTCGGTTGGAAGCTGGAGCGCACGTATGACGTCTGAGGATCCGCTTGCGAGTTTGATTGCGGCGGTCGAGGCTCGCCCGGACGACGTGCTGCTGCGTCTGCACCTTGCCCGGGTGTTGATCGAAGCGGGGCGGCGGGACGAGGCGGTGCGGCAGTGTGCGGCGGCGCTTCAGCGGGAGCCGGGAAACCGGGACGCGTTGGCGATGCTGCAGGGGGCGGTTGGGCAGCCGGTGACCGACGGGCCGGGTTCGGTGCCGGACACCGCGGCGTCCTCTTTTGATTGGCGTGCTGCGGAGGCCGAGGTCGGTGATCTGGCGCCGCCGATGTTTGTCGACGGTGATGACGGGGCCGTGCCGGTCGACACCGTTGATGCGGAGCGCCCGCGGGTTCGGCTTGCTGATGTCGGCGGGATGGAGCAGGTCAAGGCGAGGTTGGAAGCGGCGTTCCTCGCTCCGATCCGTCATCCCGAGCTGCGCGCCGCGTTCGCGAAGAGCTTGAAGGGAGGTCTGCTCCTGTACGGCCCACCAGGCTGTGGGAAGACTTTCCTGGCCCGCGCGATAGCCGGCGAGCTCGGCGTGCACTTCGTCGCCCTGCACTTCGACGAGGTGCTGGACATGTACGTCGGGCAGAGCGAACGCAACTTGCACGAGATCTTCCAGACCGCCCGCCGGCACGCGCCGTGTGTCTTGTTCCTGGACGAGGTCGACGCGATCGGACAGAAGCGGACTCAGCTGCGGAACAACGCGATGCGGAGCACCGTCAACCAGCTGTTGGCCGAGCTCGACGACGCCGAGGGACGGAACGAAGGCGTGTTCGTGCTCGCGGCCACCAATATGCCGTGGGATGTCGACCCCGCGCTGCGCCGCCCCGGCAGGCTCGACCGCACTTTGCTCGTCCTGCCACCAGACGAGACTGCGCGCGACCACATCCTGCGGCACAACCTGGCCGGCCGCCCGGTCGCGAACATCGACACCAAGAAGCTCGCCAAGATGACCGACGGATACTCCGGCGCAGATCTGGCGCACATCTGCGAGACCGCCGCCGAGAAGGCCCTGCTGGACTCGGCCCGCACCGGGCAGATCCGCTTCATCACCATGGACGACCTTCGTGCCGCGACCGGAGAAGTCAAGCCGTCGATTCGCCCGTGGATGCAGATTGCCCGCAACGTGGCCATGTTCGCCAACGAAGGCGGCGAGTACGACGAACTACTCGCCTACATGCGGCACCAACGGCTCGCCTGACCTGCCAACCGGTGCATTCAGCGCCGTGAAGCTGTCAGCGCTGCCCGCGCCTGCGACGACGCCGCGCGCCGCGACGCTGCCAGTTGAAGCTGACCGTCCGAACGACTGCCCGCCACACATCACGAAGCACCTCGGCCAGAGCACGATCTCGCACCTCACCGGCGCGGAACCGCCAGCAAACGGCCAGGACCACGAGGGCGGCGACGAACCACACCACCGGACCTACCGGAGAGACGCCCGCGGCCGCACGGACCAGGATCACCACCGCGCTGATCACCGCCACGAGGGCCGCCGGCACCCCGAGCCACAGCAGATCGGCGTTGCGCCGGTCGGCCCGGGTCCCCTCCCAGACCAGCGGCGGCAGCTTCCGGCCGTGGCGTCGGCGGCGTACCCGCGACACCGCGAACGTCGCCAGGTAGATGACGGTCATGACGGCGAGTGTGAGCCGCCCGGACTGGCCCCGGACGGCGTGGCTCAGAACCGACAGCGCGGCGAATTTACCGACCAGACCGAGCTTGCCCGCGGTGACCGCAGCACCACCCAACGCCATTGCCCGGCCGCGGGACAACACTCGACGGCGATGACCGACATCCTGCGGATCCGCTCGCAGCGCTGCGACGCGTAGCTGCCGCGCTTCCTCCGGACGCTCCTTCGCGACCACCTCGGCCAGCAACGCCATCGCCACGTCGTCTGCGGAGTCGATCGTCAACGCGCGCCGCAACGACGCCTCCGCCCAGACCAACTGACTCGACGCGATCTGGACCCTCGCGAGCGTCACATGCGCCAACGCCGTGTCCGGCGCAAGCTCCAGCATCGCGCTCGCATGCTCGCCAGCGCTACGCAGATCACCAATATCCAGAGCGCACAACACCGCGACCTGGTGCGTGAACGGCTCCTGGGGATCCAACGCCGCTGCCTGATCAGCCAACGCCAGCGCATCAGCCGGCCGGCCCATCGACCGCTCCACAATCGCGCCCAGCCGGTAACCCCACTCCCCGTGCGGGGCGATCCGCCGCATCGCCGCCGCGCTCTCCCGAGCCGGCCCCAACCGCTTGAGACCCAACAGCGCCCGAGTCCGCAACCCGAGCGCATACGCCGAAGACTCCGCACCCGGCACGGCACCCAACACCTCGAGCGCCTCAGCATGGCGACCCAAATCAAGCAGCGCGCCCGCGCGCTCGACACTCACCACAACCTCGCGAACACCGACCAAGTGTGATGCACGAGCACAACCGCCGCGACAAAGACCCGGCCCCACACAGCGAGCACTCGAGGCCCCGGCCGCGGTCGACCAGACCGTCTGACCGCCGATCGAGCGGCCGACCGTGCTTGCACATGCCGATGGTCCGGCGGTTGGCTTCGGCGCATGATGTCACTCATGGACGGGGCTGCGGACCACTCTGGCGAGGTCGTTCTCGCCTCATGGGGTGACGGGACCGCGCGCCTGGTCATCCGCGACGGCGTTGCCGACCCCGCCGAGCGAGGGCACGCGAAGCTGACGCCGTGCTGGCTCGACTTCTATTGCGACTGGGGCGCAGACATACCTCTGTGGATCAACGGTTCAGCGATGGCACACGCGGACACCGTGCCCGTGAGCGCGGACTTGCTGCGGGACTTGATGCGGTTCCAGGAGTGGTTCGTCGAGGCTGTCGATATTGGTGATGAAGACGGCCCCGAGGGTTTCGACGACCTTGGTCGCGCTCTCCTCGCTCGGGTACGGAATGAACTGCCGCCGCCGTGGCGGACCACAAGCAGTTGGTACGACGTCGACCGCTAAGCGGTCCATTGCGACTGCGCGATCATGCCGCTGTCGTCGCGGCACTCCGCGACCAGGCCGCTGGTTGCGCGCACGAGCCCGGTCTCACGGCCAAATGGTCGGAGTGGCGCTCAGACCTCGGGCGGGTTGTCGGAGCTCTCAGGCAGCGCGAGAGCACCCGACTTCTGCTTCGGGAAGTACGCGTTGACCTGTAGCGCTTGCCTGACTCCCACGGCCTCCTCAGCGAGGCAGACCGCCGCGAGGGCAAGTCCTAGGACGAGCACCGGCCACGGGTGAAAGATTGCGACGTTCTCGAAGTGCCCAGCGAGCAGGACCGCGGCGATGATGCCAAGCAGGTTGCCTGTGAAGATGTGTAGGAGGGCGGCGTTGGTGTACGCCCGCTTTGCCGCTGCGTGCTCTCCGCCTGCCGGCCGAGATGCCAGCACGCGCCTGTAGATGTTGTCGACGGTTCGCCTTCGTCGTGGGCTCAGTGCCGAGTACAGGGCTGGTGTCAGCTGATCGAGGTTCGACACTTCCGGCTCGGCGGTCATGTCAGGCCTGGCAAGCGGTGACCGGGCAAGTGCGCACTCATCGCGGTCGTCCGGGCGTCTGTACAGCCCGACTCAATCCTCCGCACGAGCAACGCACCCGATCCAGTCACCGGGTCAACGCGTCGCCGAGTTCGAAGGCGCCTCGCGCTCAGACACGAGCCGCTACGATTTGCGCCCGAGGTTCGGCGACCTATATCGCGACGGTCCCACACTGAAAGCCTCCGAGCGAAACGAGGCTCTCAGCCGACGCTCGACCATGCCTCTGTCGTCGCGGAGCGCGACCATGCCGCTGTCGTCGCCGGGCACGCGGCCTGACCCCGCGCTTGTGAATGGAGCTATGTGCACAGCGGTGACCGAGAGGTCACGCGCTCCGCACGGAGCCGTCACTACGTCCGGCGATCTCGTCGGACACTTGTGTCCTGATGCGGTGATCCAACTCCGACACTCGATCCTTCGCCCCAGTGAACTTCGCGAGCAGCTGCATGATGTCTACGGCCGGATCGTCCTCGAGGTGTTGGAGCGCCAGCTGGTTGCGCAAGTACATCCGAAAGCAGGTGTCGAGTTCCGTACACAACTCATCGACCAAGACCTGCACACGCGGCGACCAGTGCACGCTGAGCACCCCTCGCGCGCCGAGCGTCTTGACGAACAGATCAGGTCGTTGAGGCGGCGGGTCGGCCTCCTGGGCAACGCTGGCCCACCGAAGAAAGAGCTGATACGTCCAGTCGTCTGCCTCGGCGACTTTGAGAAGCAGCTCGGCATATGACGCCTCCAGCCTGCGCTCGCGACGTTCCTCGCGTGCCATGTCCTTCTGGGCGTTGATCTGACGAGAGCCGCCGACGAGGGTGCCGGCGATGCCGGCGATGCCGACGACACCCGTGACGGTGGTCGACCAGTCCCAGCTCACCCCGCACCGGCTGCAGTCGAGATCGACGTGGACATGACGCCAGTCTCGTGGGCGATTGGAATCCGCCGGGTCACGACGCGCCGTGCGGCTCGACCCTCGCCAGGCCAGTGGTCGTGCTCCGCGACGACAGCGGCATGGTCGCGCTCCGCGACGACAGCGGCATGGTCGCGGTGCTTTTCCGGACCGACGGCGTCCACTGAGTGTCCGTCGCTCAGTCTGACCGAAGGAAAGCCGCCTGCGGCCACGATGGGCTACATGCAATGCGGCGCCGGCTGCAGGTTTCAGGTACTGACTGCGAGGGTTGGCGGTGATGTCCCGATCGTCCAGCTACCCCGTAAGCTCCGTCCGTGAGTGCTGCGGGATCGCTAGTGCAACGTCTGAAGACGCGAATGCGACGAAGCGCCGTCGGCGTGTCCGTGTGCCTAACGCTGGCAGCTTGTAGTGGCGGAGCGGCCTCACTTCCGAACGGCTCTTTCGCCGATACGCCCGCACCTAGCTCGACCAACAGGACACCCAGCACCGCTCCAACGGACGACGCGCTTGCTACGCGCCTGCGGGACCTGCTCAGCTCGCGTTGGCGTACCACGCTGGACGAGCAAAGTCGTCTCACCTTTGAGATCCCAGAGACGCCGAACCGAAGCGAGTCCGAGAAGAACGGCTATCAGACGCGCAACTACAAGACTGCCGTCGGCGACAGCGAAGGCGTGTCGGTGGGCGTTGTGGATCTTCAAGAGTTTGCGCGGGCCCGTGCGGCGTTTCCTCAATACGCCGACGCGCTTCGCGGTCGACTAGAGAGTGTTGGGCCGCCTCCAGATTTCTCCTTCGCGCGCACAGAGGGGCAAGTGGGAGGAGCGCCCTTCACTGACCTAGCGATCGGATTCACGCCAATCGGGCGACCGGGGCTCACCGAGATATGGTTCGTTCGACTGCTTCTCGACGGATCGCACATTGTTCTCGCGCAGACTATTATCACCTCGCCCGCTACCGAAGCGGCCGTTGTCCGCTCAATCTGTCGAGACATCCAACGTCGGCTGGTTGGTTCAATGCAGATAGCTCGGCAGTAGCAGTAATGGCCGGGCCGTCCCCGGTCCACCGGCGACTGAGGTACCGCTGGCAGCGACGGCGCGGCGTCCGATCTCAAGCTGCCAAATCCATAAGTGGCGCCGCGCTGAACCTCAGCATAATTGTGCTCGTTCAGCGGCATGTCGAGTGGTTCGACACCTGCAGGATTGTGCGCTGTCATGGTGGCCGTGAGTGACGCGCTGAAGAACTATCAGAGTTGAGAGTTTCCGACGGACCTGGTTTACCCCCGATCGGTCGCTGTTCTACGCCTGGCCGACGACGACGCACTCGAGACGCTCGAGTACCGCATCCTTTCCGAGGGCGACTTTGTCGGCGCCGCATTGATCAGGATGGAGTCGGAAAGCTGGGTCGAGGTCCGGGATTGCACCGGCTCATTTCATCATGGCCGGTACGTCTTATCTCGCGTTCGTGATGAGGACGCAGACGAAGACGCCTTAGTGGCGGAGTTCGTCGAACTCGCTGGGATCAACCCCGATGCGATTGAGTGGCGAGTCGAGCCTCCCTTGCCGCGCTGAACTCGGCATGACCACCGAAACAGCGGCATGGTCGCGCTCCGCGACGACAGCGGCATGGTCACGCGGAACGAACACCTGGATCCGAGGGACATATTCACTGCTCCTGGACGAGGCGGTCGAGCACAGGTTGTAGGTCGGCTTCAGTGAGCTTCCCTGAGTACACGGCGGCAACGCGATGCTGCTTGTCGAGCAATACCGTCATTGGTAGGCCGGCTGTGGGTAGATCGCCCAACGCGAGAGCTGCCCGCCCAGGCTCGTCATATACGATCGGGTAGGTGATCTTGTAGTCGTGCACGAAGGACTTCGCAGAGCTGCGGTCGTCCTTGATGTCGACACCGACGAAGGTCACTGCCTTGCTGAGGTTCTGCCGATACATCAGTTCGTACTGCGGCGACTCGACCTGGCACGGCGGGCACCAGGACGCCCAAGAAGTTCAACATCACGACCTTGCCCGCCGCATCCGACAGCCGGTAATTGCCGCCACCGAGAAGGTCTCCGGAGATGTCAGCGGCCAATTTCCGAGATCGAGCGGGGATGGTCTGCCCGACGGGATTGAGGGTGGCGAAGCGGAACTGACCGCTGCCCGATTGGCCAGCCTGACTGCAGCTAGCAAGCGGGAGGGCCGTCGCCACGATCAACAGCAGGGCTAGGCGCACGAGTCTCACGTTGCCAGTCTGACGCGGCTCAGCAAGCTGATCGAGACGCGTCTCAGCGCCCCATCGTAGGGACTACCTGGCGCGCACGCGCTCCCTTGTCCTGCGGGTGGCACTAGGTAGAGACGAAGCCTTCGAGCCACTCATCGTGGTCGACCTCGTATGTGTCCACGATGAAGCAATTTGGTTCGTCCGCGAAGCCAGAGAGTGTCCGCGCTCCCAAGACTCGATCGTGGGCGCGCGCGAGGGTCGAGTAGCAGCCCAGCAGCTTCACGTCGTCGCCATCCTGCTCGTCGATCAGCACGGCGTCGCCGAAGTGTGTAACGCACCGGGCGCTGTCGGCGTGGTGGACGTGCCAGAGCAATGAGACGTTCACAGGACCCAAGGTATGGGACACGTCGACAGCGGCACGGTCGTTCGGTTCCGCGTACGTGACCAGTCAGAGTCAACGGCTGCCACCTACGGTGGTCGGCATGGCGTATGTCGGTGACGGCTTTGAGATCGAATCGCGCTGGAAGGAAGAGGTCGTTTATTGGGAGGTCGACCAAGGCTTCCTCTTCGACGCTGGCTGGGGTGTGACCCCAGGGGTGCTGTACGTGCCGTCCGCTGAGATCTGGGTCGAAGTCATGCCCGACTGGCTCCGGTATCGGCGCGACGAAGTGGTAGCGCGCTTACGCCAGCACAGCGAGCATGTACTTGAAGAGGACGTGCATGGGTACTACCGCAACCGACCTGCGGATCGGCTTGTGTCTCGCTAGTTCTGCATCGAGTCCCTGGGTGTGGGCGCGCGACGACAGCGGCATGATCGCGGAACAGTGGCATGGTCGCGCTCCGCGACGACACCGCCGGACACGCTCAGCCAGGCTGGCCGTCCGGTTTGGTTCCCAGGCTCGTGCCGACTACAGCCCGGACCTCGCTCGGAAGCTTTCGTTGGACTTCCCGCAGGATGCGAATGGTGTCGGCGTCAGGAAGGCCGGTCGTGATCGACCACTCGCGCCCGGAACCAACCAAGTTGCTGACGAAGACGACCTCAGTTGCGAGCACAGTGCGCGCCCAGTCCAAGGGAGATAGCGGTTGGTCAGCGTTCAGTGCTGCGATGATTCGCTCAGCTTGGCGGAACAGGTCAGCTTGATCGATGAAGCCGAGTGCAACCGCGAACTCCTCAGTGATGCGGGCGGGACCTCCCCATTCGATGAGGCCCGCGCGGAGAACAGCCCGCTCCACCTCGCTCAGATCGAGTGCAAGCAGATCGTCAGTTGGCACCTTCCCAGGGTGTCAGACGACGACACCTCCAGGAATCGTCTCGGAGCGGATCGTGCAGATGCAACAGCGCAGGTGTTGGGCAATCGCCAGGCCACGTGACAGATGCGAAGGTCAACGCCAACCCCTACGTCATCAGCATGTCGCGCTCCGCGACGACAGCGGCATGGTCGTTTACGCAGTCTCTGACGCATCCACCTGGGCGAAAGCCCAGCGAATGTAAGTCTGCATCCACCTTTGGCTATGCCAAGAGTCCAACTCGTCGCGCCAGTCGTGCGCGCACCAGTGAGAACCTTGGCAGGTGAGGGTTCGCGTCCAGAGGAATCTGAACACGCGCCGATCCGCCGTCACTAGGACACACTTGCTCGCGTCTTGCTCGATGTCCGCGATGGTCAAGCCATCGGGGAAGGCGTCGATCACTGAGGTTGCGGGATCGATGCCTCTCTGCACCAAGTGAGAACGGAGCGCGGACCAAATCTCGTCGTCGGCGGACCTCAGTTGGTTGGTGCAGAACCAGCGATCCGAAGTCACTCGGTCAGTGTCCATCGTGTTGACCTATGACGTACGACCCCAGCGAGGTCGCCACCGTGGCACCACTAGACCAGCGGCATGGTCACGCATCAGTATCGACGCTATGCGAGACACGCCGTGGGAACGGGTGTGCTGTAGCCGACCAGTGGCTTAGGCGTATGCACGTACGTGACCGCACCCTGAATGGTTGTCGTTACGCCGGGAACATCGCGAAGCCGCTCGGGGAGGGTCCTGGCTGCGGCACTGCTCAGTAAGACGTGCTCCTCGACGACTGATCGGCCAAGTCTCCCTGGCGTCATCAGCCAGGCGGTGCATGAGTTCCCCAAGAGCCGGGCCACGCGCTGCCGTGGGAGGGGCGATGAAATGTTCAAATTCAGTCGTACGGCGAGGGTCGAGGTCTGCGGTAGCTGGGGCGGAGCGGAGCATGCGGTCAGACCGAACCTGAGCGGAAGCGCAATGACGCACACGAGCGACCCCAATGCCACGTGAAGCCGTGGCGTGCTCTGACAAGTCACTCGGCCAGGGTAAGCCGCTGGCCGCCCCGAAGGATGAATTCATCTACCATCGATGCTGTCAGGTCACCCACCACGGTCGACTCCATCCGCTAGGTCAGCGGCATGGCCGTGAGCGTATCCCTCGCGTCCGGCGATGAGGCGGGTCGACCACTCGCCCAGCGTTTGCTCTATCTCGGCCAGTACTTCTTCCCGGGAGCGACCCCAACCACCGCCAAGCTCGTCATCCAACCCGAAGAGATGCCCAGCCTCGGGTTCGTGACGCGGGTAGTCGTTGTCGATGTAGGCGCGAATCACCTCGCGAAGTACATCCATGGTGGCACACATCGCCAGCGCGCCAGGCGGCCATCTGGAAGGTGATGGCTAGGTTCCAAGCGACCTCACTGACGACCTTGGCTGCTCCCAATTCATCTAAAACCTGGGGCCACACCTTGTCGATCAGCCAGCCGTCTGAGCCGTCGAGTCCGGCTAGTCGTCGCAGCGCAGGCGAATCAAGTTCCACCAGCCACTGAGCGGCCAACATCGGCAACTCGTCCGTGCGCAGCATCCCGAGTTGCCGAAGCGCACCGGCCTGCTCAGGCGTGGGGTAGATCGTCACCGCCGCATTCTCCACCGCGCGGACATCGGCACGGTCGAGCACTGAGCCGGCACTGAGCGCGACGAGCTCGGCGGCGGCCTTGCCGGCATTCGGCCTGGGTATGAGCCGTTCTGGACGGGGGTGCCGGCGATGGCTGGAGTGATTGGTGCAGCGAGCGGCGGTGCACTCAGTGTTGTCTTGTTCGTTGTGCTGCTGCGGTACGGGCTGCGCCGGTCGGCGATTGGGGTGGTGCGGGCGCTGCGCGCTAACCCGGGTCAGCCGTATCGCGTGACGGTCCACAAGTGGGCCATCTCTGTCGGCGCTTGGAACCCCGGTCAGCCATTACGCCGGAACGGGCAGGTATTCGGCGACGGGACAGCGGTATACCGCCTCGTCGACGGCGACCTCGTCGAATTGGTCTGGACGCCCCGCGACGGACACGAGCAGCGCTTCAGCGGCGAGGTCCCGAAGCAGGTGGATGTCGACGGGCCAGCCCACCGTCGCCGTAAAGCCGTTGTGCGGGGCATCCTCGCCGGCTACCTTGCGCTCGCGGCGGCCGGCTTCACGGTCGGCTATCTGGCCAGTTCAGGCACGGCGGCCCACCGCGCCGGCATCGGCTTTGGTGGCGTCTTCTTGGCCATGGCGTCAGTGTGGGTGCTCGTCACCCTGGCCGCCGCCGTACACGGATCTCGATCGGCCCTCTCGACCTCTCGCAGAAGACTCGGCACCTAGTCGGCACCTAGTCGGCACCTAGTCGGCCAACTGGTCAGCCACTTCGTCGGCCCTCGGGGCCGCCGACGAGGTCGGTGTTGACGGGCTCCGCTGCCCGGCGGCGGCGATGGCGCGCAGCGTCTCCCGTGCGTCCGCGTGCCTCGGCCCGCGAGACGCCGACAGCAGCGCGGCTTTGCCGTCGGGCAGGATCACACGAACCGACTGGTCGGTGAGCGCACGCTGCTCGCTCGCGCTGAAGGAGCCGCGCGGCCACGTGGCGACCGCTTTCCCGATCCCGCGCGCGAAAGTCCACTCGTGCAACACCACGGCATCGTCAAGGACGACCGCGAGGACGCGACCTGGCAGGTGGGCGTATCGCTGCTGGTCACGGCGTGCCCAGCCGAGCACGGAGTCGAGCGACCGGCTCACGGCGGACACCTGCCGCCCGTCGGGCAGACGCACCATCGCAGCTCCGGACCCGGCGGCCGCAGCGCCCATGCCGACCGCCAACGCAGCAGCCGTGCTCTGCGGGCTGTACACGTGAAGTAACCCGAAGGCGCGCGGGTTCGACCCGTACGCAGCCACGACCGCACGCCGCTGTCGATCTCGCACGCGCCCGTTCTACCCAGCCGGCCGCCCGTCCACATCAGGAGGCATCACCCTGCGCACGCTCGACAAGGGTTGCGGTCACGGCGGCCCGCCCGTCACACAGCTGACGCCCCCACCCAGCCCGGGGGACGACGCGTCGGACCGCGAGCGCCTACAGACCAGCTCCCGGGGAATCTGCGCAGCGTCATGGCATCTCCCTAGCACTCCCCTAACGTGACGCGAGGCGCCACCTTTCGACCCCGACAGCTCGCCGGTCGACCGGCATCTACCTACCCTCACGCCGACCCGAGCTCGAGCCGCTACCGACCGCGCCAGCGGGCCCGCCCATTTCAAGATCACGGACCCACACACCCGCTGCATCGCCGGTGATGCCGCTGTGAGGTCGCGGTTCGAGGGGGTCGCGGGCAACCGGAAGCCCACCGTTTTCGCGAGGCAATGGCCGCAAGAGTCGATCTTGCATGGTTTTTGACACCTCCGCCCTCGCAGGCGTCGACGTCGGCGGGTCGGACCGTCCTGATCAGCACCGACGGCCGACCGATGTGGCTAGGTAGATGCACCTCGGGAACAACTCACGCCCATATCACCGGCGATGCAAGAGGTGTGTCCATCTTGTTGTAACGAGTTTGAGGGTGTGTCCTCTACGGGTGGCACGTAGACGGCTGAACAGCGCGACGCGCTGGCGCGTGAGCGAGCCCGGCGTCAGGAGGCGGCGGAACGGGTCCGGCGGGAACGGCGCGAGGATGAGGCGGCGGCCCGCCCGGAAACGTCGCTAGCCGTCACCGCGGCGGCCGATAGACCACTTGCGCGCGGCCGGCGACTCAACGGCCAGGAGGTCGCGTGCGGCTGGTGCGGGGGTCCCGTACTGGTCCGGTCGCGCGGGCCGATCCCGAAATGGTGCTCGGCGACGTGCCGGCACCGCGCATGGGAGCAGCACCGCGCCGCCCGTTCCGGCCAAGCCGCAGTCAAGGTCGTCGACCGGCTGGTCGCCGCCGTGCCGGCCGACGGGCCAGGCTGGATCGACCAACTCGAGCTGCTCACCAGTCAACTCTCGGCGCCCGATCCGATCGCCGACCAGCACCTCGACCAGCTGGCCGCCGCACTCCGTACCGCGCTGGCGGCCGTTGTCCGACGCGGCCGTTGGCGGGACTCGGCGCGCGATGCGTGGCGGTACTAGGTCCGGCCGCCTGCCGTCTCTACCTACCTGGCCAGCCCGACCTACCTACGGGCCGACCGATTTCCTACCTACTGGATCTCGTCGACACTGTGTGGTTGTCGATGCCGCAGCGAGCTCGCTCAGTACGCCCTCTGCCCGCCGAGCATGTACGCCTCCATGAGTTGGCGTCCGGCGACGTGCCGCTCACGCATGAGATGCGTATAGACCTCGGCAGTCAGCACTGGCGAGTGGTGCCCGAGGCGCTGCTGCACGTCGAAGATCGTCAGGCCGGCGTCGAACATCAGCGACGCCGCGGTATGGCGGAGCGAGATCCAGGTGATGCGCCGCTCCCCCAGCCCCGCTCGCAGCAATGCGGGTTTGAGCACGTTACGCGAGAAGTTGCTGCGCAGCGGGTGGGTGCCGTTCGGGGTCGTGAACAGAAACCGGTCGCGGTCGCCGGCCGGGGTGTAGCGCCGGATGTGCTCGAGGAGCGCGTCCATCACCGGCTGGGGGCAGGGAACGGTGCGGTGCTCCTCAGTCTTGTTCAGTTCCTCCTCAAAAAGGTGAGCGCCGTTCTGGTTGACCACGATGCGGCCGAAGGCGACCTCTTTGCGCAATGGATTGAGGTCGCATACTCGGAGGCCGATCGCCTCGTTCCAGCGCGGACCGAGCCAGCACCCCATCAGCACCAACGCTTCGTAACGGTCGTTCGTCTTGAGCCCCGCGTACTTCGGACTGTTGTCATGGACGCAGGCGACCAGACGGGCGACCTCCTCCCGGGACAGGACGTCGTCGAAGCTCTTGCGGATGGTCGGTTTGGGCGGCAGCACGATGCACACGTTCGGATCGTGGATGATGCCGTCCTTCACCGCCCGCAGCACTGGGCCGCGGAACAGCGTGTAGCAATGCCGGACCGAGGTCGGCCCCATCTGCCGGCTGAGCTTGGCGATCCAGTCGTCGATGTCCGATGGGCGGATGTCGCACAGCCGCCAGTGCCCCCAGTGCGGCAGCACGTGCAACCGAGCACGTGACGCGTCGGTGTAGACGCGGGTGCGGGCCACACGGCGCGCGGCAAGCCACCGGTCGTAGTAGGTCTGGAACGTCGCCTCGCGCTGCTCGGGTGTGACGTAGGTGCGCCGGCGCAACTGCTGTTCGATCTCGGCCTTCCGGTCCAGCGCGATCTCAGGTGGCCGGCGGGTCGACGTCGATGGGAACCGCTCCCCGCGGTTCACGCCGGACAGGTCGCGGTACCGCAGCTCCCACGCGCCGCGCCGGTAGTTCAGGCTCGCCACGACGAAACCAGTTGATCTTGTACGCATTCTGTACGCAGACGGGCCGACTTTGGCCGACACGGCGCGGTAGCTGCTGACACGAGCTTTCCCTTACGCTGTAGGGGTTTCTCGCTCAGAATGCAGCATCGTCGACGGTTCGCAAAGCTTGCCCTTTTGACCTCCGGAGGCGGGAGCGCAGGTTCGAATCCTGCCGGGGGCACAACACCGCGGGTCCGTGGATTCGCTGAGCGTCGACACCCACTGTTCACGTCCCGTGCCCGGGATGTCCGCCCACGCTCGACACGATGCCCTCCGCCAACCAGTCCAGACGGAGGAATGCATGTCACGTCGTCTCCGTGTCGGCGCCGTCGGTGGAATCGTCACCGTCGGCTCCGCACTGCTCCTGACCGCTCCGACCGGCGCGTTCGCAGCGCCGAACGCACACGGCAACGCATTCCCGGGGCGGCTGCTGCTGTCACGCACCGTCTACACGGCATCGCCCGACTCGATCGTGCCGGGCCGGACGTTGCTCCCGGCGGGGTGCACCACGAACTGCGTGACCGCGGTGGCGGACGGCGGCTATCCCGAGGTGTTCAACAACGAGGCCGTCGACCCGAGCTTCGGCGTCTCGTCCCCCATCCTGCTCGACTCGCTGACGCCGAGCGGCAACACGATCCGCAGCCTCGCGGTCCCGACCGATGCCAGTGGCGACCACCTCGTCACGAGCTTCCCGTCGAAGTCCGAGCTCGGGCTCGATGTGTCGACCGGCGGCGACGCGATCACCTTCATGGGATACGTGGCACCGGTCGACGCCACGGACGTGAGCAACTCGAACACACCCGGTGTCGTCGACCCGACCAACCCGGTCGGCACCGCGTTCTACCGCGCGGTCGCTCGACTCGACCGGCGCGGCGGCGCGCTGAGCTACACCGAGACCAACGCGTACAGCGGCAACAACGGACGCGCCGCCATCCTCGACGACGAGGACGGGCTTTACTACACCGCCGGCAACGCGGGCAACGGCGCCAACCCGCAGCCGGCGGGCGTCATCGCCGGTGCCGGCTCGCAGCTGCTCACGCCCTCGACCCTGCCGGAGAGCGCCCAGACGCCGGGCGCCCCGACGCCGGCCGGCGCCTTCAACATCACCCAGCTCGGCGATAAGGCCGACAAGATCGGCAAGGACACGAACTTCCGCGGTCTGACGATTCACGACGGGGTCGTCTACCTGACCAAGGGCAGTGGCGGCAACGGCGTCAACACCGTCTACTTCATCGACACGACCGGCACCGCCTGCCCGAACGGCGTCGGGCTGCCGGTGCCCGGCGCGCCGCTGCCCACGTCGCCGCTGGCCTACAACCCGGCGACCGTCCAGAAGACGGGGCTGCCCACCAACATGTGCATCCTCAAGGGCTTCCCCACCGCGTTGAAGTCGACGGCGTCCTTCCCGTTCGGCCTGTGGTTCGCGAACGACACCACGCTCTACGTGGCCGACGAGGGCGACGGCGCCGACACCTACGACCCCGCGACCGGCACCTTCACCGCGGCGGCGGCGTCGCACACCGCCGGGCTGCAGAAGTGGGTGCTCACCGACGGCGCGTGGAAGCTCGCCTACACCATCCAGCAGGGCCTCGACCTCGGCCGGCCGTACGCGGTGGACGGCTACCCGACCGGTGACAACCCCGCGACCGGCCTCCCCTGGTCGCCGGCCACCGACGGCCTGCGCACCATCACCGGCGTCGTCAACGACGACGGCACGGTGACCGTCTGGGCAGTCACCTCGACCGTCTCCGGCGCGACGGACGAAGGCGCGGATCCGAACCGGTTGGTGAGGGTCACCGACGCACTCGGCGCCACGACACCCGCCGGCGATGAGTTCAGCACGCTGCGAACCGCCCGTTCGGGCGAGGCGCTGCGCGGCATCGCGTATCTCCCCGCCGGACCCGGCGGCAACTGATCGGACGCCGGTGGGGCCGCCCGGCGCGGCCCCACCGGCGCGGTCGACGCGCACCGCTCAGGCCCGACGCAGGCACTCCTCTCTACCGTCGGCGGCGAAGCGTGGAACGAGGTGAGCCGATGGGTCGGCTGTCGCTGTTGGCGATCCTGGTCTCGTCAGTGGCCTTGGCCTCGTGCTCCAGCGGTGATCTCACCAGCGATGCGATCACCCGGCGGATCGGTGCGCCGAAGTTGTTGGTGATCATGGAGGAGAACCACTCGTGCCAGGACGCAGCACGAGCGATGCCCTTCCTGAGCGGTCTTGGTCGCACGTCCGGGGGCGCGCGGGTCTCCTGCGCGAACTGGTCGAGCTTCGGTCACGGCTCCCTGCACGCGTACATCGATCTGGCCACCGGCGCCGATCAGGGGATCTCCACCGACGGACCACCGGGGACCACGCGGGGATTCGACGGCCCCACCGTGTTCGACCAGGCCATCCACGCCGGTGCGACCGCGAAGATCTACGCCGAGTCGATGCCGTCGAACTGCGCCCCGGACAACACCGCGCTGTATGTCGCTCGTCATAATCCCTGGCCCTACGGCCGGAACCCGACCGTCCGCGCGCACTGTCATCGCGACGACGTGCCCCTCGGCACGACGGCCGGCGGCGCATTGGTCCACGACATCAGATCGGGCGACCTCCCCGACGACGGCTTGATCGTCCCGAACCTGCAGCATGATGCGCACAACGGGTCCCTCGCCGAATCGGACGCCTGGCTGCGGGCATGGATTCCGATCATCGAACGCGGAACGGACTTCGAGACCGGTCGCCTCACCGTCGTCATCACCTGGGACGAACCCGACCTCACCGAGCCGGGGAGCAATCCGGTCGAGACGGTGATCCTCAACAAGGCGCTGACCGGGCAGATCATCGGTGGCAAGACCTACACGCTCTTCAGCCTCACCCGCTGGTACGAGGACGTCACGCATTCGACGCATCTGGCAAGCGCCGCCGCCGCGGCCGACTTGCGGACGGTCCTGCACCTCTGAGTCTCCCGGACGACTGCTCCGGTGGTCGACCTCGAGCGGCGCCGCTGACCCTCGACGCGTTGGATGCGATGAACCGCTCGAACGGCGCTGACGCCGTCGGGACGGCGAGAAGGACCAGCGAGCCGGCCAGCAAGCCGCCGAGGACGTCGGTGACCCAGTGGAAGTCGAGATAGACGGTGCCCACCCCGACGGTCACGGCGACCCACACCGCCATCGCCGTCATCAGTCGTCGCCGTTGGACGGCCAAGGACGCGAGAACGCCGAAGACGACGACCGCGTTCGACACATGACCCGATGGGTAGATGTCTCCCCCGGCAAGCACATCATGCACGCGTGCGGTCTCCCAGGGCCCCCACCGGCCGATCGCCAGTTTGACCGCGCCGACGGAAAGATTGAGCAGAATCAGCGCGACAGCGAGGCGCAGTGCCGGAGTCAGTGACCGGCGACGCCGACAGAGCCAGAGGACGTAGGGCGTCACAGCCAGCGTGATCGGTGCACGCTGCCCGAGCATGACGTAGTCGAGAGCGAACCGGCGGGCGCCCGAGTGACGCTGGGTCAGCGTTGCGGTGCGAGCCCACCGGTCGATCGCCTCGAGCGGCGACCATCCCACCACCACCGCGACCGTGATCGCCACGTAGAGCGTCAGGACGAAGCCGAACGTCGTGGCCCGCGCGTGGACCCGCAGGCGTCGCGCCAACGCAGGGAGACAGCGATGGGGTGAGCGACGGATGGGCGCCGCTCGCCATGACCTCACGACTTCATCCTTCCGACCTCCAAGAGCTCGCCTTTCGGTCGCGCAACGTGTTCATGTGGCGTGCACGTGATCCCGACGGCTCCGGCGCTGCGTCGATCGGCAGTGCTCACTGCCCACTGCCGATGGCGGCGATGCCGCGTTGCCGATCGGGCTGCCGCTCCAGCCAGTGACGCTGCTCGTGCGGAGGTTCCACCAGCCGAGGAGCGCTCCGACCGCGAAGCCGATCGCGCAGCGCTTCATGCCTGCAACCGTGCCCGTGCGAGTTGACCGGCGCCTGAACGTCGCAGCGATGCGCCTGACGCGGCAGGACGCCTGAGCGTCCACGCGGCGGTTCCTGAACGGGACCTCACCACGAGGGCGGAGACCCCGGCGTCGGCGTCGCCGCCGCACTAGCGTGGGGCGAGATCGACTTCTGGCAAGACTTGCATCAGGGAACCGTTGGGGATGCGCCCGTGCACCACGTCGTCGGCAGGACCTCGCTGATCCGGCTGGCCGTGGTCGCGGTTGTCGTCTCTTCGGTGTGGTGGTGCTTCGCGGCGTCCTCCACGCCGGCCGATCTTCGGACGTTGCTGGTCGCGGGGCGCGCCATCGCCCAGGGTGAGACGCCGTACGTGGGCGTCGGGTCATCGGTGTTCCTCGCCGGGCATGCGTTCGTCTATCCATGGCTGACGGCGCTGCCGTTCGTGCCGCTCGCTGCCATGTCGTGGGCCGCGGCGTATGCGCTCTTCTTCTTCCTCAGCGCGCTCGCCGTCCTCGGCGGTGTCCGCCTGGCGCGTCCCGGCGTCGCGTGGTCGGTGTCGCTCGGCGTCCTGCTGCTCGAGCCGACGATCCGCGGCCTGCAACTCGGCACCCTCAACGCATGGCTGTTCCTGCTGCTCGCGCTCGCCTGGCGCTTCCGGCGAAGACCCGCCGTTCTCGTCACTGCACTCGCGGCAGCCATCATCGCCAAGCTGTTCCTGCTTCCCATGCTCGTGTGGCTGATCGGCTCAGGACGTCGGCGGTCAGCCGCGTCCACCGCTGGTCTGGTGCTGGCGGGCGTGGTGGCCGGATGTGCCTTCGCGGAACAGTCGCTCGGCACGTACGAGCACCTGGTGAACGCGCTGAGCGCGCACGAATCGACGCACAGTTCGTCGCTCGTGGCGTTGCTCGCCAGCATCGGGATCACCGGCGCACCTGGTGCCGTCGCGGCACTCGGCCTCGCCGCGCTCGGCATCGCTGCGGCATGGCGCTGGAGCCGCACTCGCGGCGACGAGCGGCTGCTGTTCTGCGGTTGCGTGGTGGCGTCGGTCGCGGCGTCGCCGATCGTGTGGAGCCACTACTTCCTGCTGCCGATGATCGTCCCCGTGCTGTTCGGGTGGCGTCCGACCTCGGTGTTCGCCGTGGTCGCGGCGTCGTGGCTGATCGCGGTGCCGTCCGGGTTGCCGGCCCTGCTGCGTTGGCAGCGGTACCTGCACCCATTCCCTGGCTCGAGTTGGCTGCTAGCCGCCGCCATTGCCTGCCTCGTCGCGGGGTGGAGATGGCGCGCACATTCTCAGCCGCCTGTTCGCAGGTGTCCACCATCGTGCGGTGTCGATCAAGTGATGACGAGTGGAACGGTGACGAATGATCTCTGACCCCGTGGTGCCGCGTCCGGAGACCCGACGGGTCGCTGTCAAGGTGCCGGCGCTGGTGGCGCTGTTCTGGGTCACGAAGGCCCTGACGACGGCGTTCGGTGAGTCGACCTCGGACTGGTCCGTGCATGCGGTCGCTGCCCAGGCGGCGGTGGTGGCGGGCTTCGTCGCCTTCTGCGTCGCGCTCGGGATCCAGCTGCGCGCCGCGACGTACTCGCCATGGCGCTACTGGCTGGCCGTCAGCATGGTCGGGGTCTTCGGCACCATGGCCGCCGACGTCCTGCACGTGGGTCTCGGCCTGCCCTATCAGGCATCGGGCGTGTTGTTCGCGGTGACCCTCGGTGTCGTCTTCGCCGTCTGGTACCGCGTCGAAGGCACCCTGTCGGTGCACGCGATCACCACCCGGCGCCGCGAGTTGTTCTACTGGGCCGCCGTCGTCACCACCTTCGCGCTGGGCACCGCGGTCGGCGACCTGACCGCCATCGTGTTCCGCCTCGGCTACGCCGACTCGGCAGTGCTGTTCGCCGGACTGATCTGTCTTCCTGCGCTCGCCTATCGGTTCGGACGGCTCAGCGGCGTGGCGGCGTTCTGGACCGCATATGTGCTGACACGACCGCTCGGCGCATCGGTCGCCGACTGGTTCGGCAAGAGCCGGCACGACGGCGGCCTCGGCGTCGGCTCGGGCACGACCGCGCTCGTGCTCGGCGCGTTGATCATCGCAAGTGTCGGCTACCTCGCCATGACGAAAGCGGATGCTCCGACGACAGCAGGGGATGCTCGACGACGGCCGGCACCTCGACCGGTGTCGAGCGAAGCCGTCCTACCCGACCTCGGTTGAGCACGAGCGAAGCAGCGATCACCAGGACGGCCAGGCCGGCGGCGACGTACCTTCGCCCAGACGGACCCACGCCTGGCGGGAGAGCAGCAGCCCCGCGGTCAGCACCGTCGTCACGGGGCCGACGCCGTTGTCGCCTCCTCGTCGACCGCAGCGTTCCCTGTCACCCTGACCACGACCTGCTCGTTGTCATGGGTGTACGCCAGGTACTCGAAGCCCGCGCCGGTCCGTTCAACGAACTCCTGCCAGGCGCGGTGCTCGCCGTCCCCGTGCCAACCCGGGTAGTTGAAGTACTCGTCGAAGACGATCACCGTCCCCGCGACCAACCGGTGCCGGAGGCGGTCCAGGACGAAGGCCGTGGACGAGTACAGGTCCGCGTCCAGATGCAGGAACGCCACCGGCCCGGGATGAGTTTCTAGGAACGACGGCAGGGTCTCGGCGAACAGCCCGGGGACGAGGGTGGCGCCTGGAACCTCCGGCAGCACGTCCTGGGCGAAGGCGCCGGCCGCGAACCCCGGGCGCCAGTCCTCGGGCAGCCCGGTGAAGACGTCGAAGCCGACGATCTCGCGGCCGGGCAGCGCGTCGGCGATGATCCGCAACGTGGTGCCGGAGGCGACGCCGAACTCCAGCATTAGCCCGTCGACGGAGACCTGGCCGAGCGCGTACCGCAAAGTCTCATGGGGATGCCCGAAGTGGCGCGCATGTCGGAGTTCGCGATGCACGAACTCGGCCGTCGTGGCGACCGCTGCGACCTCCGCCGCGTAGAAGACGTCCCGGCGCTGCCTGATCTCCAGCGCGCGAAGGTTCCGCCCGAGCCGGTCGAGCGACGCCCGCACGGGCTCGAGCTGCGCGGACACGCGCGCGTCGACCACCTGCGTCAGCGTCCGGGTGAATCGATCCCGCCACCGGCCGAACATCCGCGCCACGACACGCGCCCTTCCCGGGTCCGCTTTCGAGAGACCGTCGAGCCCGACGGAGCGTATCGGACGAAACGGCGACGATCGGCTCGGCACCGAGGCCCTCCGGGGCTCGAAGGGTTCCGGCGGCGTCGCCGACAGCTGCGTGGGTCGACATCGACGGGTTCCGACCGATTCGTCGGGGCCCTTCGAGTGACGTTCGGACGGCGACCCGGCGCGTGGTTCGCGGGTGCCGGCCACGGGTGCTAGAACGCCACGGTGAGCGAGCGCGCGACAGGCCCGTCGATCCCACCAGGCACCGAGATCGTGCTGCGGGCGACGACCCCCGGTTGCACCACCGACTGCCTGCGGCACCGTGAGGGCCGCGCCGTGCTGTCACCGCTCACGCGCGACAGCGCGCCACTCGATCGCAGTGATGCCACCTGGGTGGTGCGGCGCGGCCTGGCCGGGGGCCCGACGTCGTCGCTCGAGTCACGGAACTTCCCCGGCCACTTCCTGCGGCACCGTGGCGGCAGGCTCGTGCTCGACCGCAACGACGGCGGCGCCCTGTTCGCGCAGGACGCCAGCTTCTCGGTCGAGGCCGGACGCAGCGGGCAGGGCGTCTCGCTGGCATCGGTCAACTTCCCGGACCACTTCGTGCGCCACTTCGCGGGCGAGGTCTTCATCGCCGGTGACGGCGGGCCGGAACCGTGGGCCGCGCGGCCGTCATGGGCCGACGACGTCACCTGGCTCGCGCAGCCCGCCTGGCGCGCCTGACGGGTCTCGGTCGCCGGCCGCGTCGTCGGCGTCGAGCAACCGCGCGAGCAACGTCTCGACCCGGGCCCGGATCTCGTCACGCACCTGGCGCACGACCTCGATCGGCTGTCCTGCGGGATCGGTCAACACCCAGTCCTCGTACCGGACGCCGGGGAAGACCGGGCAGACGTCGCCACACCCCATCGTCACCGCGACATCGGCCTGGTCGACCGCGTCCGGCGTGAGCAGCTTCGGGTGCTCGGCGGTGATGTCGATGCCGACCTCGCGCATCGCCTCGACGGCCTGCGGGTTGATCCGGTCGGCGGGCTGCGACCCGGCCGAGCGCACCTCGACCCGGTCGCCGGCGAGGGCGGTGAGCCAGCCGGCGGCCATCTGCGAGCGGCCCGCGTTGTGCACGCAGACGAACAGGACGGTGGGCCGGTGGTCGGTCATCGGATGTCCTCGATCGGGTCGGGCACCCCGGCGCGCGCCGGGGCGGTCGGATAGAGCGCACGCACGACAAGCAGGCCGATCGCGCCGCCGACGACCTGCGCCAGCACGAACGCCGCGACCGAGGCGGGGGCGATGCCGGCGAAGCTGTCCGAAAACATGCGCGCGACGGTCACGGCCGGGTTGGCGAACGACGTCGAGCTGGTGAACCAGTACGCGGCGAGGATGTAGCCGCCCACGGCCAGGGCGACGCGCTCGGACCGACCCGACCGCACGGCGCCGAAGACCACCACGAGCAGACCGAGCGTCGCGACCACCTCCCCCAGCCACAGTCCCGCACCCGAGCGGTGATGGGTCGACAGGTCGACGGCGGCCCGGTCGAACATCAGGTTGGCGACGACCACGCCGAGGAAGCCGCCGAGGAACTGGGCGGCGGCGAGCCGCAGCGCGTCGGCCGTCGAAAGCTGGCCGGTGCAGCGCTCGACCGCGGTGACGATCGGGTTGAACGCGGCCGACACGGGCTGCAGCGCGAGGATCAGCGCGACGAGGGCACCGCCGGTGATCACGCTGTTCTCGAGCAGTTGCAGCCCGACGTCGTGCGGCGACAGGCGGGTGGCGGCGATGCCCGAGCCGACGACGGCGGCGACCAGGAAGGCGGTGCCGACGAACTCGGCCAGCGCCCGGCGTCCGAGGTCGGTCACGGTGCCGTCGGGCCGATCAGGTCGGCCACGCCGCGCAGCGCGTCGGTCCGGGCGCGGTAGTAGACCCAGGCGCCACGCTTGTCGCGGTCGAGCAGCCCGGCGTCGTGCAGCACCTTGAGGTGGTGACTGATCGTCGGCTGCGAGAGGTCGAAGGCGTCGTTCAGGTCGCACACGCACGCCTCGCCGTCCGCGTGTGACGCGATGAGCGAGAGCAGCCGCAGCCGCACCGGGTCGGCCAGCGCCTTGAGCAGTGGCGCGATGCGCTCGGCGGCGTCCTGGCTCAGCGGTTCGCGCGACAGCGGCGAGCAGCACGCGACCGTCTCGAGCGGCGTGAGCAGCGGCAGGGACTTCGACATGCGTCGATATTGACAGACATCGATGGACAGTGCCACCGTGACACGGAACCACATCGACGATCGTCGATGTCTTGACCGAGGAGGACTCCCGTGGAGCGTCTGCAGCTCGCCCTCAATGTCGACGACCTGGACGCGTCGATCGCCTTCTACAGCAGGCTCTTCGACACCCCGCCGGCGAAGGTGCGGCCGGGCTACGCCAACTTCGCGGTGGCCGTGCCGCCGCTCAAGCTCGTCCTGATCGAGAACCCGGGGCACGGTGGATCGCTGAACCACCTGGGCATCGAGGTCGACGACGTGCCGCGCGTCGACGCGGTGCAGCGCCGTCTCACCGGCGCCGGCCTGGCGTCGACGGACGAGCGCGGCACGACGTGCTGCTACGCCGCGCAGGACAAGTTCTGGGTCGAGGACACGCCGGACGGTGAGCGCTGGGAGGTGTACACCGTGCTCGTGGACTCCCCCACCTTCGCGGCGACGCCGGCCGCGGGCGCGGGGACGACGACCTGCTGTTGAGCCGTCCGCGCGAGGTCGACCCGGTTCGGTCGTACCCGAGAGTCCGCTGAGCCCTCGAGCGTGATGCACAGGGCCGACCGGGGACGGTCGGGGAACATCCTGGACGACGCGCTCCGCTGCAGGGCGGGCGCCCGACGGCGACGGGAGCGGCATGGACCAGCCCAGTCCGCCCCGCACTGCCGCCTGGCCGCGGGGCGCGCGGGTGACGTGTGCTGTGCTCGGTGCCCTGGTCGTGGCCCTCGGACTCACGACCGTCGTGGTCGTGCGCCGGGCGCCGTCCGAGCCCCGCGCCGCCGCGGCACCGCTGCACTCGACGGGCGCGCGGCCCGCACGGCCGCGATCGGCCGACGTGTCGGCCAGCGCGATGCCGGTGTCGACCGTCGCGGCCGAGCAGACCATGGTGGGGCCGCTGTTCCGGCGCGGGCTGGGTGGCACCCACTCGTGCACGGCCATCGTCGTCGCGTCGGGCAGTGGCGACACCGTGCTCACCGCCGCGCACTGCGTGTCCGGTTCGGCGCGCGGCTGGCTCTTCGCGCCCGGGTACGACCGGGGCGCGACGCCGAAGGGCGTGTGGACGGTGACGGGGCAGTACGTGCCGACGGGCTGGCTCGACGGCGAGGCGGACGCGGACGACTTCGCGGTGCTGACCGTCGCCGACCGGACGGTCGGCGGCCGGCGCGTCTCGCTCGCGTCGGTCACGGGCGCCGCCGGGCTCGGCACGACACCGCCGTCGGGCACGGAGGTGCGCGTGGTCGGCTACAACGCCGGTCGCGAGGACACCGCCGCCACCTGCGTCGTCCCGCTGCGGTCGGCGCGCGGCCACCCGACCCTCTCCTGCCACGGCTTCCGTGGCGGCAGCAGCGGCAGCCCCTGGCTGCTCGCCGACGCCGCTGCACCGACCGTCGTCGGTCTCATCGGCGGTCGGCACCACGGCGGGTGCACCGAGTTCACCTCGCACTCGCCGGTGTTCACCGCGGCCGTCGCGGCGCTCGTGCAGCGGGCCGCCGCCGGCGGCAGGCCGGACGACGTGCCGAGGGCCGGCAGCGACGACTGTCCCAGCGGCTGACCGTGCCCCTGACGACCTGCCGGCCGTCGGCAGTCGGGCCGGCGACGTCCAGGACGGCGAGGGACGGCTCAGGACGACGCGGTCAGTACGGCGAGGTGCGGGCGACGTCGAGCGCGCGCTGCTGCAGCCACGGCGCAGCCTGCCGGTACAGCCACGGCCGGCCGAACCAGAGGTAGCCGTCGCACCACGCGCGGGCCGCGGTGACGGCCGCCGCCGACAGGTGCCAGGCCGGTTTGGCGACGTCGGTGGTCGGCGGGATGCCGAGCGTCACGCAGCGCACCTGACTGCGCGTCTGGCAGGTCTCGGCGTTGTCGAAGTCGCCGTGCGGGTGGGCCGCCCAGTACTGCAGCCACGTGAAGGGCCGCCCGGTGTCGGCGGTGTTCACGACGAAGTGCTTGCCGGGGATGCCGAGCTTGGCGAGGGCGGCGACCACCTGGCCGCCGTGGACGTCGTTGTCGGCGGTGGCCGTGTAGTGCGTCGCCGACAGGGCGAAGCCGCGGATGTACTGGACACCGGCCGCCTTGAGCATGGTCGCGGCCTGCGCGGGTGTCAGCCAGTCCGAGGCGGCGGCGTCGAGGTAGACCGACGTGTGCGGCAGCGCGCCGAGTGCGCGGGCCGCGTAGCGCGCGAGCGCGAAGCGGATCGCCGACCCCGGCGCCTTGTACGCGATCGCCTCGTCCGGCTCGAGCACGACCGCGACGCGCGACGAGCCGATGCCCTGCACGGCGGCGTCCACCCACTGCTTGTAGTGCGTCTGGTCGGCGGCGCTGAGCGGCTTCGACAGCGCACCCTCGCCGTACGGCCAGAGGTTGAACAGCGCCAGCTGCACGAGCACCGACGGGTCGCCCTGCTGCTCGTTGGCGATGTACGAGCGCAGCGCCGACGCGACGCTCGACACCTGCGTCCACGACCCGAACCACCGCACCCGCGGGCGCAGTGCGATCTTGGCGAGCAGCGCCTGCTGCGTGCCGGTGGCCGCCTGGTAGGCGGGCCAGATGTTGTCGGCGGTGCCGGTGAAGACGCCCCAGCGGCCGCCGGCGAGCGGGTTGCCGGTCGTGGTGGCGCCGGCGGGTGCCGTGGCACTCGCGGCGACGCTCAGGGCGGCGGCCGCCGCGACGACGGCGGCGAGCAGACGGCGGGCCGGACGGCGGCGATGCGGCATGGGTGGATCTCCGGGCGGCGACGAGGCACGAGCAACGGCCCGCGGGCCGCTCCCGTCCTGATCGGCAGGCCGGGCCGGAACCCAAGTGGTCGCCCGCCCGTGCCGGGTTCGGCAGGATGGGCGGCGTGTACGAGATCGCCGAGCAGGTGCAGCGCTGGTCGTCCGAGGGACGCGCGGTGCACGTCGCGCAGGTCGTGGCCGTCAGCGGGTTCGGGTCGAGCGAGCCGGGGGCCGCGCTCGCCTGGACCGACGGCGCGACCCCCGCCGGCGCGCTCCCCGCCGGCGTGACACCCGACCGCCTCGACCGCAGCGGCCTGGGCACGGTGGCGATCGGCGCCGACGAGGCGGCGGCCGTCGGGCTCGCGTGCGCGGGCTCGGTGACCGTGCTGGTGCAGCCGGCCTCGGCGCTGCCCGACGAGGCGTGGACGCGCCTGGCCGCGCGCGAGCCGCTCTGCCTGGTGACCACGATCGACCCGAGCGGCACCACGGCGACCCGGGTGTTCACGCCGGCGACGATCGCCGGCGCCTTCCCGTTCGGGGACGAAGTGCCGCGGCTGTTCGCCCGGGGCGTCACCACCACCGCTGTGCTCGAGCGTGACCCGCGGCTGGTCGTCACCGCGCTGTGGCCCGTGCCGGCGCTGCTCGTCGTCGGCGACGGCCTGATCGCCGACGCGCTGCGCGGTGTGGGCGCGCTGCTCGGCTGGACGGTGCAGGTCACGAACGACACCACCGCGGCCGTCGCTGCGGCGGGCGACCTGCGCGCCGCGGACGCGATCGTCGTGCTCAGCCACGACCGCGGCGTCGACGGCCCGGCCCTGGCGGCCGCACTCGCCGGCGACGCGGGCTACGTCGGCGCGCTCGGCTCGCGCCGCACGCAGCAGGCGCGCCGCGACTGGCTCACCGAGCACGGTGTCGACGACGCGGCCAAGGCACGCATCCACGGCCCCGCCGGGCTCGACATCGACGCGCACACGCCCGGTGAGATCGCGGTGTCGATCGCGGCGGAGATCCTCGCCGTGCGCGCGGGTTCGAGCGGCGGCTCGCTGCGCGAACGCGGCGGGCCGGTGCACCGCGCGGGTGTGCAGGCTCCCCCGCCGCGGTACTGACCGGCGGCTGAGACCGTCCGTTTCAAGGCCTTCGGGCGCCCTTGCGCTGGCTTGGGTGGAGGTGCAGCATTCGCCCTCGGCCGGTGCATCCGCGCCGGCATCTGACCCGAGGAGCGCATCCATGCAGCTCGAGCAGCACCACCGCCGCCGGATCGCGGTCGCCACCGCGGCCGTCCTGGCGACGACCGCCGTCGCGGCCGGCACCACCGCCACGGCCTCGGCCACCGCGGCAGGGGGCCGCAGCGCCCACACCGTCCGTCCCGTGCCCGCGGCCACCGGCCACGTGCTCGCCGCGAACCTGACCTTCCCGCCCGACACCGCCTACTGCCAGGCCAACCTCGGCATCAGCTGCTACTCGCCGCTGCAGTACCAGCAGGCCTACGACCTCAAGCCCCTCTACGCGCGCGGCGTCACCGGTGCCGGCCGCACGATCGCGATCGTGGACGCCTTCGGCTCGCCGACCATCGCGCAGGACCTGCACGTCTTCGACCAGACCTACGGCCTGCCCGACCCCGACCTGCAGATCATCCAGCCCGCGGGCACCGTGCCGCCGTTCGACAACACCGACGGCACGCAGCTCGGCTGGGCGACCGAGACCACGCTCGACGTCGAGTACGCCCACGCCATCGCGCCGGACGCGAAGCTCCTGCTGGTCGAGACGCCCGTCGCCGAGACCGAGGGCATCACCGGCTTCCCCGAGATCGTGCAGGCCGAGAACTTCGTCATCGACCACCACCTCGCGGACGTCATCACGCAGAGCTTCGGGGCCACCGAGGAGACCTTCCCCTCGACGCAGTCGCTGCTCGCGCTGCGCTCGGCGTTCATCAACGCGAAGCGGCACGGGGTCACGGTGCTGGCGTCGTCCGGCGACACCGGGGTCACGAACTACACCTCCGACGGGTCGTCGCTCTACCCGAACCCGGTCAACTCGTGGCCGTCGAGCGACCCGCTCGTCACCAGCATCGGTGGCACGCAGCTGCACCTCGACGCCGCGGGCAACCGCATCGCGCCGGACCAGGTCTGGAACGACGGCTACGGCGCCGCCGGCGGCGGGCTCAGCCACGTCTTCGCCCGCCCGCCGTTCCAGAACCGCGAGCGGTCGATCGTCGGCGCCAGCCGGGGCACCCCGGACATCTCGATGTCCGCGGCCGTCGACGGCGGCGCGGTCTTCTACTACAGCTTCCAGCCCGGACGCGTCGGCTGGCACATCGTCGGCGGCACGAGCGAGGCGTCGCCGCTCTTCTCGGGCATCGTCGCGCTCGCGGCACAGGTGGCCGGCCACCGGCTCGGCACCATCAACAACGCGATCTACGACGGCATCCACGGGCGCGCGCGGCAGGGCGTCGTCGACGTGACGACCGGTGACATCTCCTTCGGCGGGGTGACCGGCCCGGCGGCGACGACCGGCTACGACCTGGCCTCCGGCTGGGGCACGGTCGACGCGGCGCGGTTCGTGCCGGCGCTGGCCGCCGCGGCCGGGTAGCCGCACCAGCGTGATCGACACCCGTTCCGACCGGCCTGCACCGGCTCGGACGGGTGTCGATCACGCACTGCTGCCAGACGGGAGCACCAGGCTGACCCTGGTGCCCTCGTCCAGCACGCTCTCGACCTGGAGACGGCCGCCCATCGCCTCGGTGAGGCCGCGGGCCAGCGGCAGCCCGAGCCCGATGCCCTCGTCGGAGTCGCGGCCGAGCCGGTCGAACGGCGTGAAGAGCCGGTCGAGGTGCTCGGGCGCGATACCCGGCCCGGTGTCGGTGACGGTGATCCGCACCGT